>JAAUZS010000125.1 GCA_014804495.1 Lachnospiraceae bacterium
AAAAAAAGAATTAATTTTTTTATAAAAAGTTAAAAACACAACATCTTGTGTTTTATAAAAAAACTTAACTAGTTTTTTTAAATTGTTGAATCCGCTTAGTTTTTATGTTATATTAAAATTCGACTCGCAAAGTCAATATTTATCATTTTTAGACCGGAAGTGATTCTTAATGAANGAAAAATTTTTTGATTTGAAAAAAGAAAAACAGGACAGGATGATCAATGCTGCCTTGAAGATTTTTGCCATAAACGGTTATAAGCATGCAAGNACCGANGATATNGTCGTTCAGGCAGGCATCAGTAAAGGNCTGCTTTTTCACTATTTNGGGAGNAANCTGGGNNTGTATGAGTTTTTATATGACTATAGNGTCAGATTTATGAAATTGGAATTGACCAGAGGNGTCTCAGAAAACGCCACGGATTATTTTGAAATTCGTAAGCAGGTTGAGATGTCTAAGATGCAGGTTCTGAAAAATTATCCCAGTATGCAGCAATTCTTAGACCGTTCCAAATCGGAAACTGTCGAAGANGCAGTGCTTGCCATCAAGGATCAGCGTGACGTACTTTCGGAAGTTTATACCAATTTATACAGCCGTGTGGACAAAACTCTTTTTACAGAAAATGTTGAGTTTGAAAAACTGCANACNATGTTGGAATATACCATCANAGGTCTTACGAATGAANGATTTCAGGATCCTTCATTCAACCCGGAAATGCTGTATGATGAAATCGCAGACTATCTGACGATAATAAAAAAGCTTGCATACAAAAATGAATAATAAAACTGCATTACAAAAAATGCTGCCTATTTCTTGGCAGCATTTTTCTCTTTAACTTTCTTAACNATCATCTCTTTTATNGTTCTCGCCTTATCNTTCATACGCGGATTAGCCGATGGTGATGTCAGAATACTTGATATCAGTTTGTTTGCTACATCGAACTGCTCAAAACGCACGGCCGTTACCGCAATCAGATAGTCCACAGTAGTCTCATCCATACCGCACATCGGAAAACTCTCAGTCTGTCTTGCAGCAAGAAAACCTTCCAATGCATTATGCAAAAAGTTATTCTCCTCGTCATCAACAAGCTTTTTCTGCTGTGCGTAATCAGGCGCAGCGGTATCCAGATGCTCGCCCTTTCCACGCAGAAGCCATGCCGTTTTAAGACATATGTATGCCTTCTCGCTTGGCTTAGCCTGCTTTACTATTGCATTAGCCAAAGTCAGCTTATAACGCTCTAATGCATCGTCATAAGAATATGTCTCGCTTTCTTCCTGCTTAGGCTTGAAAGCCGTTGAAATCTTTTCCCTGATATTTTTTATCTGAGGGGAAGTAAGAAATTTAAAAAATCTGCTCAGTGCAGCATATCCGCAATGNGGGCACATGATAATGTCATANTTCAATAAATCCACCTGATCATATTTCGGACGTAAATCCATNTCNGTTCCGGCCANCTTCACCTTACCGACTTTTACGGTTCTGGCCTTAAACTCTTTATCACAAACAGGACAGGTGAATGACTTATCAAACAGATAATCCTGTTCCTGNATTACCTGAGGAGCTGCTGCCTTACCGTCTCCTGCTGCTTCTTCTTTCTTTTCCTCTTCATACAAATTCATGTTTTCCAGATTGCCCAGTCCAAACTGTCCCAAGCCTGATAACAAATCTGCCATTTGTATCCCTCCCAATTATTTATATACTTTTTTNNTNTNTNACTTCTTCCCATCTTTTGGCAAGACAAAAGAACTCTTTAAAGATACTATTCTGTTAAACACAAGCGCCTCCGGTTTAGAGTCCTTGCAGTCCACACAGAAAAAGCCCTGTCTNACAAACTGGAAACTGTCGTATGCTTTTGCACTCATGACAGACGGCTCTATACGGCATTCTTTTAACACAGTCAGGGAATTGGGATTCAAATTCANACTTCCGTCCTCATTGTAAACACCCTTTTCCTCATCAACNATGTTCTCATACAGCCTGACCTCTGCCTTAACAGACTCGGAAGCCGGTACCCAGTGAATAGTNCCTTTTACCTTACGCCCATCCGGNCTGTTTCCACCCTTGGATGCNGGGTCATAGGTNCAATGAACCACCGTCACATTCCCGTTTTCATCCTTTTCAAAGCCGGTGCAGGTAACAAAATACGCATGCATNAATCTGACTTCATTNCCCGGGAAAAGCCTGAAATATTTCTTCGGCGGTTCTTCCATGAAGTCGTCCCTGTCAATATAAAGTTCCCTTTCAAAAGGTATCTCTCTGGTTCCAAGACTCTCGTTTTCCAGATTATTNANTACCGTAAGTGTCTCTTTCTGACCCTCAGGATAGTTATCAATAACAAGTTTGATTGGATCAAGAGCTGCCATTATACGAGGTCTTTTCATCTTAAGATCTTCTCTGATACAGTATTCTAACATTGAGTATTCAGCAGAAGAATTAGCTTTTGACACTCCGCATAAATCTACNAACAGCCTGATAGACTCNGGGGTAAAACCTCTTCTTCTAAGCGCGGCGATAGANACCAGCCTGGGGTCATCCCAACCGTCTACAATTCCTTCTTCAACCAATTTCTTAATATATCGTTTTCCGGTGACCACATTGGTCAAATACATCTTTGNCAAATTCAATCTGCTTCGGCGGATGGGGATATTCCAGTTCTTCCACCACCCAGTTATAGAGCGGTCTGTGATCCTCAAACTCCAGCGTACAGATAGAATGGGTAACTCCTTCTATAGCATCTTCAATAGGGTGTGCAAAATCATACATCGGATAAATACACCATTTGTCTCCCGTATTATGATGAGACAGATGCGCAACACGATAAATAATCGGATCTCTCATGTTAATATTGGGAGATGACATATCTATTTTAGCACGCAGGGTTTTCTCACCATCCGCATACTTCCCGTTCTTCATATCTTCAAACATTTGCAGATTATCTTCCATACTTCTGTTACGGTTGGGATCGTCTCTGCCGGGTTCGGTAAGCGTTCCCCTGTATTCCCGCATTTCATCCGCACTCAGATCAGATACATATGCTTTACCCTTTTTGATTAACTTAACCGCGCCTTCATACATCTGTTCAAAATAATCGGAAGCAAAGAACAGTCTGTCCTCATAGTCTGCACCAAGCCACTCCACATCAGCTTTGATCGACTCCACGAACTCATTCTTCTCCTTTGTCGGGTTCGTATCATCAAAACGCATATTAAACTTTCCGCCATACTGTTTAGCGAGTCCATAGTTCAAAAGAATACTTTTTGCATGTCCTATATGAAGATAACCGTTAGGCTCGGGCGGAAATCTCGTACATACTTTATCGTACACACCCTCCGCCAGATCCTTGTCAATAATCTGTTCTATGAAATTTCTTGAAACAGCTTCCTTTTCTTCCGCTGCCGTCACTATTTTTTCGTTCTCACTCATAGTCTCTGTTTCCGGCGCCGCACATTAAGTATCACAGCGTCATCACTGACCTCCTTTGACCATGTTCAAATCAATATATTCCATATATTGATTATCAATATTATTCATATATTGATTGTCCATTATTATATATTACCATAGTAAAAATAAAATATAAAGCATAAATTTAAGCTCAGAGCCACTTATCTTTATTTTATTATACCAAGCTGTCTCTCCGCTTCCTCCCTGAGCATCGTCTCATCATATATATTCACACGGTATATTTGATTTTTGTCAGTCAGATAAATACAGTTTCTATTACCGTCAACTGCAAGGAATCCATCAATATGGGCAGTAATTTGACCATGGTTGGAAAAATCCGGCAAAGAGGTCTCTTCGCTTTCCTCTTGTCCTGTATCAGACCATGGATTGTACCATGCATTATATATAAGATAAGCGCATCCGTCTCCCACAATAACACTGTATTCCGCATTACCAGGCTGAATAAAGTGTGTCATGCAGTTATGCAGATCCTTTAAACCTCTGTCTTCATATAGTTTCTGATGCTGCACATCCACCCCGTATATTTTTATATCTCCGTTTTTATAAACGACATACAGTTCCAGTCCGGACTCATATTCTTCCCTGTCGTTAAAAAACATATATTCAATATAAGCTGCATTGATGTTTTCAATTTCGCACAGGCAGTCGCTTTTCCCTTTCTGCAGAGCATCCATAGAATATAACATTAGTGAATCCGTCGTTTGCGAAGCTGCCGCCAGATATTTCATGTAAGGGCTCACCGCCAACGCCCTGCTGTCTTCAAAAGTTTCCTCACCCATAATTTCATAAGAAAGGGAACTGTCCGCTACATCATATACATCCAGTTTTCTGTATCCTGAAACTACAACATACCGTCCCGTGGCATCTATTCCCTTATATCTGCCGGTAACAATATTTTCGTCATAAATCGTTCTCTGTTCTCCTGTCTGATTATCGAACAGGTATATACTATGATTTGTAACAAGGGTTAAAGCTTCTCCTTCCTGATAAAAACCCATTCCCAAAAAAAAGTCATCGCCCAAATAGTTCCAAAGCACTTCTCCTGTATCAGTATTTATCATCTCAACGCAAATATTATATTCATCCGAGTAACTTTGAACTGCCAGATATTTACCGTCTTTACTTAATTCTGCGCTCGAATACCGATTTTCGGTCTCACACAATGTCTCAAAATTGCTGCCCGTTGCCCAGCGGTACAAAGTAACCTTTTTATCCAAATAAGGCAGCGTAGTATAGTAATCGTTTCCAATTCCAAATGTTTTTACATTAGTAGAATTGCAATCAGGGAAAATCAAACTGACAAAAGCTATCATGCTTTCCAGATTAAGAAGATTCCACGTCCCATCTCTTGTAAATACCATGAATATATCCTGACCAACATAATTTCTGATCTCCACAATCTCCGAACCAAAGCTGAAATTCTCAATGTATCCTCCATCCCGCCCATCCAAAACGACAACACAGTCATAGGAAATACAGACTACATAGCTGCTGCCCTCTTTTGAAGATACGGAGATTTTAGAAATCCAGTCCTTATCGTATCTGTATGTCCAGAGAATAGAGTTATCCTGTGAAAGGTCACATGCATAAACAGTACTGCCCAAATCTGTCAAAAATGAAATACCCGACTCCCATTTATCATTGTCTACAACATAAATGACATCATCCGCAAACCTCATACATTTTACACTGCCCTTGGGAATGCTATACCGGCGGTAAACCGTACCTGTCCGAGTTTCGCATACAAAAATGAACACTTCTTCTCCAGATACCACTGCCACCGCGAACATCGTTCCATCCTCATTCAAAACCGCGCCGTCCGTATTTTCCATAGAGGCTTCCGTTCCCTGAATTTCCTGCCAGTTGCCTGAAGCAATGGTCTCACCGCTTTGACCGCTAATCACAAGAAATCCGGTCATAGTACTTATAACTGCTCTGTCGATATCCTCAGAATAGCAGATCTCAACGGTGTCTTCACAGTCAATCTGATATGTGTCCGCTCCCAGATTTATGTCAAAACAGCTCACACAGGTATCCGAAGGATATAGAAAGGCGTCTTCACTGATAAATGCAATAGCTGATTCATCACGATACATGGTCATGTCAGGTAAAAATGAAGCCAGCTTACTTCCATCCTTCCCATCCCATACGCACAACATGCCAAAATCATCTACTGTAATAATCTTACTGCCTTCCGGCGAAATTTTCATAAAATCAATGGTTGTATCGGCCTCCAGCATCCTGTCGGGCAGAATCTTCGTATTATTTTCATATATATTCAAACTTTCGGTCAACGCATAAGCTGCCTCCGGAGTATAAGGAATATCATCATTACTGCCGCCCGGGAATGCCTGCAGGGCAGTCTCTATGGCAGCAATCCTGTCGCCCTTCTCCAGAAGATTTGCTGATTCCTTTGCCANTGATACGCAGTTGCTGCGCACAGCCTCCGCATATTGTTTCTCAATCTCTTCCGCCTGTATCGNGATNTCTTCCGACTGCTGCTCAATTTCTTTAAGCTGTTCGTTAATCTGTACATTCTGTCTGCGGATNCGAAGCGCCATTGTCATACTGACNAGNCCAAACAGCAGGCAGACTGCACTTCCTGCCAAAGACATGGCAATCACNTTACGCATTTTCTGCTCTCTGTGTCTCTGCTTTAAGTCATCATAACCACACCCAAACATCGGCGCAGCAAGACGAAGAGTCTCACTCTTTATTTTCTTCAGTATTTCCTTCTTTGAATTACCCCTGACATCCGCTGCAAGCGGTTCAGCCGGAACCTTCTTGATTATTGTACTGCCATCATCCGCAGTTACTGTTTCCTCACGATAAAGCAATTCTTCGGGAAAAGAATCCGAAGGCTCTCCTTCTGTAAGTACCAGCAGAACCTTCTCTCTTCCCCGCAAACCGATAAATGTTTCTATTTCCTTTTTGCACCACATTGACTCCTTCAGTCTGGGTGAACAAATTACAATCAAAAACTCAGACTTCTCCAGAGCTTCCATAATCGGATCGGCAAGATTACTGACAAGAGGCAGTTCTTCCTGATCCCTGAATACTCTTGTAATCCGCGTTTTAGCTTCCTTCTCGTTTTCTCTCAGTCTGCGCGCTACATTGCCCGGCAGCTTTAAGCTCTCCAGCTGCCTGTGAAGATTCTTAGCGACAAAGCTGTCATTTTCAGTATGTCTATAGCTTATAAACGCGTCATAATACCATTTTTTCTCCATTTATATACAACTGCCTTTCAATATCCATGCCTTATCCTATAACCGTTTAGCCTTCAAGTAACTTCTCATAGGTTTTAAAGAATATATCACGTTCAACAACATAAATATCATGTTTATCGTCACACCGCACCGTCAGAAAATCTCCCGGTTTTCCTAACATATATTTTTCTTCATCCCATGCGGAAAACACCTTAACCCTTGTAGTCAATTCTTCGGCATAGATATGCGTACCACCGCTGGTAATACAGATTTTGGCATGATCCGCCAGATGCAGTACGGAACCGTCCATACGGTTATAAAGCTTTGGCTGATATTCATTCTTAACAGCACAATCTGACATGCTATAGGCCTCATCAGTCAACACATAAGATTTCTCAAACTTGCTCCTTCTGTTCGGATATACCTCACCCTTTACACCTATCATGATAATAAGGTCAGGTTCCACCACCATGTCTATATCGCCTTCTAAGGTTCTGATCGTAATAGGCGTTCCTGCAGGCAGTACATCTGTTGCCTGTACAAAACCGAGAGGCACTTTCTTCTTAATATATGACTGCATATTCGAAATATCAATTTCATAATCTTTGGCTACGATAATCTGAGTGTTGTCGAAATAGTCATTCAACCGTTCGCTGAAAAAGGCTTCTGAATGCAATGTAGGATATACCTCTTCATAGAGAGTCTTACTGATAAACCCTCCTGCCTTTTCATGATGTCCGCCGCCTGAACCGATGCCTTCCGCCAGAAAAGACGCAAGTTCGTTAGCCTGCACCTCTTTAATACAGCTCCGCACCGAAAACTTATAGCCTTCCTTCCACTCGCTATATACCACACAGGTGTACACTTCCGCCACCTGCAGCAAAAAGTCACTGATAAGTCCCAGAATATTCTGGTCACAAGGCTGAGCCTTAATAATTGCATATTTATAATCATCATTATAAATATGACGGATAAGCGCCACTCCTGCAATTTCCAGCTCATCAAGCGACAGATTGGAATTGCGGAACAGCTGTATCAATGTTTTTTCATAAGGCAGGGAATCTCTCATATCCATGTCAAGGGGATTGAAAATCTCCGAGAACTGGTTCGTATCTGTATAGAGCCCATAGTAAAGCGCTGTTCCAAGCTTAGTATCCTTTATCTCAAAGCCCTCGTCACGCAGCATTTTCCAGACCAGGGTTGAACAGCTTCCAAGGTCGGGATTTATTTCATTCATTTCAACATCCCGTATTTCTATACGATGGTGGTCAATAATCGCCACATTTTCCGCCGGTATTTTAGTCACGTTTCCCGCACCGTACTGACAGTCCACCGTGATAAGAATACCTTTAAGTCCATACTGCGGCGTATCCTTTATCAAATCTTCCGGTATTTCTATGTAATCGGCGGGAATCTGCAAGTGCTCCAGCATCAGACACAGATTGGGTTTCTGAACCACGCTCCTGCCTGAATAAATAAGCCGGACATCTTTGCCCATACTCTTAAAATATGTATACAACGCAAACCCGGAAGCAAGAGCGTCAGCATCAGGGTTATCGTGGCACTGGATTGTGATAGGGTTATAGGAATTCAAATCTGACAGTTTCATATTTATTGCCTCGTTTCTTTAGTGGCTAAGTCACGAACTTATCCGGAATAAACAAAAACGGAGCTCGTCGCAAGCGTAATCGCCCCTTATTTTGTTTATTCCGGATAAGTTCCGGTTGTAGGTTATAAAAATAGAGTATTGCAATTATCTAAGTATATCAATTTTTATAAGATTTGGCTATAATAATTCGAATAATTTTTTTTCCATAAATATTTTTTAATTACTAAATATTAGTCAAATACAAAAAACTGTGAAAATATAACAAAATATTATATTTTATATTGTATAAGGCATTGACATCAAAAAAAAAATTAACTATAATTATTAATTACAAAAATTAAAATAGAGTATTATCTCTATTTATTTTATTTCANTACTTAAATTAAATATTATGTAAATGGAGGGCTACATAATGGAGCAAAAGGAAAACATTGAGAAAAAACTAACACTCTCTACCTTAAAGGTGGCGGCCATCGGCGCGGCAGCTGCTCTTCTGGGCGTAATCGCAATGATTGTAATAACTCTGCGGTACAATTCTGCGTTAGAGATTTACGGATTTGCGCAGGGAGATATCGGAACGGCGATGTTTGAATTCTCCGAAGCCAGGTCGTCGCTCAGGGCAGCCATCGGATTTGATGACGAAACCATAATCGAGACTTCAATACAGACCTATAATGAGAGTAAAGCAGGATTTGAGACGGCTTTTGCAGATATGGATTCTGTTATTGTTGTAAAACAAGCCAGGGCGACATATGAGGAGATCAAATCCGAACTGACGGAATATTGGAAGAAGGCCGATGAGATCATGGCTCTTGGTGCGACAACAGATTCTGAACTCTCCNNTCAGGCACAGGATATGGCAAGAACTGANCTGATGCCNANGTTTAACAGCATTTATGAGAAGCTGGGAAATATNATGAATACAAAGCAAAGTACNGGAAACAGCACCGCCAGAACACTTTTAATCGTTGCTTTGGCTGTCTCAGCAGCAATTGTCGTTCTCATCGGATTTGCAATGTATCTGTCTACTCAGATTGGAAAGAAGATGGCAAAGAGCATTGCTCTTCCTTTGATAGATTTGGGTGAACGTCTCAAAACATTTGCTTCCGGTGACCTTACTTCNCCGTTCCCTACTATTGAAACAGGTGATGAAGTAGAGATTATGGGTAAGGATGCCACTGAAATGGCGGAAACTCTTGATGCTATTATAAGTGATATNGAAGAAGTGCTTGGTGAAATGGCAGCCGGAAACTATACCGTCAGATCTAAGGTTGAAGAACGTTACACGGGCGAATTCAGTAAATTATACGAGTCCATGCGCGGATTAAGAAATCAAATGACAGAGACTCTGCTATCCATCGGAGAAGCCTCCAATCAGGTATCCGCCGGTTCTGACGAGCTTGCNACTGCAGCACANTGTCTTGCAGAAGGCGCTACCGATCAGGCACATGCNGTATCNGATTTACATNCATCAATATCAGAAATCACTCAGGCAATGGAAGAAAGTGCNCACAGTGCAGGNGATGCATATCATAAAGCTCAGGAATATGCAGACAAAGCGGATGAAAGCCGTCAGGAAATGGATACGATGTTGGAGGCTATGTCACGAATCAATGATGCTTCCACCAAGATTGGNGATATTATTTCCGAGATTGAATCCATTGCAGCTCAGACCAATCTCTTGTCCTTAAATGCATCCATAGAGGCTGCCCGTGCAGGCGAAGCCGGACGCGGCTTTGCAGTTGTAGCTTCACAGATTAGAGAACTTGCCGANCAAAGCGCTAAGGCGGCGGTTGATACCAGAGAGTTAATCGAGGCTTCCATTCAGGAAGTTTCCGTAGGAAACAACGTGGCAGACCATGCATCCACTTCAATTGAAGCAGTTGTTGACGGTATCAAACAGATTGCTGAGTTCTCCAAGGAACTGAAAGGTATGATGGAGGAACAGGCAGAGGCTATGCGACAGGCTGAACTCGGTGTAAATCAGATTTCCGGCGTCGTAGAGAGCAATGCTGCTACTGCNGAAGANGCATCTGCAACCAGTCAGGAGTTATCCGCTCAGGCAACNATGCTGGATGAACTTGTCGGACAATTTGAGTTAAGTAGATAATTGGGAATTAATTAGTTAATTATGTAGTCACGAACTTAGGTAAAATAAAAACAACGGTGCTCGTCGCAAGCGGAATCGCACCGTTGTTTTTATTTTACCTAAGTTCTGGTTACTCAGAAAATANTAAATTACAAAACTAATTTTCTATGCCGTAGTATTTACGTTGTTCCTCTATTTCCGCCTCATATGCGGCAATCTTTCCTTCCCATATGTTNNGNAGNGNTTCNTCGCCTCTACGGTCTGNAAGACCNGCNTCGTCTTTAAGGAGCTGTCCCAGATATACGGAAAGCTTCTCTGCTCCGGATAGGTTCATATGAAGTCCGGCATCATATGTATCTGTGTTATAATCAATTCCNACCTCATCTGTAAGCTCCAGAAAATTTATATATAACAAATCATTTTTNTCAGCGTAGTCTTCTACCTGCGTCTCCCACTCATCATACCAATATGGATAGAGGCTTGGCGCCTTAATTAAAATAAGTCTGATTCCTTTTTCCTTACATAGCTCAGTCATCATATCAAGGTACTTCCATGCATTTTCGCCGAAGCTGTAATCACCCANTATTCTGCCTTCCGGTACATTTTCCGCAGGTTTTGCATCCACCCGCATATAGTAACCGTTATGCGATACTTTCTTAGAATCAAACATATACTGCACATCCGTACCGGAAAGTTCGCTCCATCTGGTATGATAGCGTAAAATAGGGAAAACGTAATCCAGAAATTCCTCATCCTGCTTCATGGACGCCATAATNGACTTAGCCTTTGAAGACGACCATTTCATACCCTCCAGCGTCATGCGGTTATATGCTTCACTCTGCGCTTTATCATACTGCAGAGAAAGAACATTGAATATNACTACTTCCGGTGTCTCNTAGCGNAGGGTATCNTCCAGCAAATAATAGGATTGCCATATATATTGCTGTGCACTGCCGCGTATATAACTNTTAATGCCNTAGTCCTCCCAAAGCCTTACCGGGGAAAAATTCTCATAAACCTCACAGTCACCGATAAATATTACGTCAAAATCCTTTTCTTCTTCATAATACTCTGCAATAAAAGCGCCTTCAACAATACCGTCAACATACTTCGGTATAAGAAGCCTCTGTAATAAAAACAGAGTGACAAGCACAATAAGCGCCGAAAGCGTAATTTTTATTACTGTTTGTTTTCTTGTATTCNGTTTCGTATTCATGACCACTCCCCTCTCTTGGTCTCTTTCTCTTAAAACCTATTATATATGAACTGACTTGCATCATATCCCATTCCGTAAGCTCCCATCAGCAGAATTACCAGAAACAGTCCATACCATATTATAAANCGAACCGGATAAGGTTTCGCAGTAATCTTNTCNCTNACGCTGCCGCTGCGCTGCGATAAACTCACAACAATAAGCAGCAGNGTCCCTATAACAAGAATTACATAATCAATTGCTGTAAGTCCAATCGCCATAAGCGAGCCATCCCATATAACATTCCAATTCATCTCTGTAAATATGGAAGCAACCGCTTTGAAGGTAACTCCCAGCGTAGGATAACAGTCAAATATCTTTAAGAAACACACGAGAAGCAAAGTACGGGCCACCTGAAATACTTTATAAGTAAGTTTTCCGTCTACATTAAAACGCGCATGAAAGCGCGCATATAACGGCTCTAACTCCTCGGAAATCATCAAAACCACAAAGTTAGCTATTCCCCACACAATAAAATTCCAACTTGCTCCATGCCAAATACCTGTCGCAAACCAGACAATAAATGATGATGCATATACCGGCAGACGCCTTCCGATTACTCCGCCCAAATGTTTGCGGGAAAANTTGGAAAATTTCTGCATNGGCTTACAGGAAGTTACAGGATAAAAAATATAGTCNCTGAACCAGTCACCCATTGAAATATGCCATCTGCGCCAATATTCCTTGAGAGATTTTGAAAAATGCGGNCTGATAAAGTTTTCACGCACTGTAATGCCCATGGTCTGCGCTATACCAATCGTAATGTCTATCCCGCCTGTAAAATCTGCGTAAAGTTCCAGCGTATAGAACAGCATCGCCNCAAACACATAAGCTCCGCGATAAGCGCCTGCATCGCCGATAATCGTATTCAGTCCTATCAAAACCCTGTCCGCAATGACCATTTTCTTAAAATAACCCCATAACATACGCTGAAGGCCATAACATACCGTCTTAGAATCAAAATCATGCTCCTCATAAAGACTTTTAGCCAAATCACCAAAACGGCTTATAGGCCCCTGTATTAGTTGTGGGAAAAAGGAAACAAATAAAGCAAACTTGAACGGGTTTGCTTCTGCCGGAACGGTTCCACGATATACGTCAATAAGATATCCCATAGCCTGAAATGTATAGAAGGAAATTCCCATAGGCAGCGCCAATGTCATAAAGGATAGCTGCTTCGTCGTACCAAAAGCACCCAGAATGCCATTCACATTAGATATGAAAAAATTAGTATATTTCACTACCGCAAGGATTCCGATATTGAGAAGTATACAGGCAACAATCCATCGCAGGCGGATTCTTTTACATCCATCCTTATATTCACGTTTTTCTTCTTTGGACATTTCCTCTTTATGCTCTTTGAGATATTCGCTCTGCCTCTGCGCATTCTGTCCTATCTTAAGGGCAGCAAAATATGTCGTAATCGTCGTCGTCAGAATATAGATTAAATACTCTGCTCCCGCTATAAAATAGAATATGTAACTTGCCACAAGCAAAAGCTGCCACTGATATTTTTTGGGAATCAGATAATATACCAGAAACAAGAGCGCAATAAATCCCAAAAATTCATATGATGTAAAGAACATAAGCTAACTCCTTTTATTCGTCCTCCAGCCTTTGAATCAAATCATATAACGCCTGTGCTGAGTTAAAGTTTTCCGGAATAATGTCTTTAGCGGTAATTGTCACATCAAATTGGTCGCTTATCTCCGTTATCAGACTTACAATGTCAAAAGAATCCAAAATCATATCATCAACAAGACGATCCTCCATTTCAAAATCCACATCCGGATGTAAATCACTCAAAATTCTTAATAAATCTTCCATATTTTTCACCTTTCCCTTTTGTTTTAGTTTATGTTTTTTAACAGGCATATTGCTCATTAAACATCTTTTTTAGTGCAACCCTGTCTATCTTACCGTTTGCAGTAAATGGCAGCTTATCAATTTTGATAGTCCTATTTGGGAGCATATAACGCGGCAGTTTTGATTTTAATTCCACCGTAAGCTCCTTCTCCGAAAGCTCCCCGACGAAGTAAAGTACTATCTTTGATTTCTTTTCATCATAGATACATGCCGTCATCTGAATGCCCTTTATCATTCCGGCATTCACCTCTATTTCACCAAGTTCGATGCGATGTCCCATATGTTTTATCTGATAGTCTTTACGGGAAACAAACATGAGCTCTCCCGCTTCATTCATACGGCCGATATCACCCGTCTTATAGATAAGCTCCGGATAAGCAGTAATCAACGGATTTTGGACAAACGCCTCGCTTGTACGGACAGGATCATTATAATATCCCAACGTTAAAGATGTCCCGCGGATGCATATTTCTCCTTCTTCTCCCGATTCCGCAAGCTTTCCGTCTCCTTTTAGCAGCAGAATCTCCCTGTTGGGAAAAGGTCGCCCTATAGGTACAGCCTCATCATCAGCAAGCTCTCGTTCCACCTTGTAAAAGCAGCACATCCCTGTACCTTCCGTCGGTCCGTACAGATTTGTAAACGCTGCATCGGGCAGGACTTCGCGCCATATTCTAAGCTGTTTTATGGGAAAAACCTCGCTCCCAAACGCAACAGTACGTAGATACTCCGGCTTTACAGTCGCAAATGTGTCAAATGCGCTCACCAGAGTGAGTGCAGAGACAACCCAGCAAATAGTATTAATCTTATATGTATTCAGATATTCTATAAGCGCAATCGGCCTTGAAAAAAGGTTTTTAGGAATAAGATAAGTTGTCGCTCCGAATTTAAGCGTAGGATATAACTCTTTCAGGCAGGCGTCAAAATAAAGAGGCGCCTGATTGCCAAAAATCGTGTTTTCATCAAATTCAAGCACCTCAGAAAGCTGCTCGATATAATCGATGACTGACCTGTGGCAGGCTGCCACTCCTTTTGGTATTCCGGTAGAACCGGAAGTGAATACAATATAAATCGGATCAGTATCAATCGCTTTATGATAAATCATATCTAGCGCCGCACTGTCAATCTCAGTCTGAATTATTTCATCATAAAGAATGGTTTCACTTACTCCTAAGTCAAACGATTTCGTAATCTCAATAGTATCTCTGTCACAAATAATCAGCGGTGAGCACACATTATCCAATATGAGCTGAATCCTGCCGCCCGGCATCTCCTCATCAATAGGTACATAAAAATTTCCGCCCGTGACTACTCCGAAAAAGGTCGTAACCTCTTTTGGCGATTTGCGCATAAAGACTACAACAGGCTTTTTATATATTCCTTTTTTATGCAGAAAGCTCCCGATACTGCGGCTCAAACGATGGACTTCCCTAAAGCTTAGGGAATCCGTGCCATCAGAAAATGCTGTCTTATCTGGCTTTTCTTCTACTATATGATTCAAATATTTCAAAACATTGTTCTGCATGAGCGTTTACTGTAGACAACCTTAATTGCCCTGTCCTCCATTATCAGTTTCATCTAATACGGTAGATCTGTATTCAATTGAGATTATAAACTCCCCCTGCATAATAAAACAAAGTTTCATGCCGTCTTTGGTATAGACGAGCATTCCGCTATTCTCTTCACCTTCACCATCATACGCCTGCTGCAGCTTCTCAAGGGAATCACCTATGCATATTCCCTCAGCGGTCGATACCGAATCATCCTTTAAAATTACGGAAGATACATAATCCTTATCTCCCACAGGATAGGTATCAAGTTCAAAGCCNTTATATGTATATATTTTATCCAGTCCTTCAAAAGCACAGCTTGCCGCCTCAAAATAAGAAACAGGTTCGCCGAGCTTCTCAACTATAGGCGCAGCATCAGCATCCATCCCCACTGATACGTCATTATAAGTAAATACATATCCTTTTATATTGTCTTCTGCCTGTGCTGTCTCATTCTGACTTTCTTCCTGTGCGCCTGATACAGCTTCGTCTGCTTCTCCTGACTGNGTNGCGCCGCCTGACTCAATAGTCTGTACATCTCCTTCAATNACCTTCTCATCNCNATTACTTCCGCAACCTGATAGCAGAAGCAGCGATGCTGTCAATATTATTNCTGCTGTTTTTTTCATTTTAAAACTATATTCCTTTCATCTTTTATATATCTTTACATCATTGCGAAACTCACTTTTTCAAACCGTCCGTTGTACAATATATACAAATCAACGCAGGCACGCTTTCGCTGCATTGCTGCTCGTAGCGGTAGTAAGCTCGATAAGACCTCGCTAACTACCGACGGCAGCAGAGCACCTGCTTTTGTTTTGTATATATTGCACAACTACATATCGAAAATCAGTAGTTTCGTAATTTGTTATTTATATATCTTCCTTCATATCGCCGTACATCAATTCACCACCGGATATAACGAATGATCATAATTATGGGAATTATAATGTCTTCCCGAATATTCCATCATTTGCGCCTCTGTCCACATAAATATAACCGGATGGTCCTTTCTGGGCGTCGTATCAAAGTGATACCAGCCGTCTCCGACATTCACCAGATTCCAGTAGTGTGAAGTTCTGGTAGGAATCTTTACAATATCTATATTGGCAATGCCCGCTCTCGTCAACAATACCTTTGACGTACAGGCATACACAAAGCAATCTCCTTTTCCATACACCAATCCTTCATAAGCGCCTCTGACCCAGTCGTCCTTCTCTGAATGATTAATATATGAAACATGGGTCCTAACATAATCAAAAATAGCTCTTACCTGCTCAAGCTGACTCATCTCAGGAGTAATAATACGCGCCAGCACCGAATCCGCCGCTGCATATACCTCATTGATATCATAGACTCTGGGCGTTACCGTAAGGTTTACCGTCACGCTTGTCACATTTCCGGCCAAATCCCTGGCATTATATGTAACCGGATATACGCCTTCCTCGTTCATGTTTACGGCACTGGTATCCACTGTCATTAACAGTCCCTCAAGACAATTGTCAGTGACTGAAACATTTTTCCTATAAGTAACGCTTTCTCCTATAAATGCCTTCAAATCCACCGCTCCATCAATAACAGGAGCCTCATTGTCCTCTATCAGTGTCAGCTTTACCTGCTTTACAACTTCATTATTACCGCCATCCGTATAAGCAATCTCCAAGTCCTGCGTACCAATATATGAGAGGTCAGGCTCCTCTTTGAATGCCATATGCACCTCTGTAGCGTCTTCAACCGAAACGGTAAAATCCTCTGTGCCTAACGGCATAAATGCAAAACATTCGATGTCCTGAACCTCTACTTTGGGCGGTATAGTATCTATAATGTGCAGAGTAGACTTGTACGTATGTCCATCTGCGTTCAGCTGTATTTCGTAATCTCCCACCTTCGTATAATCGAGGGTTTCCATTTTGGTAACAAATGAGGAACTTTTAGCCTCAATAATAAAACTGTCAAGTTTCGGTGCCTTATCTCCTGCCTCCATCGTCACGTTTGTCAGCACCTGTGAAATAAACAACTCAGAATCCAGTATGGTCTTATTATTGCCCTTATCTGTAAGAGCAACACTGACAGACTGGCTTCCGGCCATGGTAAAGTCAGGAATCTCCACATAAGATACTTCGACCTGTGTAGCATCTGTAACTTCTGTAACAAAGCTTTCCGCCTCACAGCTTTCTCCCATTTCCAACATTACGGATACAGGTTCTGCCGCCGGTGCAATGGTATCCGCAATAATAAGCGTACATTTATGAGTAAACATGCCGCTCTTGACTTCTATTATATATTCACCCGGCTCAGCAATGTCAAACGGCTGACTGTTCTGCGTAAAAAATGCATTTTCATCGGCCTCTTTCAGAAAATCTGATGGCGAAACCGAAACCCCGGCTTCAACTCTGCACACTTTATATGCAAGGCTTCTTATATAATATAAGCCACCCGCAGCGGAGGAAGCAGCAAGTATAATCAGACATATCANCACAACCGGCCAGATTTTCTTACGCTTTCTGCCTTCGCCCTCTTCCGCATTCTCGANAGTTTCTTCACCATCATGATATTTNATATCTTCTTCATTATCCGCGTTCATACAGAACCTCTCCATTGATTCTATGAATACTTTCTTTTGATAACCCTATGTACTTTAATACAAATATTGTTATTTGTCAATATTACTCTTTTCTTCTGACATTTTCAATATCAGGCTGTTATATTCCCCGCGTACACGATTACANCATTGAACTGCCTTTCTTGCCAAGACTTCCATGACATCCAGATANCCTTCTTTAATAGGGAANTCTCTCTTTATCAGGGATAACTCCGTACATGCAAGTAAAACAGCTTCCGCTCCCTTACCTGTTAATTCATCGGATATCTGATAAAAACGAGCCATNTCCGCATTTTTTCCGGCNTTTACTTCATTATAAATAATATGCATTACNTTTTTCTGATTTTCCGCATCAGGCANGATGACCTCTATNCCGCGTTTTTCAAGNNTTTTTTGAAATAATCCGCTCTGAATCGTTCCGTCTGTAGCCATTATACCGACCCTGCTTATCTTTTCTTCTTCAAGGCATATAGCCGTCTCGTCTATTGCATTTATAATGGGAAGTCCGATTTTATCCTCCAACTCCTCATGAAAATAATGTGCGGTTATACATGGAATTGCTATTATGTCAGCCCCGGTCTCCTTTAGCTTTTTCCCGCAGTAAACCATCTGCGGCACAGGGTTTTCTTCACTTTCTCCTATTATATATCTGGTTCTGTCAGGTATGGAGGGCATACTGTAAACAAGCGTGTCCATATGTTCCTGATCGGTCTTTGCATCGCTCATCTGTATCAGCAGCTGCAAAAAATATGCCGTTGCCATGGGACCCAGACCGCCTATTATTCCGAGTGTTCTCATGATATGCCTTTCCTTCCCTAATATTATGTACTAAATTATATACTATCAGTTTTCACTCATTATAAAGATTTTGCCCGTTAATGTCAAATGCCCTCAGAAGACTTGAAAAAATATGAGTTTTCTTATATAATAAAGATATTATACGAAGCAAAGGAGACTTCATTATGAGATTAGTTACCCGTTCTGATTTTGATGGCCTGGCATGCGGTGCCTTATTAAAAGAAATAGGTCTGATTGACAGTTGGAAATTCGCTCATCCTAAGGATTTGCAGGATGGTCTTGTAGAGATTACGGAAAATGATGTACTTGCCAATGTCCCTTTCGTGGAAGGCTGCGGTCTGTGGTTCGACCATCATTCCAGTGAGCATGAACGCAATCAGTTGGCAGGAAAGTATAAAGGAGAGAGCCGTATCACTCCTTCATGTGCGCGTATTATTTATGAATACTATGGCGGCAAAGAACGTTTTTCCCACTTTGATGACATGATGGAAGCCGTAGATAAAGTAGATTCCGGTAATCTGACAATTGATGAGATTCAGGATCCGGAAGGCTGGATTCTGGTAGGTTTTCTGATGGATCCCAGAACAGGACTGGGCAGATGGAGAAACTTCACCATACCTAACTATAAGTTAATGGAAGAGCTGATGGAATGCTGCAGAACCATGAATACGGATGAAATCCTTGCCCTGCCCGATGTTCAGGAGCGTATCGCCATATATAAAGAGCAGGATGCCAAATTCAAAGAAATGGTACGTGCGCATACCCGTGTGGAAAAAGATGTAATAATTTCCGATTTGCGCGGCGTAGACCCCATCTATTCCGGTAACCGTTTCTTAATCTACAGTATGTATCCTGAACAGAATATCTCTGTATGGATTGTAAACGGAAAGGGCGGACTTGGCTGTTCTGCCGCAGTCGGCTACAGCGTGTTAAACAGAACCTCCAATGTCAACGTAGGAAGCCTGATGCTTAAATACGGCGGCGGCGGTCATAAAGCTGTCGGAACCTGTCAGTTCAGCGACGAGGATATGGATACAAAGCTTCCGCAGCTTATTGATGAGATTGTGAATTATAAAGAGGGTTAAATACATAATCAGTGCTATTACTGACTTAAAAAGGGTTCCGCTCACTGGAACCCTTTTTCATATTAATTGTCACTTTCTCACGCTATCATAATTAGGCGTATGCAAAACTATACTTTTCAAGACGACCGTTGTACAATATATACAAATCAACACAGGCACGCTTGCGCTACGCTCAGCCGCAGCGGTACTAAGGCTGCAAAAGACGCAGCCTAAGGACCGGCGGCTTCACAGTACCTGCTCGGGACATGGATGTCCCGAAAAGCCCGCATTGAGCCTGGATGGCGAATGGCGGGCGGTTGCGTCCGGCATTCACAACCTTACCGGAATATTTAGAAAATCCATATTCTGAAGTTAGGCGCAAGGGAACATTTTGTACAATCTGCCATCTCAGTTTGTAAAAGGCACCTTTTGACACCCGAATCCTAACTATTATAATAGGATTTCCTTTCCAAGTCCGAAGGAATAGATTATTTTCTCGGGGTTTGGATTTATGTCAACCAGACTGTGTCCGGAAAGCTGTACTAAGGCTTCTGCATAATAATCAAGTTGGGTGCGGTATCGCTTTATAAGCTCATCTTCCGTTTTGACAGCATCTGTTTTGTAATCCACTACCACATATCTTCCGTCTTCTTCAAAAAATGCGTCGATGATTCCCTGAATAAGAACCGTCTCATAAGATGGAAACTCCTCATTCAGACGATTGGCAGGCAGTCCCAATACAAAAGGCTGCTCTTTATATAGTTTTCCTTCTGCGGCGGCGGCAGCCATGCGCTTTGATATATCGCTTTCCAGAAATGTCATGATTTTCGGTATAGAAATAACATCATGATATGTCTGCGACATTTTTCCGTCAGAAAGCATTCTCTCAATTTCTGTATTCACAAGCGCCTTTCGCTCTTCTTCGCTGTCCGCATCAAGCAATAACTTAAAATCAAATAACTCCATAACCTTATGATATGCGCTGCCTCGATCCGTTCCACTGACCTTCTCTTCCTGTTTGATGAACTTTGGAAGATACGGAACTATCGTCTCCTCATCATACAAAGAGAACGAAAAGTCATTTTCTTCCTTCATTCCGGCCTTCTTTAACTCTGAAACCGTAGTCTTGGCATATAAATCTTTCAGACATTCATATGGATACTGATATGAAAATCTGCTATCCATTGCCTCCATCAACTCCGTATCAAAACCATCAGTTCCGTATGCCATACTGCTTAACGTAAGCTTCCTTCTATCCTCTTCCCTCTCTATTGTTTCTTTTATCCTGTCACTCACTATGTCTTCATATTGCAGAGTAAATATCTGTATTCCTATTTCCTCATTATAGAAGGGATTACTGTAATCAGGTGAGTGTCCGTTAGCCTCCCACACTCCATCAAAGCACTTATTCCTTGCACAGGCATAAAGCATCACATCCATAAAACTGCCCATCTGCAGCAAAGTATCATAAGAAAAGCTTTTTTCTCTGTGTCCTAACAAAAGCGCCAATTCTGCGACTTTTTTCTCTATATTTTTAACTGTTCCCGTAAGTATCAGCTTTTCCTTTGCTCTTGTCATTGCCACATAGAGGATACGAAGTTCCTCTGCCAAATTATCCTGTTTAAGCTTAGCCGCGATAAAATTTCTTCTAAGATTCCTGCCTGTTATTCGCATCTCAGGATTAATATAGTCTACTCCGAGCCCCTCTTCCACATCCATCACCAGATGACCGTTTGTATCCCTGTTGTTAAAGCTTTTGGAAAGCCCTGCAACGAAGCAGATAGGAAACTCAAGTCCCTTGCTTTTATGAATACTCATGATTCGTACCACATCTGCATTTTCGTCCTGAAGATTAGCTTCCCCATAATCCACATCATACTTCTCTAATTGTTCTATATATCGCAGAAAATGATACAGACCATAGTAACTCGTTTTCTCATAGTCCGCAGCTTTTACAAGCAGCATTTCCACATTCGCACGCCGTCTGCTCCCGCCGGGCTTCGCAGCTACATAATTTAAATATGAATAATCCCTTATAATACANTGTAACAGCTCGTGCACAGGCATATATACTGCCATATCACGATACTGTTCTATNCTGTCGATAAAGCTTTGCAGNCTCAGAANCAATTCGGGATTATTATCCNGTACTGCCGCCACTTCTCCTTCGTTATTTATTAAAGTCTTCCCATATTCCCTGACCGCATCATACAGATACCTCTTCTTCGGGAACTCCGCCTTCACAAGCGCTATCTCCTCTTCCGAGAAACCGCCGAAAACAGAGTGCATCACTCCGTACAGCGGAATATCCTGCATCGGGTTGTCCAGTATCCGTAAAAAGTGCAGCAGTTCCTGAATCTCTGTCGATGCAAAGTATCCGGTCTTTGAGGTAACATGCGCCGGAATCCCCTCTTCCTCAAGAATACGCTTAAATTCTTCATCCCAGCCTGTAGTAGTGCGAAGCAAAATAACAATATCTCTGTAAGAAGCCTTGCGAAGAACTCCCGTATCGCTGTCAGTCACCTGAAAAGAAGTTGTGAGCTGCTTAATCTTTGATGCGATACCATACGCCTCAACATCCCTATCCTGTGTGTCATAAATCAATAACTCCGTATCATTATTATGACTCTCTGCATCAGTCTGATATGAAGCTCCCGGATACAAAGCCGCCTTTTCATCATAGTCGATACCGCCAAGCTCCCTTACCATCACCTGTGAAAAAACTGCATTAGTGCTTGTCAGCACCTCATCTCTGCTTCGGAAATTCTTATGCAGGTCGATACGCATGGCATTCTTACTTTCTTCCCCATAAGCGTCATATTTCTCCATGAAAATCTCAGGTCTCGCCAGACGGAACTTATAAATGCTCTGCTTTACGTCTCCAACCATGAAACGATTATAGTTTCCATCCTCTTCCCCGGATATCGCAGACAGCAGATATTCCTGAACCAGATTACTGTCCTGGTATTCGTCGATAAGGATTTCCGCAAAATGTTCCCGGTATTCCAATGCTGTATCCGTAGCTATAATACTGTTATCTTCCCCTTTTTGCAGCAGAATGGAAAGCGCAAAATGTTCAATATCATCAAAATCAAGTATATTCTTGTCACGCTTTGCCTTATCAAATGCTTCCTTAAACAAAAGCGTCAAATCCACCAATTCACATACGGCCTCACCGCATACCTCCGACTGTCTTATGATTTCTTCCATGGAATCGGCAAAATAACTCTTCTGTATTGACAAAAGCTGCTCCTTGATTTCCGTTCTGGCATTCTTTACCAGTTCACGCTTTATGGCAGAAACGGTTTCATCCTTTTTCGACGGCAGCCTGTCAAAGAATAAAGTCGCAAATTCCAAGTATCGTTTTTCATAATCATCGGCTGCAATCAGTTTCTCTATCTTTTCTTTTTCCTTCTCTAGCAATTCGCCATACATATACGGACCGTCTGATTCTTCGCACACCGCTATGCACAGACTGATACGTTCCAAAGCCCCTTCAAGCATCAGTTTTGACTTTTCCATCATATTCTGCATCCAGTCAAGCGCTTCATAATCCCCTTTTCTTTCCTGAAGCCAAGCCTCCGGGAAAGGATTACTCATAGCAAAGTCATAAAGATTCAAAACAGCTTCTTCCACTGCCTTATCCCTGCTGCCTGTACTGAAATACTCCATGCAATGCAAAAATCCCTCTTCACCTGTATTATACTGCTGCTCAAGCACCTCCCCAAGCACATCCGCCTTAAGCAGTTTAAGTTCCCCTTCATCCGCAATTCTGAATCCGGGGTCTAAACCAATAGTATGAAAATGGTTACGGATAACGAAGAGACAAAAACTGTCTATAGTCGTAATCTGCGCATTGTGCAATAGCGTCATCTGTCTTTGCAAATGCTCGTTCTCCGGTTCCGATGTCAGCTTAATTCCTATAGTGTTTCTTATCCTCTCGCGCATCTGCGATGCCGCTGCATTGGTAAAAGTCACTACCAAAAGACGGTCAATATCCACCGGATGTTCACCTTCGCTTACCATCTTCACAATCCGCTCCACCAATACCGCCGTCTTGCCTGAACCCGCCGCTGCCGATACTAAGAGACTGCGTCCATG
This sequence comes from Lachnospiraceae bacterium, assembly GCA_014804495.1. Lineage (GTDB taxonomy): Bacteria > Bacillota > Clostridia > Lachnospirales > Lachnospiraceae > UBA3282. Next base: position 23,598 of record JAAUZS010000125.1, read on the forward strand.
TGTATCAATTACCTTCTGCTGTTCTTCTGTATATGCTACACCCATAAAATAACCATGCTCCTTTTTCAACCTGCAAATTTGTGCCCAAGGCATCATTGATGCCTGCGCTCCATTGCCTGCCGCATCTGTTCTATCGCTTCGTCGTGGGACATTTTTTCAAACTCTCGCTTCTCATATCCGGCAATCTCCACATCATAACCGCAGACGCTTCGATATGCGCAATAGGTACAGGCGCTGTTTCCGTCCTGTTCACAGGGACTTACCGCTATATTCCCCTGTAAAATCCCATTTCCCAGCTCTTTTATCTTATAGTTTACATAATCCGAGACTGTCGTCATGTCCTGCTCGCTTATGACGCTGGAATATGCCGAAAAAGTACCGTCTTTTTTCCTTTCTATCGGCAGAATATCTGACTTATTCGTAAATTCATTGTCTAAAAGGCTGACTGCCTTCTCATTCTCACTCACGACCCCTGTCATCTTAAGTTCCTGCAAAAGCTTAAGATTCAACTGTTCGGGCGTCAGAGCCTGCCCGTCGTCAATCATGGGGTCTGATATATGATAATACAGCATTGCCGCCGGTACTACATTCTTATCAGGATGCTTTTTTTGCTCTATTTCCACCGCAGCATTCATATAGACCACCAGCTGGAGCTGCAACCCATAATATAACGCTGCCAAGTCAAATTTACGATTTCCCGACTTATAATCAATGACCTTCACATACACGGTATCGTCATCCTCACATGTATCGATTCTGTCGATTCTGCCGCGCAGCTTCATCTTTTCTTCGCCTGTCAGGGCAATATTCACCGAGTCAAGATCTTCAAGTACCTGAAATGACATTTCAAAATGTTCAGGCAGGAATGAGCCCTTCTTAAGCTGTATCTGCAATGTATGTATAGTTCTGTTAAGAATCCGCCTGATCCGCTTCAGCAGATGTCTGTTTCTGGCATTACTATACAGAATGGTTTCCCCATAATTCACCGCATAAGCTTCAATCGCCTCATCTAATATCTCTTCTCCCGCTTCTTTCGTAAAATCGAACCAGGTATATCCTCGTTCCGTCAGCTTATCCGCAAACAACTCCAACACGCCGTGGAATACATTTCCCATATCCACATCTTCGAAGCTGTACTCATCCCTTTCCTTAANGGACAATCCATATTGAAGAAAATGCGCATAAGCGCAGGCCGCATATTTTTCCAGACGNCTGACGCTGTTTTGCAATATACTTCCATATANAAGATTCGTAACATGCTTAGAAAGCGGACTGTCTTTATAATAGAAAAATGCNGTATCTATCAGTTTATCCACATAATCCTTATAANCAGGATTTCTATGATAACTGTGATAAAATGTGAACANTTTTTTCTCGTCAGCCTCATCAAGTCTGTCCGCCGCATACTCNCNNAGCATNTCCGTAAAAAAGCTGATACCGTCCTCGCCGTTTACCAGCTGTTCTTCCACAGGGAGAAGCTCCGGCTGCCGCAATGTAAGTCTNGGGAAAAGTTTTTGCACCGTATCTATCAGATATGCCGGNCGCTTGCTCTTNCCGTCATTTCCGACTTTTGCNTAAGATAAATACAGNTGCCCCGAAGGCTTCGTCATATTCAGATANAGATACAGCCGCTGAATATACATCTGCTGNCTCGGNGTCGGNGCNAGNTCCCAGCCCGACTCCTGTAAAAACTCCCTGTCAATATCAGAAATAATTCCTCCGCCTCCGGTTCCCTTCGGNATATTATCATCATTNATNCCCATNAAAAAGAGGGTTTTAACCTGTTTTAAACGAGTTCTCTCTATATCACCGATTACGATTCTGTCTACATTCTGAGGAATTGTTCCTACCGTAATTTCAGCAAAACCCGCATCCAATATCTGCGCAAATTCCTGAAAACTCATTTCTTCATCCTTAAGAAGTCCTTCTATCTGATCCAGCAAATCAATCACAAGCCCATAAATCTGCCCATACTCCTTCGCNCTTGACAGATTNCCCTCGGACTTGAATTTNTCTTCAAACCTCTTAAGCTTAAGCTGNAGCTCATTCTTCACCAGAAAATCATACAANGCATGNACAAGCTCCCCGGCAGTCTTAAAAGTTCCAAGTAACGGCGCAAGCTGCTCCATCAATGTCTCCCTCAGNCTGTTATAAAGCTCAAGCATTNCAATACTTTCTTCNCCTGCATCCTCNTTATATACGAAAAGACTGCNCCANTTNCGNTCNCCGCGGATACCGAACCTGCGTATGTAATTCTCCAGCCTGTCTATATCNTCNCGCCTGAATCCGCATAAGCCNGTCCTGAGATAGTGGAATACCGATTCCCTGTCGAANTCNTTTAANACNATCTGCAATGCGCTTCGTATATATTCGGTAAAAGGATTGAANAAAATACCTCTGGTCTGATCCATATATANCGGAATNCCGAACTTGGNAAATTCCTCTTCNATATCATTNCCATAAGTCTCCATGCTGCCGGTTACCACGGCGATATCGCGGTAATGCAGTTCGGATTCTTTTTCCATCAATCTCCTGATTTCAATGCAAACCTGCCGCACTTCTTCTTTCGGTGTAGAGGCCTCTATCAAATGAATATGCTCCGGCTCATCCTGATAGGCTTCTACCGGATATCTGAAAAGATGTTTCTCCAAATGCGCCAGCTCCGGATTATATGCAAATCTGGGAATCCTNCCCTGCACTTTTTCCTGACAGATTACTGCCGGAAGCAATTCACACCCGNATTCTTCCCCAAGCCTTTTCAAATCCGCTACTGTTTTCTTGCTCAGATGAAAAAGCCTCTGCTCGCCNTCCATCTGGTATGGNTTCTCCATGGTATCAATCGTTACGGTAACTATAACTTTGTCTGTAAGCCGCATAAGCTCCTGAATCACGCGGTTCTGAATCGGAGTAAATCCTGTAAATCCGTCAAAAGCAATCACNCAGTTTCTGATAATCTCAGATTTTGGCAGCGCTTCTCTNAGCTTATCCAANGTTTCCTCCGTCGTAATAAACTTTTCCTGAATATATGATAAAAAGCTGCCATACAGCGTTTCTAAGTCCTTTAACTTATAATAAAGCGCGCCTCTTTTCCCTACGCATTCCGTCAGCTTGCCAANNTCTTCCANTCCTATNCCGTACTGCATAAATTCGGAAATAGCGGACTTCACTTCATGTACATAGCCTATTTTATGCATGTGCTTACCGATTACAGATAAATTCCCCTGCTNATTCTGCGCGATTTTACGCAAAATCAGACTCTTTCCGGTATCATCCAGAATCGGGATGTCCTCACGCCCTACTTCCTCTANNATTCTGTGCGTAAGCCTTCCGAAGCTGAGTACGTCTATATTCATAATTCCCTTATTGGGATGCTCTAAGACCAAGTCCATCTGTGTCTGCATNGTGAACTGNTCCGGAACGATNAGAAGGAAATTGCGCTTGGGTTCGCGGATTGAGGTTTCGATTATGTATTCATGAAGTTTTTTGCTTTTGCCGGCGCCNGAGCCGCCGAAGTAAAANTGGAGGGACANTGGGGTTGAGCTCCTTTCTGGAATTGGTGGGGGTTTTCATGACGGTCGTTGTATAGCATATATAAATCAGAGTATATTCAAGCTGTCCGTTGTACAACATATATAAATCACAGCAGGGCACGCTTGCGCTGCATTGTCGCTCGTAGCGGTAGTAAGCTCGAAAATACCTCGCAAAACTACAAGTCCACTTTCAGTGGACTACGGCTCCATAGCACCCTGATGTGGTTTATATATGTTGTACAACTATGTTATTGAAAAAAGTGATTGTAAAATGCTTCAATAACACTAAAGACGTACAAATATGTAAATCTATAAGCAAGCATTACCTTATCTATACTTTTAAATTAATCTGGTTAAATCCAGGTATTAAAAGATGCATCATTAAACCTAGGCTGGCAGATTGCGCAAAATGTTCACGAAGTGCCTTACGAAGGAATATGAGATTTTCTTAATATTCCGCTAGGTATCCAGCAATTTCGGGACATGGATGTTCCGAAAAGCCCGCATTGAGCCCGGATGGCGAATTGCGGGCGGTTGCGTCCGACAGCCACAACTTAACCGGAATATTTAGAAAATCCATATTCCGAAGTCAGGCGTAAGTGAACATTTTGCGCAATCTGCCTCTCAGCCTATAAAAGATAATCTATAATAATTCCCTGCATCTATCCCAATGCATCCCGGAACAATTATTTTCACGGGCTATAACACTATTTACTTCATCCATTTTATACCACTTAATATCATCCACTTCATCAGAGTCAGCAAATTGTGACTTCTTTACATAAGCGATAAATCCAATCATAATAAGCTGCTTAGGTGCGAAGTAATAACTTGATACATATTTACAGCTTATAACTTCTTGTCCTGTTTCTTCTTTTACTTCACGCGCTACAGCGTCTTCAATCGTTTCTCCATCTATCATATATCCAGACACAACTGTCCATTTAGTTTCTGATATGTAATTCTGTTTTAATAGAAGTATTTCATTGAACTCATTGACTACTAACACTTCTACAACCGGAAAAGGACTACTGCCATATATTTTCTTACACAACGGACAAATCTTACAATCATCATCACCACATTTAATGTCTTCTAATTTAGAGCCACATTCTGCGCAATACTTAAAAATCATTTATTTGCCACTCCTTCCAATTCCTATTAATATTGGTCATTTCAAAACCCGATTTCAATAACCAGAACTAGGACAAAATAAACAAAAAACGGGGCGTCTCTGCTACGCAATGAGCCACGTTTTTTGTTTATTTTGCCCAAGTTCGTGACCTGCGATAACAGTTTCGTAATCATCTGCCTATCAATGTAATTATAATCTGTTTTGAGTAAGTACACAATTCCGAAAAGTGAGTAAAAAACAAAAATAAAAAATTTTAAAATTTACTATTGACATATAAATAATATAGGAGTATTATCATTTCATACAAAACCTACTGTTTAAGTAGTATTTAAAAATGCTAAAGTTTCACATCAAAATCCTGAAACCACAACATTAATTAAAAATAAAAGGAACACGGATAAGCACATCCGTAACAGGGAGGAAATTTATTATGGCAAACATTAAAAAAAGCTCAGTAGAACTTATCGGCGGNACNCCNTTATTAGAGGTGNCAAACTACNCAAANGCAAATCAGNTTGAGGACGCTACTATTTTAGTCAAACTCGAATACTTTAATCCGGCAGGNTCCGTAAAGGACCGTATCGCACTCAGCATGATTGAAGATGCAGANAAGAAAGGCATATTNAAACCGGGCGCAACGATTATCGAGCCNACTTCNGGAAATACCGGTATCGGTCTTGCGGCTGTAGCNGCNGCTAAAGGNTANAANGCAGTCCTGACTCTNCCGGAAACGATGAGCGTAGAAAGAAGAAAGCTGCTGCAGGCATATGGCGCTGAACTTGTATTAACNGAAGGAAGCAAAGGAATGAAGGGTGCGATTGCTAAAGCAGAGGAGCTTCAGGCTTCCACACCGGGCTCAGTAATTTTAGGTCAGTTCGAGAATCCGGCTAACCCCGAAGTACATAAGGCAACTACAGGCCCGGAAATCTGGAATGACACCGACGGAAAAGTAGATATCTTCGTNGCAGGCGTAGGTACAGGCGGCACAGTTACNGGCGTNGGNNNTTANTTAAAAGANNAAAATCCTAATGTAAANGTNGTTGCNGTAGAACCCGAAAGCAGTCCNGTTTTATCNGGCGGAGCTCCNGGNGCACANAANATNCAGGGTATCGGNGCNGGNTTNGTACCNGAAGTNCTGGACACTAAGATTTATGATGAAATCATNAAAGTATCCAATGAAGATGCTTTTNCAGCAGGAAGNGAAATNGCNNTTAAAGAAGGCGTATTGGTAGGTATTTCTTCCGGTGCCGCACTCTTNGCAGCAACAGANNTNGCTAANCGCCCTGAAAATAAAGGNAAAGTAATAGTTGCACTNCTGCCCGACTCNGGCGACAGATACCTGTCCACACCGCTGTTTTCTACAGAAGCGTAATATTTGGGTTTGCACTTGACAATGGAATTGATTTGTAATATAGTAAGACACGATATAATATGAATTGAAAGGCGATGCCACATGAAAAACAATATCATGATGACTATGAATATGATGATGTGCAGTAACACCATGCAGATGTGCAGTGTTATAGATGTTTTTCATGTGTATCATAAAGCCTGATTCATAGCTGCTACTATAGTGAATCCACAGGTGCATGATACCCATGCACCTGTTTTTATGTCNGGCGAAANATGCGCAGAGACGACAATTCTAAACTGAGGCAGCCACTGAAACAGGCAGACTTTTCAAAAGAGAGGATGTACATATGGCAGGGATAATTGAAGTTCGTGGTCTTACTAAAGTCTTTACNACAAAAGACTCTGAAGTAGAAGCGCTGCAGGATATCAACCTATCAATACAGGCAGGCGACATTTACGGTATNATCGGAATGTCGGGAGCAGGTAAAAGCACACTGGTCAGATGNTTAAATTTTNTGGAACGTCCGACAAAAGGGACNGTGGAAATTGAAGGCAAAGANTTAAGCGCCATGACAAATAAGGAGTTACGCAAACAANGAAGNGAAATTGCAATGATTTTTCAGCATTTCAANCTACTNATGCAGAAAAACGTAATAGATAACATCTGTTTTCCACTTGTAATTTCAGGCGTAAAGAANAAAGAAGCCAGAAAGAAAGCCGAGGAGCTTCTTGATATAGTCGGCATGAGAGAGAAAGCNAAAGCATATCCGTCNCANTTATCCGGCGGNCANAANCAGCGTGTGGCAATNGCAAGAGCGCTTGCGGGNAATCCCAAGATTCTGTTATGCGACGAGGCAACCAGCGCTTTAGACCCACAGACNACACAAGCGATTCTNGCCTTACTTAAAGATATAAACAGACAATACGGCATTACTATTGTCATTATCACTCACGAAATGGCNGTAGTCAGGGAAATATGCTCCCATGTTGCGATTATCAGTAACGGTCAGCTTGTTGAGCAGGGGCGGGTATTTGATATTTTCAGCCATCCTCAGACTCCGGCAGCCAAAAAGCTGATTGTCAAAGGCAGTGATGACGCTGCTGATTTGAATCTGGAAAGCCACCAAAGGGCTTTGATGGAGGGTAAAAGCTGTATCCGAATTGTTTTTTCGGTCAATTCCTCTTTCGAGCCCGTAATTGCNAATATGGTNCTGAAATTCGGACAGCCTGTCAATATTCTAAAAGCTGATACGAAAAANGTAGAAGGCATTGCCAGAGGAGAAATGATTCTNCAGCTTCCGGAAGATAGTGAAATGCAGGAGCAAATGAAAGCATATCTTACAGAAAGAGGTCTTGCAGTAGAGGAGGTGGACGGNTATGTNGACTAAAGAAGTAATATGGATGATAATTGAAGGAATCAAAGACACCATGTATATGACATTAGCTTCAACTTTNTTNGGTTATCTGTTTGGACTTCCCATGGGAATTACGCTTGCTGTAACTGATAAAGGTGGAATTAAGCCCAATCCGGTCATATACAAGATTCTGGATTTTATTGCAAATATAGTCAGAAGTATACCATTTTTGATTCTGCTGATACTAATTCAGCCTTTAACCAAGCTTCTTGTAGGNAAAAGCTACGGTTCNACAGCAACCATTGTTCCCCTGACTATTGCTGCAGCCCCCTTTATCGCCCGTATGATAGAATCCTCATTGAATGAAGTGGACAAAGGTGTGATTGAGGCTGCGCAGAGTATGGGTGCAGATACTTTCACTATTATTTGGAAAGTTTTATTAGTAGAAGCAAGAACCTCAATTCTGGTAGGCGCAACTATTGCGCTCGGNACCATTCTGGGATATTCCGCTATGGCAGGCTGTATAGGCGGNGGCGGTCTTGGCGATATTGCAATTCGCTACGGATATCACAGATATCAGACAGATATCATGTTTGCTACAGTCATCCTGCTTGTTGTACTTGTTCAGATTTTTCAGACAATAGGAATGAAATTGTCAAATAAACTTGATAAGAGGAAATTGTAATGAGCTAAATGCTATTGTAATTATTTATATGCTATTTAAGGAACTCTTGTTCTTTACATAGAAATATACCTGCATAATCATAATGTAAAATAGATTTTACATGCAAATAACTAATTCGCAGGTCAAAAGATGGAGGAGAAAACTATGAAAAAAAGATTTATTGCAGTATTATTAACAGCAGCATTAACACTGGGCGTTCTTACAGGATGCGGAAACGACTCATCTGCTTCTAATGCAAACGACTCATCTGCTTCCAACGAAAGTAAAGGAACGATTACCGTTGCGGCTTCCTCAACCCCTCATGCAGAGATTTTGGAAGAAGCTAAGCCAATTCTTGCCGAACAGGGCTGGGACCTTCAGATAACAATTTTTGACGATTATGTACAGCCTAATAACGTCGTAGAAAGTGGGGAGTTTGACGCCAACTACTTCCAGCACATTCCTTATCTGAATTCCTTTAACGAAGAATTCGGAACACATCTTGTAAATGCAGCCGGAATCCACTACGAGCCGTTTGGTATCTATCCCGGTCAGAAAAACGATTTAAGCACAATCGAAGAAGGCGACGTCATTGCAGTTCCCAACGATACAACCAATGAAGCAAGAGCGCTTCTTCTGTTACAGGATAACGGAATCATCACTTTGAAAAACAGCAGTCTGGAAGCTACCGTAAACGATATTTCCGAAAATCCTTACAATGTAGAAATTCTGGAATTAGAAGCAGCACAGGTACCCAGAGTAAAAGATGAAGTAGCTTTCGTAGTTTTAAATGGTAACTATGCACTTGAAGCAGGTTTTTCTGTTGGAAAAGATTCTATTGCATATGAAACATCCGATTCCGAAGCTGCTACAACTTATGTAAATGTAATTGCCGTAAAAGAAGGAAATGAGAGCAACGACGGCATCAAGGCATTGATTGAGGTTTTGAAATCTGATGCCATTACAGATTATATCAACAATACATATGACGGAGCGGTTATTCCATTTAACTAAGATAAGCTTATACAGCTAAAATATTCAATAAATACCATAAATCCCCTGTTTTGCCATATTTGCATTACAGGGGATTTTTATGTAATAAGAGATTTGTACAATTTATTTGCGGAAGTATTATAGAATGAACGAGGAATACGTGGTATTATCAAATAAAATATTTTACAGGATGGGCGTTGTACAATATAGACAAATCAATACTTGTTCAAGACGGCCGTTGTACAATATAGACAAATCAACGCAGGCACGCTTGCGCTGCATTGTCGCTCGTAGCGGTACTAAGCTCGAAAGAACCTCGCTAAGTACCGACGGCTCCATAGCACCTGCTTTTGATTTGTCTATATTGTACAACTACACTTTGAAAAAACATAGTTTAGTAATTTCTTATCATATACTAAGATTTGATGCAAACAGTATCTCTATAAACTTGACTGGCATATTGCGTAAAATGTTCGCGAAGTGCCTTGCGGAGGAATATGAGATTTTCTTAATAT
>JAAUZS010000126.1 GCA_014804495.1 Lachnospiraceae bacterium
TATAGAATCAACCGCAAAAACCGATATGCCGACAGTAGTGACAGTGATTCAAGGCAGCAGTGGATATGCGGAAACATTTTGACTATATTCTTAATTGTGGTTTTTCCGTTATGCTGCAACTTCGTGTGTCTGATGAGTAAAGGAATGGAACACGATTTGATGACATTTGCATTTATATGTCCATATATATTAGCAATAATGTTTGATGACAATGAGGTGACTGTTTCTTCCCGCCGAATTAGCCGGTTTATAAGCTATGCAACACCGGCTCTTTTGGCTGTCATCATATGGTCAAATGTAGTCTATGCAAATCAATCTTATTTTAAAAAGTCATTGCAGGAACAGTCAGCCATATCGTTAATGACTCGAATAGTCAATGATTTAGAGGGATATGAGGGTTATATTCCCGGCGTGACTCCGGTTGCATTTTTAGGAACACTTGAGGACTCTCCATATACAAAAGAGTTGTCGGGATTTACCGATATAATGCCATATGGTATGCGGCAGACATCGCTCACTTATTTTGGTACGGATTATGCGATGTTAACATATGTAATAAACGTAAACATGAACCTTATACGTATAGACGATTGGGATGAAGAAATGTCTTCCATGCCCTGTTATCCTGTGGACGGGTCGATTAAATATATCGGGGATGTACTGATAATAAAGATTTCTGATTAAGAATGTTACATATGCTTTCCCTTGTTATGTCTTTATTGGCAGCTGGGGAAAGTTTTTTTGTGCCATAAAAAATGCCATAAATATTTTTAAATTAAAAATTTTAGTGAAACTTTTTAAATTTGGAAAAAATCTAATCATATAGAACGACATGGAGGAGGTGAAAAGCCTTGCATTTATCTTCCGGAAAAAGAAATGCATCAAATAAATCATTAATAGAAGCAATTATTTTGGAGAAATATAATCAATATTATCGTTTGGCATATTCCTATACTCATAAGGAAGCGGATGCATGTGATATTGTGCAAAACGGCGCATATAAGGCGATTAGAAGCAGTCATACCTTAAAGGAGCCGCAATACGCAGAAAGCTGGATATACCGTATCATACTGAATGAATGCTTTCAGTATATAAAGCGTCCAAAACCGCTTTCTTACGACGTTCTTCAGGAGGAAAACGCGATAGAAGCTGAAGCGAGAGAAGACCATTATGCTGACATAGATTTGCAGAATGCATTGGATGTACTCAAAGATGAGGATAGGATTGTTATTATATTGAAATACTTTGAGGATAAGAAGTTAGAAGAGATTGCAGATATTCTTGGGGAAAATGTTAATACGATTAAGAGCAGATTGTACCGNNGNATNAAAAAACTGCNTNNTNTTCTCTCNGANNAGNCAAACGGCANAAACGNNAGGAGNANGGNTANAGATATGAATAAATNAGNTNATTCAGTTGAAGAAATNNTNCAANTNTTAAAANANGAATATGAAAAGCCGCAAATGTCGCAAGAACAGTTGGGAGAGCTGCGGGCAAAAATGAAGGAGGCAGATAAAATGAATAAAAAAGAGAACAGAAATGCAAAATTTATAAGATTAGCTGTAGCGGCAGCTGTATTTGTAGGTATTTTTATGATTTTGCCGAATACATCGGCGGCTGTTGCAAATGCTATGGAGCAGATACCCGTCATCGGACAGCTTGTTAAGGTTGTAACATTCCGTGATTATGAATATGAAACAGATAGAAATATGGCGGATATCAAAGTTCCTGAAATAAAACCGGATATTCAGATAGAAGACGGACAGGCAGAAGATGGGCAGATAAATAATAGTGATGTACTGGAAAACCTTGAGCATACAACGGAGGAGATAAATGCGGAAATACAGGAAATTACCGACAAACTTATAGAGGAGTTTGAAGCTAATCTGGAATACGAAGAGGGATACCAGGATGTTATCGTAACCAGTGAAGTACTGTCAACAACGAATGACTATTTTACTTTGAAGCTGATCTGCTATCAGGGAGCCGGAAGCGGTTATGAATGGAANTACTATTATACAATTGATTTAAATACCGGAGAACGGTTGAAGTTAAAGGATCTTTTTAAGGAGGGGGCGGACTATATTACGCCAATCAGTGAGAATATNAAANNGCAGATGCAGGAACAGATGGATAAAGACGAAAATGTGTATTATTGGCTGAATGATGAAATAGAAGAATGGAATTTTAAATCTATTACAGACGATACTTCATTTTATCTGAATGAAAAAGATAATGTGGTAATCGGATTTAATGAAGGAGATGTAGCTCCAATGTATATGGGAACCGTGGAGTTTGAAATTCCGGCGGATGTATTGAGTGATATAAGGAAATAAGGAAAAGCGGCGATTTGGCCAAGAGTCATTTCGCCGCATTTTTTGCCTTTTGGCTTTTTGGCGNTTTTTTTGTAAAATANAAAATAGCCCGCACATTTTACNGTCATTATCCGTTAAACATTATGAAGGGAGATTTTACGGCGCATGGATATTGCAGAACAATACGACAAAATATATCGCTATTGCTATTTTAAGCTGCACGACGTGCAACTGGCGCAGGATATNACACAGGAAACCTTTCTTCGCTTTTACAGACAGGATATGAACCTTGATAACGGCAAAGAGTTACCATATTTATATACGATTGCCAAGAATTTATGCGTGGATGAATTTCGCAGAAAGCCATTTGACAGCATAGAAAATATTGAAGAAGAAGCAGACTATGATAAATCGGACGAATGGATAGATAACCTGGCGGTGAAATCCGTTATGGAAAAACTGCCGCAGGAGGAACAGGAACTATTGTTTCTGCGATATGTGAATGAGATTTCTGTTGGCTCAATATGCAAAACAATAGGAATATCACGNTTTAGTGTCTACCGCAGGTTGTCAAAAGCCNTGAAAAAGTTAAAGGAAGAGTTAAAGAAGGAGGGATTCTCTGAATGAACCGTAAGTTAAAAATGAGGATTAAAAAGGCGTTTGAAGCGCCGGAGCCTGACCGACAGGAAAAGGAAAAGCTTATAGGAATGCTTCCGCAGCCACAGATAAGTATGTTGAAATTCATCTTGATACAGGCATCTTATATAAGAAAACAAACGTTATTTTTATCGATACTCTTATTATTCCCCGCGCTGAAGGGCGCTGATAGTATCAGAACCGGTGATTTATGGGTCGCATCGGCTTTTATTCCGTTTCTTGGTCTTTTGGCTNTTGCAGAAAGCACGCGTTCAACGACATATGGAATGGAAGAGTTTGAAATGGCTACACGGTTTTCACTGAAAAGCACGATGCTTGCAAGAATGAGTGTTTTGGGTCTGCTTGATGCTTCCATTCTATGCTGTTTTGTCCCTTTGTGCTATTTAAACAGTAACCTGTCTGTTATTCAAGCGGGAGTTTATCTTCTGATGCCATATCTGCTGACCGTGAATATCAGCCTGTGGATTACCCGTCATTTTCACGGAAAAGAGGTTATTTACGCCTGTATGAGCGTGGCAGCAATGGTCAGCGTTGCAAATGTAGTGTTATGCACCGGAGCAAATTNTGTATATCAATTATATTACTTGAAATGGTGGCTTATTCTGTCTGCCTTATTAGTGGGTGTAATGATATATGAAACATATCGTACAATAAAACAAACGGAGGAATTGGCATGGAACTTGTAATCGACAGAGTGACGAAACAGTATAAAAACAAAATTGCGGTTGACCGTATTTCCGTGAAACTTCAAAAAGGAGTGTATGGTCTGCTGGGTGAAAACGGNGCAGGCAANACNACGCTCATGAGAATGATTTGCGGTATATTGAAACCGACCGGCGGTACAATCTCATTTGACGGAATTGATGCCAAAGAAGAAAGCTATCGTTCCATTCTTGGTTATCTGCCGCAGGACTTCGGGTACTATCCAGAGTTTACGGGGCAGGATTTTCTTTTATATATGTCGGCGCTGAAAGGGATAGAAAAACCGCAGGCAAAGAGAAGGGCGGCGGAGCTTTTACAGCTGGTATCTCTGCAGGATGTTGCCAAAAAGAAAATCAAAACATATTCCGGCGGTATGAAACAGAGGTTAGGAATCGCACAGGCATTACTGAGTCAGCCCAAACTCATTGTGTTGGATGAGCCGACAGCCGGACTTGACCCAAAAGAGAGGGTGAGGTTCCGTAATCTGATAGAAGATTTGGGAGAGGAAAGTATCGTGCTTTTGTCAACGCATATCGTATCGGATGTTGAACATATTGCAGATACGGTTATGATAATGAAGGCCGGGCAGCTGATTTATCAGGATAAGTGGGATGACAGCCACGGTAATCTGGAAGATTTTTATTTGCAGCATATTGGTGATGAAAGTAAATGTTGAAAGGAGCAGTGGTATTGATATGAGTAATTTTGGGGTAATGTACCGCTATGAGTGTAAAAAGCTGATTAATAAGAAAATAGTCTGGATTTCCTTTGTTATTTGTGTAGCTGTTATCATATTTTCGCAGGTTATACAAATGGTTGGCGGCTATTATGTGGACGGAAAATTTATAGACACAAACTATAATCTGTATAAAGATAGCAAGCGTTATGATGAAGCCTTGAGCGGCAGGGAAATAAATCAAAGTCTTATAGAGGAAACAATTGCAGCATACAGGAAAATTCCTGAGAATCCGGACATGCACTATACATCATCGGACGAATACTGGAAATATGCGCGCCCATATAGTTCAATATTCAATTTTATAAGCAGCACAACAAGGATGAAAACATCGGAAATCATAGAGTCATGGCAGCCAAGCGAAGAAGATTTGTATGCCAAAAGACAAATCTGGCTGGCATCGCTGTGGGAGGATTCGCGGTTGTCAGAGGGAGAAAAGGATTTTTGGCAGGAGCGGGAATCACAGATAACAACGCCGTATGTTTTTCAGGCAAATGAAGGATATAGCAGGATTCTCACAAGTTTTCAAACAGTTGGTTTTTTTGAACTGATGTTTATAGCAATATGCCTTTCGGGGATATTTTCGGACGAACATACAAGAAAAACGGACCAGCTTATTTTAAGCAGCCCTTTGGGAAAAACAAAACTATATCTGGCCAAGATAACGGCAGGCATCAGCTTTGCCGCAATAAGTACAATCATAGTTTTTACGATTACATCTGTTATTATATTGTGCATATATGGAGCAGGAGGTTATCATGCGATTTTTCAGTTTATATATGCCGGGAATTCAGACCCCATTACCTGTGGACAGGCGGTAATAATTGCTTATGGGAATATGGTGATTACCGTGGCTATTGTAAGTATATTTGTTATGGTTTTATCGGAAATGCTGCATAGTAATATTGCCGCGCTGGCGGTATCGACCGTATTGTTAATTTTACCTATGTTTTTCTCGGTTCCGGCTCAATATCGGGTGTTATCCCAGATATGGGATTGGTATCCGTGGGGGTATCTTGCACCGTGGAATGTGTTCGGAAATTATACAATCTCCATATTTGGTCATTATCTGACTCCGTGGCAGGCAGTGCCAATGATTTATTTTGTTTTATGCGTGATTATTGCTGCTATTGGAAAACCTATATATGAGCGTTTTCAGGTTTCGGGCAGATAAAAAATCGTCGCTTGGCAGCGTAAATTCCCATAGCATAAACAGGAAGCGGCAGTATATATAACTGCCGCTTTTTGAAAAATTAAATCTCGATTTATTTGCATTACAGAAGCTGTATTCCATGTTCCAGAGCTTCTCTAGTCACATTTTCGGGCCAAAGGGAGGACTGTACTTCTCCGATATGCGCTTTACGCAGGAAGAACATACATATACGCGACTGACCGATACCGCCGCCGATTGTCAGTGGAAGCTCATCGTCCAGAATCGCTTTCTGGAAAGGAAGATTGGCTCTTTCGGGGCAGCCTGCTTTATCAAGCTGACTGAGAAGTGAAGCCTTATCTACACGAATTCCCATCGAAGAAAGCTCCAGTGCGATATCAAGGACAGGATAATATACGACGATATCTGCATTTAAAGCCCAATCGTCATAATCAGGTGCGCGTCCGTCATGCTTTTCTCCTGATTTAAGTAAATCTCCGATCTGCATAAGACATACGGCGCCTTTTTCTTTGGTGATAAGATATTCCCTTTCTTTCGGGGTTGTACCGGGGTACATATCCTCGAGTTCCTGTGTGGTGATAAAGAAAATATCATGCGGCAGAATTTCTTCTATGTAATCATACTGTATTGCCATATACTTTTCGGTTTTACGAAGAACCTTATAGACTGTGCGAACAGTATCTTCCAAAAAGTCAAGAGTGCGTTCCTCCTTGGAAATTATTTTTTCCCAATCCCACTGGTCCACATAGATGGAATGGATATTATCGGTCTGCTCGTCACGGCGGATTGCGCTCATATCCGTATACAGACCTTCGCCATATGAAAATCCGTACTTTTGAAGCGCATAGCGTTTCCATTTGGCAAGAGAGTGTACGATTTCAGCCGGGGCGTCGTCCTGCTCCTTGATACCGAATACTACAGGCCGTTCTACGCCGTTCAGGTTATCGTTCAAGCCTGAATCGGGGTCAACGAATAAGGGAGCGGAAACACGCAGCAGATGAAGGCGTTCCGCAAGCAGCTTCTGAAAGATGTCTTTGACAGTTTTGATGCCAATCTGCGTATCGTAGAGATTTAGGGCAGAGTGGTAGTCTTTGGGGATAATTAAGTTGTTCATATAAACCTCCTTGTTTTAAATTTTAGCTATATTGGTATTTGTGTAAAATGGTGCTTCTATGGGCTGTGGGGGCAGATTGCACAAAATGTTCCCTTGCGCCTGGCTCCGGGATATGGATTTTCTAAATATTCCGGTGATGCTGTGAATGACGGACGCAACCGCCCGCAATTCGCCGTCCGGGCTCAGTGCGGGCTTTTCGGGACATCCATGTCCCGAAATTGCTGGATACCTAACGGAATATTAAGAAAATCTCATATTCCTCCGCAAGGCGGCTTCGGGAACATTTTGTGCAATCTGCCTGTCAAAGTTATAAAAGCATCTTTTGTTTAATGAATCCGTTTAGTTGTTTGAGAAACTTTCTACTTTCAAAACGTAGTTGTACAATATAGACAATATCACAAAAAGGGTGCTATGGAGCCGTCGGTACTTAGGTGCCGTATTTTGGCACCTTATGTACCGCTACGAGCGACAATGCAGCGCAAGCGTGCCCTGCTGTGATATTGTCTATATTGTACAACGGACGTCTTAAGCCCGTTCTATATACCAACTATATGCGTCAAAAATCAAAGTCTGGATTTCACCATGAAATATCGGTTCCAGAGTTTCTTTCATCCAGTCTTGTATTTCCGCCTCCGTTTTATGTCTGCTTTGAATTTGTGCATTCACATTTGACTGTATCATCATAAAGCGAATGAAGGAATCCATATCAAATTGATGATGCAGTTGGTATAACACCTGTTGTTTAATGGTAAAGCCTTCCGGCAGGTCTTCCTGACGCCATATCTTTTCGTTTCGCGGCGGTTTGGGAAAATTGGGAAGATAACGCTTTTGATACCATTCTGTATAGGCGGCATTATCAACCATCTTATCCGATATCCAGAAGTCATATACGACAAGCAGGCTTTTATTTGCCATTACAAGCTTCATGTTCTCCAAAAATTTGTCTTTATCCACCCAGTTGATTACACCGGCGGCGGTAACAATGTCGTATGGTATTTCAGGAAGCAGTGTTTCTTCTGCTTTTGCTGTATAAAAAGTAAATTCGGAAGTATCATATTCCGCTTTGCATGCCTGAATCATCTCATCAGATATATCAGTTCCCGTGACTTTATCGCAGATAAGCTTTAAGGCTTTGGTTGATAAACCTGCTCCACAGCCCACATCCAGTCCGTTATGAAAAGGTGTGTCAACAGCGCAGTCGGACTTTAACCGCTCCATCACTAATTTATGAAGCCACGGTCTGTCTTTTGCATATCCTTGCGCAATTCTTTTATCATCAAATGATTTATTAGTCATCATGATGGGGGTTCCTTTTATATTTGTATTTTGTTATTTTCTGATATAAGCAATTGTATCATTCACAGCGTATAACTTCAATTATTTATTTTGCCGGAAAATTTTTGTTGACTTTTCTAATTTTGACAAATATAATTTAATTCGTTAAAAATATAAAAAGGTAAAAAACGACACAAGTAGTGCTTTGCACGTAAATCTGATCACGGTACATTTTCCGGTTTACTGCAAAAGGGCTGCTTATTTTTTTGCCAAAAAGGGAGGATTTTATTATGCCAAAAAATCAATTTCAGCGAATGATATTCGCATTGCTTACTGTTATTGTGACCGTTCATGCATATGTATTTTACAGTCTGTATGTCATAAACGGCAGTTTCTTCAGCTCCATTGACGGAGCGGCCGGAGTAATAGACGGTATTAACCGGAATGGCGGTGTAATGATGTTTGGACGTCCATTACCTATATGGGCGGTAGTATTGGTTGAGTTTTGCCTTGCCTATGCACTTGAATGTGTAATGGGAAGTCCGTTTTCATTCAAACTTGCCTGTAAGGTTTTTGACCCTAAAACAACACACCCCGTATTATTTGAAACGGCCATTATCTGCGCCACTGTTGGCTTAATGTGCCCAGCTATGAGCTTTTTAGCCGCTATTATTTACTATCCGTATTACATGGGTTTTAATGTATTTACATTTTTGGCGAACTGGATTAAGTTAGTGTGCTATAATTTTCC
This sequence comes from Lachnospiraceae bacterium, assembly GCA_014804495.1. Lineage (GTDB taxonomy): Bacteria > Bacillota > Clostridia > Lachnospirales > Lachnospiraceae > UBA3282. Next base: position 8,722 of record JAAUZS010000126.1, read on the forward strand.
GTTTGCATTCTTTTCACAGCTGTTTTTTATACAGCCGCTTATCAGAACCGTATTTAAAGTAATTTTTGCAAAGAGTCTAAAAGAAAAATAGAGAAAAACAAACAAATGTTCTAAAAAGGATTGCACATCTCGAACAGTTGTGGTAAGATAATACAAGAACGTACGTTCGGAGAGATGGAGACCGATATGGAACTGCGAATAGCTAATGAAATGTCAATCATGGACAAACTGAATATTCTTGCCGATGCAGCCAAGTATGATGTTTCATGCAGTTCCAGCGGTTCTTCCAGGAACGGAGACGGAAAAGGAATCGGAAATACGGTTAAAGCGGGACTTTGCCATAGCTTTGCTGCAGATGGACGGTGCATATCCCTGCTTAAGATTCTATTTACTAATGAATGTATATTTGATTGTAAGTATTGTTTAAACAGAAAGTCAAATGATATTCCGCGGGCATCATTTACACCTGATGAAGTCTGTAGTCTGACTATGGAATTCTACAGGCGTAATTATATAGAAGGTTTATTTTTAAGTTCGGGTATTTTATACAGCCCTGATTATACTATGGAACTGCTTTGCCAGACGCTTTATAAGCTGAGAACCGAGTATAATTTTCAGGGCTATATCCATGTAAAGGCAATACCGGGGGCTGACCCTGCATTGATACAGAAGGCAGGATTTCTTGCGGACAGGATAAGTGTGAATCTGGAATTGGCGACGGCGGAGGGGTTGCAGAAATTGGCGCCCAACAAGCACAGGAAGAATATTCTGCGTCCGATGAAGCTGATTCAGAACGGAATTACCGCCAATAGTGATGAAATTGCAGTATATAATCATGCACCGCGTTTTTGCGAGGCCGGTCAGTCCACCCAGATGATCATAGGCGCTATGCCGGAGAGTGATTATCAGATTATGGCCGTTGCAGAGAGTCTGTATCAGAAATTTTCATTAAAGCGGGTTTACTATTCGGCATTTGTCAATGTAAATGAGGATAAAGACTTACCGGCGCTGCCCGGAGGACCGCCGCTTCTTAGGGAACATCGTTTGTATCAGGCGGACTGGCTGCTCAGGTTCTATGACTTTACGGTGGATGAACTTTTGACGGAGGATAGACCGAATTTTAATATGATGATAGACCCGAAAGCGGATTGGGCGGTCAGACATCTGGAATTATTTCCGATAGAAATCAATCGTGCAGACTATCAGCTTTTGTTACGGATACCGGGGATTGGCGTCAAAAGCGCCAAGCGGATTGTAAAAGCAAGGCGTTTCGGGAGACTGACCTTTGATGATTTAAAGAAAATAGGAGTAGTGCTTAAGCGTGCCCTGTATTTTATTACCTGCAACGGAAAAATGATGTATCCGACTAAAATAGAGGAAAACTATATTGTGAGGAATTTAACCTGTCCGAGTCAGGCAAGCCGGAAAGAGAGGCAGCTTTTTTCTCAGGACGGAATGATATATGAGCAGATGTCGCTGTTTTCTTAAGAAATAGAGAGATATTGTTTAGCAATCTCCTAAAAGAAATTGATTTGAAAGAGGAGAATTTGATAGTGGATAGTATGTCGGAAGAGAAATATTTAATCTGTGAAGATTCCATAGAAGGCGTTTTTACGGGAGTTTATGATGCTTATGCCTTGAGAGAGGGGCATGAGCATATTCATATACAAATCGGGGAAGAAGAAAATTTGAGATTATTTGCATATTATCTGTATATTCAGCCGGATTCCGTAAAGACTAGGAAGGTAGTGGAAACCCTACAGCGGCGTCTGGGTCAAAGCACGTACCTTGATATATGCCGTGCGCTTTCAACATCGGATTCCGGAAAAGGACAGGCGGTATACAGGACAATAGTCGATGGAATCACAAAAGGAAGCGGAAGAAGAGTAATGGAAAATCTTACTAATCCATATGTGGAACTTACTTTTCGGCTGGCGAGGAATGCGGGAAATGAAATAAATCGTATGCTGGAATTCTTAAGATTCAAGGAACTTGAGCAGGGCATTCTGTTTGCAAAGATAGGTCCTGAATGTAACGTTGTCCCTTTTCTGATGCCTCATTTTGCTGACAGACTGCCTCTGGAAAATTTTATTATTTATGATGAGAAGCATAATGTATATGGAGTGCATCCGGCGAAAATGGAGTGGTATCTGGTATCGGACCCTGATATTTCTGCTGAGAATCTGCATAAAATGTCAGAGACAGAGGAGCGGTATCAGAAACTTTTTACCACTTTCTGTAATACAATAGCAATAAAGGAACGTAAGAATCCCGGTCTGCAGCAACAGATGCTGCCGCTCAGGTTCAGAGAGTACATGGTCGAATTTGAAAAGAAAAATGTTTATAGGCAAAACTGACAAATAGTTGAGCTAAAACCGAACATACTTGGTTAATTTAATTATTTACAAATGAAATTATTGACGTATAATAACATAAATAAATTGATTTACCGTATATTCTGTGTAATTCAATTTATTAAGAAATTCAGAATTATAAAGAATAAAGGAGGGTGTTTAGAATGATTCAACACAGGATTATGTTAAGACCGGATGAGGTGAGAGATTTTGTAGCGGCTGCTTCTAAGTGCCTGTTCGATGTAGATATTTCATATAACAGTTTCATAGTAGACGCCAAATCCATCATCGGAGTGTTCGGATTGAATTTTGACAAGGTGCTGACCGTTTCCTGTAATGGTTATGACGCAGGCTTTGAGGAATATCTTCAGAGATTTGCTGTAGCATGTTAGTGCAAATGCAGTTATAAAAGAATGTAAGAATTGGATTTTGAGAGGTTCATCCCAGTGGGTGAGCCTCTTATTTAGGAGAGGAATTGGTTATGGCACGAACCGAAAATGTTGAACTGACGGCATTATGTTTAGTTCATAGTAAAGATGCTTATTTGTTGCAGAATCGGGTAAAAGATGATTGGAAAGGGTATACCCTGCCCGGTGGGCATATTGAAAGTGGGGAGTCTATTGTTGATGCCATAATCCGCGAAATAAAAGAAGAAACAGGCTTGACGATTTTGAATCCAAGACTTTGCGGAGTAAAACAATTTCCTATTGAAGGTGGTAGGTATATTGTTTTTCTTTTTAGTACGAATGAATATGAAGGTGAACTCATTTCTTCAGAAGAAGGAGATATGCACTGGATAAAAAAAGAAGAATTATCAAATGTGAATCTTGTAAGTGATTTTAATATGCTGCTTAAAGTGATGTTGGATGATAATTTAAATGAATTTCAATATATTGTTGAAGATGGTATATGGAAAGTGGTATTGAAATAATGAAAACTGTAAGGGATTGATAAGATTACTGTCGGTATTATTATCTAAGAATAAGAGCGCCGATGAAAAGAAGAAGATACTGGAAGAAGAATTTGGTATAAAAATGACAAAGGAGATAGAAGAGGAGGCAGAGGAAATTTAAGAATGCCAACATGCCTCTGGAGCAGGCTATGGCGGTGTTAGAGATCCCGGAGAAGGACAGACCAATGTATGCCGGTGAGTTGAAGAAATAAAGGTACAGAAGAGCAGAAGAAGCTAGGACTACGGTTAGATATATTTGAGAAATTGGATGTGAGGAAAACTATAGGAGCATATTAATGAAAAAAGTTAAACTGATTGGTACTATTCTGATATTTTTTATGATTGTGGGCTGTGCAGGAAAATCTGGTAAAGATGAAACAGAGCTTATCCTAACTGGCACTGGGGAGTCAGTGGTGGAAGAAAATTTTGCTGTGGAAGGATATTTTGGTGAAAATGATATAATTATTTCAGAATTATACAGTGATGTGACATTAAATTCCATACCAATTGAGTATGATGCCAATGAGGTCTTTCTGAGTATGGTGGATGAAAAAAACGGATATTTATTGTATTGCAGTTCCGGAGCCGGCGGTCAAATGATGAAATTGCTGTATTTTACAAATGACAGATGGAATACATATAGCAAGATAGATATATCCTATAAGATGGATGGATATCCAACCAGCCTGTCTGCGGAGAGTCTTGAGCACTTATATATAGGGACACAGATGCGAAGCAACGGATATTTGTTTGAATCTACAGATGGCGGTGAACAATGGACTTCTGTTGTAATAGATGATAGTTTGGAGAGATGTCGATATGGATACGCACCTTTATTTAATGAAGGCACTGCCTATGTACTCCTGGAATGTGATGGAACATATTCATTATATCAATCAAGAGATAATCAGATTACATGGGAAAAAACAGGTACATTTTCATTAGATAACATGGTTGAAAAGTATTTTATTACGGAAGATATTCTTTATATTAGTGATTCATATGGAAATCAGTATGTAATCGGAGATTACGGTATGTAACAGAAAAGTGATTTTCCAAGAATAGTAGAACGAGTAAGATACTTCAAAATACAAAGGGAAGGAGTAAACATTATGTGTGAAATAGCAGACAGAATCAGAAAAGAAGGAAGACAGGAGTAAGAAAATTTGCTGGCAACCCTGCTGAATATGTTATTTGTCGATGGGAGGGCAGAAGGTGTTAAGGCAGTGCTTATAAATAATAAGAGGGAGAGAAAATATGAAAACATTGCGTGCAAAAGGAGGATTAGCAATGAATTTTGCTTATTTCGGAGTGATTGGTGTTATTCTGATTATTTTAGGTATAGCTTATGCTTGGGAGGAAGATATAGGGTTTTTGATATTGAGTATAATTGTTATAATTCCGTTTAATTTACTGGCAGGACTTGCCTGTCTAGGACGATATCGTCAAAATAGTATTACATATGGAAATGGAAGGGTTGTAATAAGGCGTTATGGTAGAGAAATTGTGGATGGTATACCGGTAGGAAAAGGGAAAATTAGAGAAGATGAATTTTTACTTGAAGAACTAGAATCATACGGCCTGTCATATAATACGGAAGTTTTTTTTCGATTGAAAGATGGAAAATTAATAGGATATGCAAAAAGAGATTATACGCGTAAACAAGAAAAAGAATTTTTCAGTTACATATATGAAAAGACTGGAATTGAGTTTCAGAAATCTAAGCCTGTATAATAGCGATGTCAATATTATCTGGAAGACAAGATAAAGATTAAAAACATGGGAATTTATGATAATAATTCATCAAAAACATAAAGGGATAGAGAGCATGAAAACTATAAACGCCGAGAGAGTAAAAGAACATTGTTTGTCTACTATTATAGCACCGGAAATTATATTTATTATTGGGATTGTAGTTGGCTGGTTAAGAGGTTTTAAAGGTAATTCAATAGCTTTGATAATCTGCGTAATTTTGTATAATTTACTTTTCTTATTTCGTGGCATATCCTTATATCGTCAATATAGTATTATGTATGGAAATGGAAAGGTCGTAATAAAGCATGGCTTAGTAAGGGGAGAATCTTCTAAATTTAAACAAGATGAATTCTTGATTGAAGAAATAGAATCATATTCCGTAGTATATTATCACAACTACGCAAGGCTTGGTTCAATAGTAGCGTATTTTCAGTTGAAAGATAAAGAAAGAACAGGATATGTGTTTGGATATTATCCGCGAGAACAGTTAAATGAATTTTTTCAATACATATATGAAGAAACCGGCATTGAGGTTCAGGTGTCTGATCCTGAATAGCATCGCTGCAAATATACCAAGCAGACAAAATTTATCAATAGGTATTGCATTAATTCACATTCTATGATATTATGTACGAAATAAAACAAATCTTGATTCTTATACATGATAACTGTGTCGTTTTTATCATATTCTTTCTAAGATATGCACATAAACAGTTACATGATTCCGGCAGTTCTGCCAGAGATTCAATTTGTTTGGCAGGACTGCTGTAATGATTGGTTATTGACATGGAAATTATAATATATACCAGAGAAAGTTGAGTTCATATTGTTTTTCTGATTCTATTTCTCATGACACTGTCATAACGGCACTCCTGCAAAAATACAACCAAAAGAAAGGCAGGGGTATTAAAATGGATGAAGAAACAATACTAAAGACTTATGAAGCAAAAAGAAAGCAGGCGGGAGAATTTAATTTAACAAGCGATTTATTCGCTGGAAAAGTGTTTGAGGACAGGGAAGCATGTCAGGAGTTGTGCAGGATATTGCTGCAGGACAACAAAATCGTCATTAAGAACGTAAAAACCAAATACGCTATCCACAACCTTGAAAATCATTCAGTAGAGCTTGATATTATTGCAGAGGATACGGACGGAAACATTATCAACGTAGAAATACAGATGTATGAAGAAAAATCACCGTTTCGGCGAATGCGATATTATTTATCCA
>JAAUZS010000127.1:0-7811 GCA_014804495.1 Lachnospiraceae bacterium
AGGGTTGAATGATGTAGGACGTGAAAATTTTTCACAATAGAAAACCGTTCACAGAAGCGCAGGGGCAGCGGTATTAAGAAAATATCGGCAATTACTTATCGGCAAAAATGCTGACAAAATAATACCGATAAAAAATGCCGATAAAATAACTATTTGAGGAGAGGTCATTAATATGGCTATGATAAAAGTGTCCTATGGTTCGGAATAAAGATTCATGAGGGCTTTGAGTTCGAAAAAGAAAACTTCGGTCAAAAAAATGACCGAAGTTTTGACTGAAAAGAACTATGACAAGGTTTTACCTATTATAAAGTATTTGGATAAAAACGGAAAAATAACACCACAAATTGCTGAAATGGTGATTAAAAAATCGAAATCAACTACTTACAGATATTTGACTATGCTTGTAGGGACCGGATATGTTGAAGTAAGTGGTAATACAAATAATGCTGTCTATAAATTATCCAAGGGATAACAGCCCTAGTCTTGTGATAACACCATGATAACAAAAATTTGAAAAACGTCAGATACAAGGCGAATATCAAACAAAAAACCGCCGAAAAAGCCCTAAAAATCACTTGAAAACACAGTGATTTCTTCCACATAAATCCGTGAGGGTGGTAGAACAGTTGGATCTGGTAGGGTTGTTACTATCATCGAGTAATCAAAAATGTATTGAATTTATAGGGCTTTCCGAGAAATCGGGAAGCCCTTTTTGAAATTTATTGTGTTGCATTACTGAATAAATACTATACTTGAACTATTCTTAAGAAAGGGGCTCAAGATTCTTCTAACATCAACGCAAAACGATGGAGAAGAAGAGATGAGTAGTATGAATGCGGGAGAGACTGTAGAATACAGTTTCTCTCATTTTGTTTTCGAACAAAGTTTGAGAATGACACAGGAAGAATATGATGGTAAAATATAAACGAGGTGAGAAGGTTGAAAATTAGAAATTTTCAACCGAACTTGTTCGGTTTGCGCAATAGTTTGTGCCTGATGACCCAAACTCGCAGGCTGAGAAAGGAGCATGGGTATAAAAGTGCAAAAAGGAAGAGTTATTTTCTTAAATGGCGTAACCAGTTCAGGAAAAACGTCAATTGTTGAAGCATTACAGGAACGTGAAGATATATTTTTTTATGTTGTTGCCAATGATTTGTTTGAACAAATGGTAGGGGAGAAATATCTGCGGGAGGATTATTGGAAATATCTAAGTGAAGTAATTATTATGATGTATCATACTGCCAAACTATATTCTGACATGGGAAAGAATGTATTGATTGATGGAATATTAGTGGAGCGTGAAGAAATAAAGCCCCATTATGAGCAACTATTGGAAATATTAAGGGATAATCCGCTTGATATAGTAGAAGTATATTGTCCCATAGATATTTGCAGAAAACGTAATTGCATGCGTGAAGACAGATATGAAATGCAATCCGAAGAACAACTTGAGCTGATGACAAAAAATATAAAGTATAGTATGAAAGTAGATACAAGTATATATAGTTCTGAGGAATGTGCAGATATTATTGTAAAGGAATTGTTTGCGTAAAGTTTCAAACTAAAAAAATATTAAAATTTTTCATGAAATCCCATAAAAAAATTTCTGCGAAACGTATCTTTTATAGTGAGGATATTTATATCTTCCTGAAGTATCAACTCGAGAAGTAAAGGGAGGAAGAACGTGAAAAAGAGGATTGTTGGAACAATATTGTCTATAATTATAGTCATGGAGCTCTGTGCAGGCTGTGGTGAGAAGGATGTAGTAAACCAAATGGATGAGTCAATGGAGGAGAGCGTGCAGGATGCTGGAAGCGGTACGGATAGCAGAAGTGAGCAGGATATTGGAAGCAATACAGACAAAGGAAGTGTGGAAATGGTAGAATACGATGAAGCACAGATAAGGGAGGGATATATCGATTATTCAATCAAGCTGTTGAAGGAATCCGTGACAGATGAAGTCAACAGTATGATCTCTCCGCTTTCGGTGATGATGGCGATGGATATGGCAGCAGCAGGAGCGGAAGACAGCACACAGGAACAGATAACGCAGATGTTCTGCCCGGAAGCAAGTCAGGCACAGATTGAGAGCTATTTAAGCGACCTTATGGAACGTTATCAAGCCAATGAAGACGTGAAGCTTCATATTGCCAATTCCATCTGGATCAATGACGGGTTTGCAGAAAAAATAAAAATGGAATACCTGGACAGAGCTAATCAGGTCTTTGATGCAACGGCAAGGGTTCTTCCCTTTGACAATGCAGCGGTGGATGAGATCAATGGCTGGGTAGATAAGAATACGAATGGCATGATTACTCGCCTGTTAGATTCGCTTCAACCGGATACAGTGTTGTGCCTGATCAATGCAACTGCTGTAGAAGCCCCTTGGGCGGAGCCTTATGAGGACGCACAGGTTTGGGAGGATGATTTTACCGATGCTGCGGGTAAGATACAGTCCGTAGAGATGATGCACGGCACGGAGGAAGATTATTTTGAGACGGAGGACGCCGTAGGTTTCCTGAAATATTACGAGGGCGGTGAGTATGGCTTTCTGGCAATCCTGCCAAAGGAAGGGATGACGGTTGAAGAATATCTTACCGGTATGACGGGAGAGAGTTATCGGGAATTTTATAATACCAAAACAGGGGAATATAAGGTTCATACCATGATGCCGAAATTCACATATGAATATGAGCTGACTATGAACGACGTATTGTATACTCTTGGGGTAAAGGATGCATTTGACTGTAATCTGGCTGATTTTTCCGGTATCGCAAGTCCAAACGAGGGCAATCTGTACATTGATATGGTGCTGCATAAAACATTTATTGAAGTAGGGCAGTACGAAACAAGAGCGGCGGCAGCTACAGCGGTAACGTTGAGAGCTCTTTCCATGCCCATAGAAGAGGAGTACAGAGAGGTCTATTTAAACAGACCATTCATCTATGCCATAATTGATACAGAGACCGGTGCCCCTATCTTTATGGGGACGTTGCAGAGTGTACAGTGACAGAATGTGTTACGATAAGGTATGGAGAGTTCACATTTCCTAACTCTCCGTATAAGCTTTTAGGGAAATAAAATGGAGAATCAAATCAATTTTAAACAGTACTTTATTCATTGATTCATCTTCTTAACGCATAGATTAAGTGGGTTGAGTACTGCTTGTGGAGAATTAAAAATACGGTAGATTTATATGGTGGTAAAGGGAACATGGAAGTAAAAGTAGTGCTATGTTAGATAATTAATTCAGATAATGAGAAGCTGTCATATGGGCGAATGTAAATTCGTAAAGCGACAGCTTCATTTTTTGCTATTCTGCTATATAAGCAGATTTTTTGAGGAGGCTATTATGCTAAAGGAGGTACATCAATGCTACAGCCATATGATCTTATGGAACAACTGTTATCTGCTATAGAAGATCATATCACAGAACCTGTGACGATATCTGATTTGTCAAATAGATTTTATATTTCTGCGATTCATTTACAACGTCTCTTTAAGTTTGCCTTTGGGATTCCTTTGGCTGGATATATTCGATCCAGAAAGCTGGCTGCCAGTGTGGAGAAATTGTTATCAACAGACTACCGTATCATTGATATAGCAAATGAATATGGCTTTACACATGAACAGGCTTATATTCGCGCTTTTAAAAAAGAGTATTGCATTACTCCCGGGGAACTGCGCAGATCAGGAATGGTTATCAAAGTGCTTCCACCGTTGCAGATTTTCCCCAAGAATAAGCTGCCAAACGGAGCTATGTTTGGCCCGGATATTGTTATGGTACCGGAATTTCAAGTAGTAGGAAGACGTTTTGTTGTACCGTTTGACCAGTCTGTTGTGCTTCCGCCTCAACTTGCAAAAAGCTTCTGGGAGGAGGACAGTTTTAGAATTAAAAATATCGCAGAATCAAATGTCTATTATGGTATAACTCGTATAGATGATTTAAAGGACGGTTATTCACATTATATGCCTTCTGTCAAAGTAAAAGATATTTCTCATATACCGGAAGGAATGACAGTAGACTGCTTCCCTACAAGTATGTGTGCCAGATTTCACTATATTGGCAGACATCATTATTATGATATCAATGCGGACATAGCAAGGGGCATGTATGATGCTATCTGTGATTTTGCGAATAAGGAAGGGAAAAAATATGAAACGCAATATCAGAAATTGTATTTTGAGCGTATAAGCGAGGAAGACTATGATGGGACATATTGTCAGATGGAATGGCTTACACCCATACGTCAATTATGATATAAATGGTTCATCTGCATCATTCGGATTATGATAGTCTGATAATGTAATCTGTAAGGAACACTTTCATTTCTACGGATAATAAAATGGCTGTCATCCTGACTGGGACAGTAATGCGTAAGTTTCTATTACTGTCCGAAATGCCAAAGAGAATAGGTGATTGAACGTGAGGCTGCTCCACGAAATCAGGGAAACGATATAACAGTAAAGCATATAAGAATTTGACCGGGAAAGGAAGAAAGTATGGGAGATACAACAATAAATTATGAGGAACTGGGATTTGGGTTTCACACATTTAGAAAGGAAATCTGTGCGGAATTGGGCGAAGCTTTTTGGAATGAACTTGTTAAAAATATCGAGTTGCCCGATATGAATTCCGAATGTAAGTGCCAATGCCATAATATGTATCTGTTTATGAAGCGGTTTGAAGAAATGACAGATAAAGAAACTTTGAAGAAAATATTATGCAAAGTAAGGCATGGATTACACCCGTCGCAACGTGCAGGGACTCATGAGAGATTTGTGGAAATAGGCGATTTAGATGAATATCTTGGTGATGGCGAAGACGGAGTGAAAGAATTTACCAAGCTTAACCGTGAAAAAAAGGATTTTTACGGACAAGAGATTACGGATGAAGTTTTGGAGTTTATAAAACAAAATCCCAAAATGCTAACTGCTATAAGAAAGGGAAATAAACTGTATACGATGGCTTTTCCATATAATATGGAAGAGTATATAAAAGCCACCGATGAAAAAATGAAACGATATCACGCATGTCACTGTCCTTTTGCAAGAGAATCCATCTTGTCGGAAAATGTTGTGTCGCCTGCTGTATGCAATTGTAGTTTAGGCCATATGATGAATTATTATGAAGGATTTATGGGCAGAGAATTGAAAGGCAGAGTTATCCGTTCCGTGTTGAACGGAGACCTGACCTGTGAATATGAAATAGAAATACCGGATGACATTATGCAGAAGTATGTTATTGCGGATCGAATCATCGCCTCGAATTATTTCAATTATTATAGTGCTTTTGCACAATCAGGTATCGTTGATCTCCATGAGGGTTCCGTTAGCTGGATCATTCCGTGTAAAGGAGAAAAAGGTCCGTCACTTGCATTTCGCATTCGTCTGAACGAAGAAAACGCCGATAGCGAAATAAAGGCTTTAATTCAGGGTATCCGAAAGGGTGAGGTGCCGCAGATGTGGATTGTGACGCCGGACGCGACTCCTGATAATATTATTGATATTATGGAGCAGAACGGTTTCAAGAATTTGTCGGGAGAGGATGACGAGCCGGCAATGCTGTTGCGTAAAAAAGATTTTCGACCATACACAGAGGAAAACAGTCGGATCACCTGCCGGCAAATAAGTACAATGGAAGATTTCAGGTCATGGGTAGATGTAGTAAATACGGCATTGCATGGTTGGGATATGATCGATGCGGAACATTATTTTACGTGGGTGAAAAATGAGCATATCAAGGTCTATATAGCTGAGATTGATGGGGGTGCTGTTTCAACGTGTGCGACGATCCAAAAAGGAGACACGGCATCATTGGAATTTGTATCAACTCTTGAACAGTATCGAAGAAAGAAAGCGGCTGCTTTGTTATCTTCCTGTGCAATAGATGACCTGTTAAATAATGGCACAGAAACAGTAACGCTTGGTGCGTGCGGTGATGCCGTACATTTATACAAGGGATTAGGGTTTAAAAAATATTTTAATAATATTATCTTGAAATATGATTTTTGATATATTTACGATTGTTTTGCTATTAAGTTAAAATGGAGGCTGAATATGGACGAAAATGTTTGTGGACAAGTTAAGCTTGTCGATAATATTTTACAAGCTGAGGATTTTGTAAGGCTGAGAATTGAAGCGGGATTTGCTGAGATACCGGTGGAGCATGCCCGAAAGGCTTTGCAAAATGGGTTATTAAATGTCTCTGCAATATATCATGGTGAACTTGTGGGTATGGGGAGACTGGTTGGAGATGGTGCGATGTATTGGTATCTTCAAGAAATAATTATTTTACCCAATTTTCAACGAAAAGGCATTGGCACTATGATTGTTAATCATTTAATTGACTATGCAAAAGCAAATTCTATTACCGGAAAATTTACAACAATCGGAGGTGTTTCTGCAAAAGGGAAAGAACCTTTTTATAAGAAAATGGGGTTTGATATTATCTCAACCGGAATAAAAAAAATGATAGAAATAGAATAAAAGAGCGTGGATAACTAATAGGGGATGGCAAGGGATAGGACAAAAGTTGTATTTGAAAAATGGATTTAGAATCAAGAAAAAGGAAAAGGTTCGTTAGACAATAAAAAAAGTATATGGTTAATTTAAGATGCTTGCATAAATGGCGAGCGTCTTTTTTGGCTCAATGTTAATTATAACTGTTTTCCCTACTTGTGTGACACTTCTATACTTTTTACAATAATCGTAAATATTAATGTTCATACGAGGAGAATAATAGAATGAAAAAGATAACAACAAGACAATTCAGTGTATTGGCGGACTGTGGAAAAATCTATCAGTTTATGCTTGATATTTATGAGCGTGACTGGAGAAATGGTGTGGCTGCTCCTTTTTTTGAATATGCTTTTTCATCTTTTGCATATTGGATGGATATCACATATTCTTATAAAAATCGCATTTGGGAGGATAACGGTGAGATTGTAGCTTTTTGCTTTAACGAATCGCCTGTGACAGATATTTATTTCAGTTTGAAGCCCGGATATGAGGAATTGGCATCAGAAATGATTGCATATGCCGATGTCCATATGCCAATAAAAGGCGGAAAAATACAACTGATTTTGTTTGGAGGGCAGGACGCATTGATGAACGCTGCAAAACAGGCAGGATATCATCAAAAATCAGAAAACTGGGATATGCAATTTGATTTTGATGACGTATTGGATTATCCTTTGCCGGAGGGATTTCATTTTGTGAATCCGGACGAATATGAAATGGACAAGAAAAGTAAGTGTTGCTGGAAAGGATTTGATCATGAACAAAATGAGGGTTTATGGAATCACCAATACGAGCAGAGTGATTATTTATTAGAGGTGGCGCCACATGCAACGATGAATCTGTCAGTTACCATTGCCGATGATAAGGAGGAGTATGTATGTTATGCAGGAATGTGGTGGACTCCCGAAAATAAACTGGCGTATATGGAGCCGCTGTGCACAATTCCGGAATATCGGCGTAGAGGCCTTGCCGCTGCGGCTATGTCTGAATTGTATCGAAGGATGAAAGCATTGGGAGCAACGCATATGACAGGTGGATGGCATGACTTTTACAAAGCAATCGGTTACAAACCAGCAGTGAAGTGGACTTGGTGGGAAAAACGATAGATTTAGGTGTTATTTACAACCCGGAGGATGAAGTGATATTATATATTTGTGTAAAAACAAGACAAAATAATACGGTGACCGGAAGGAGAACCATAAATGAAATTCAAAAAAATTTCAGAAACAGAGCTGGATTTACAGACTCTGGAACAAGATTTTGAGCAGGCAGAAAAATTCAAAAAAGTA
>JAAUZS010000127.1:7819-29056 GCA_014804495.1 Lachnospiraceae bacterium
AAAAAANTGNATTTATTATATGGGATTGATGCAGACAAAATATCTTCCNCTCTCCGAGATNGTGTGGGCTTANATGCGNCAAGAGGACTGCGAGGGCACNATGTGCTGNGGCCGCATGGGATTTTCCAGTTTTTTCCTTATGNTAACTACCGGGGATAAGAANCAGCAGAAAACATATNTGGAAGANGCAAAGGATGTGAAAGCGATTCTGGCGCTTCTTGAAGAACGNAATCCCCGNATNGAGANNGGNTATTCCAAAGANCGGGCGNNAAAATACCTGTAAGATGAAAGGAAACTCGAAAATGATGAGNCATAAAGAAGGTCAGATTGCAAAGAGAATCTTAGAATTACAAAATGAAGATGGAACATGGGGAANTGAATTTCATTCATTGGCTGTACCNACCGGTANAAANCCATTAACNACGGAACANGCATTNCGCCGATTGAAAACACTGGGATTTACCATAGAAGATGANCCTATCCGTAAAGCGGTAGACTGTATGGTGTCTTGTTTACGTGGAGAAAGAAANATNGATAATTATTGGGAAAAAACTCANGATTGGAATTTGTATACGAAGTTGATGTTATCAACGTGGGTAAAAATATACGAGCCTGATAATGAGGTCGCATTGAGCTTTGCCAGGCAGTGGGCNAATATTATTGAAANGGCNTTTCAAAATGGAGTATATGATAATGAGCAATTTCAAATTGCATACCAAGAAGAATTTTATCAAAGAGCAAAGGGACCAAGGGAAGTTGACTTTGTTAGCTTTTATCCTATAAACCTGTTGCAGGGAACTCTCACAAAAGAGACAGAAAGCCGCATGCTGGATTATGTGATAAATTANAGCAAAGGAATTTATTATATCTATGANAAACCGTTAAANNNNTTGCCGGAAGTGTTCCNGTCCATAGAAACAAGTCGTTATTTAGCTGCTATAGATATTTTGTCAGGATATGAACTGGCTGGTNAAAAACTGAATTTTGTAGTAGAATGGTTGGAAAAGAATATGGATGAAACCGGAGGCTGGGATTTNGGAACAAANNCCAAGGATAATGTATATTTTCCTCTTTCGGATTCATGGAGAAAGGCTGAAATCAGAAAAGCAGATTATACAGAAAAAATATTATCAATAATACAAAGGATTACCTAATAATGCTTTATAATAGCGATAAAANCAAGGCTGAAGGGAGAATGTCCAAATGAACTTTTTAGAAGAACGTATACAAAGAGACGGTATCGTAAAAGAGGGAAATGTCCTTAAGGTTGATTCTTTTTTAAATCACCAGATGGATATCAAGCTTTTCAAACAAATGGGGGAAGAATGGAAAAGGCGCTTTGAAGGTACATATATNAATAANATNNTGACNATAGAGGCATCAGGAATCGGTATAGCNTGTGTCGCTTCCGAATANTTTGATGCGCCGGTTGTTTTTGCNAAAAAATCCNAAAGCATTAATATTGACGGAGANATGTATNTGGCAGAAGTGGAATCTTTTACTCACAAATGTAAAAATCAGGTGATTGTTTCNAAGAAATTTCTGGGTCCTGATGACCATGTNTTAATCATTGATGACTTTCTGGCAAANGGCTGNGCTNTNCAGGGNATGATTTCCATNGTGNCGCAGGCAGGNGCAACTNTGGAGGGAATCGGAATTGCTATTGAGAAGGGNTTCCAGTCAGGTGGACGTACAATCAGAAATCTTGGTTATCATTTAGAGTCTCTTGCGATTGTAGACAGTATGGATGCAGCGACTGGNAGAATCAATTTCAGGAGNCAGGATGAAANCANATAGGAGGGGNNNTTATACAAATGAAGCAAGAAGCACGAGTTGATAATATTTATCGTCTGGAGGGAAAGGTTCCTATAACGAAAGCGATTCCCTTTGGACTACAGCATATACTTGCTATGTTTGTGGCAAATATTGCGCCGATTATTATTGTGGCNGGNGCNTGCGGACTGGATTCTTCGCAAAGCGCTATGCTGATACAAAGTGCAATGATTGTGGCAGGAATCGGAACGCTCATACAATTNTTTCCGCTGNGGAAGATTGGTTCCGGTCTGCCTATTGTTATGGGAATCAGTTTTACGTTTGTTTCGGTCTTTTGTTTTATAGGACCAACCTATGGNTATAATGCCATTATAGGNGCNGTGTTGGTCGGCGGAATTGTTGAGGGAATTCTGGGCTTGTTTGCCAAATACNGGACAAAGCTGATTACTCCGATTGTGGCAGCGAGTGTTGTTACGGCAATAGGATTTTCGTTATTGTCTGTTGGAGCGGCTTCCTTTGGCGGCGGAAGCGGAAGCGAGGGCTTTGGCTCGGCAACTAATTGGATTCTTGGAGTGATAACGCTTTTATGTTGTCTCCTTTTTAATATTTTGGCTAAGTCCTATTGGAAACAGCTTTCTGTACTCTTTGGACTTGCTGTGGGGTATATTGTGTCTGTTTTTATGGAAGTGGTGGATTTTTCTGCTCTTAAGTCGGCTTCGATTGTGGCGCTGCCATCTATACTGCCATTTAAACCGGAATTTAATATGAGTGCCATAATAGCGGTGGTCCTTATTTTCCTTGTGTCCGCTACAGAGACGATAGGGGACACTTCGGCACTGGCGACTTCCGGACTTGACAGGGAGGCTTCGGCAAAAGAGGTTGCCGGTTCCTTGACCTGTGACGGTTTCATAAGTGCATTGTCGTCCCTTTTTGGCTGTCTGCCCATTACGTCTTTTAGCCAGAATGTTGGGCTTGTTGCAATGACCAAAGTGGTCAATAGATTTACCATTGCAACCGGAGCAGTGATCATGATAATTGCGGGAATTTTCCCGGGTTTTGGCGCGCTGCTGGCAACACTGCCGGATGCGGTATTGGGCGGCTGTACGATTATGATGTTTGGCACGATTGTTGTAAGCGGACTGCGTATGATAAGCAACTGTGGGTATACACAGAGAAATATAACGATAGTGGCATTGTCATTGAGTACGGGGATAGGTTTTACGCAAGTACCGGAGATATTTGAGATTTTTCCGCAGATTGTACAAAATGTCTTTGCCACAAATTGCGTTGCCGTAGTTTTCCTTGTGGCGGTAATTCTAAATCTGGTGCTGCCGAAAAATATGGAAAACGATGCAAAATCTGCTTAAGTGTAATTAGAGAGAACTAATTTTTCAGTATAACTAAGGCTTTCGAGGATTTCTTCGAAGGTCTTTTTATGTACGCGCAAATAAAAAAATAGCACCTTAACAAAAAATACCACACTGTTTTTTCCCTTCGTTTCTAATATTATTATGATAAATCAGTATCGAATCTGTTGTTGATTGTTACTGGAATGCTTTAAGAGAGGGTTTGACCCGGGCATGAAAGAATAGATAAGAAGAATATGGAAATGGAGGGAGAAATCACAATGTATACATTTTTGGACAATCAGGGAACATTTCGTCTGGAACAGCCTGAAAATGTGAGTTACCTGTACTTTCCTATTGCGAATGAGCAGGGAATCAAAGGAGCTGTGACGCCGACGCTTGGCGGTGACCTGAAGCGGAATCAGAATGAGTTTATCCTGCAGCCGGTCAGCGCGGAGGAACTTCACAATAATAAGTCCACGAGAAATTTCTGGTGTTATCTCGGTGAAAATGACTGTTTTTCTGTGACAGGAGTTTCAGCGAAGGCCCAGGCAGAGAAATTTACAGATGGTCAGGACAAAAGTGTTCTGACAGCCGGTCCGATGTGGCAGTTGGTTGAGAGGGAGTCAGGAGAATATGGGCTCACTGCAAAGATACTCTCTTTCATTCCGGCATCANACGACTGTGTCGAACTGATGCATGTGGAGATTAAAAACANTGGGGAAAANGAAATATGNTTTACGCCGACAGCGGCAGTGCCGCTCTATGGAAGAAGCGCAGATAACNTNAGAGANCACAGACATGTGACTTCNCTGCTGCACAGGACGGTTACAGACAAAAANGGTGTGTTTGTGACGCCTACACTTTCTTTTGATGAGAGAGGACATCAGAAAAACCATGTGACGTATTATGTATGCGGNATGGAAGAGGACGGAACAGCGCCGGTCGGATTTATGCCGGTTGTCGAGGATTATATCGGGGAAGGCGGCAGCTTTGAGGCACCGCAGAGTGTTCTTCGGAATCTTCCGTATGATGCTTGNGGGAAACAGTATGATGGTTATGAAATCGTAGGGGCGCTTCGCTTTGCACAAACACGATTAATACCTGGGGAAAAGAGGAGTTTTACCATTTTTATCGGTGCCGGGGAGAGTAAGACGGAGATAGAAGAAACGTTACGGAAATATACAGACGAAGTAAGTGTTTTAAAGGCGTTTGAGGAGACAAAGCGCTATTGGATTGACAAAATCAATGTCTGCTATGAAACATCGGATAAGGTGTTTGACAATTTTATGTACTGGGTTAATTTCCAACCTATGCTCAGGAGAATTTACGGCTGTTCGTTTCTGCCGCACCATGATTACGGGAAGGGCGGAAGAGGCTGGAGGGATTTATGGCAGGATTGTCTCGCGCTGTTAATTATGAATCCCGACGGAGTCAGACAGATGTTAATCGACAACTATGGCGGTGTGCGGATTGATGGGAGCAATGCGACGATTATCGGAAGCAGGCAGGGAGAATTTATCGCGGACAGGAACAATATCACGCGTGTCTGGATGGATCACGGTCTTTGGCCTTTGATGACGACAAAGCTCTACATTGACCAGACGGGAGATTTGTCCGTTTTGTTAAAGGAAAATACATATTTCAAGGATAAGCAGGTGGCGAGAGGAACCGGGACGGACGACTTATGGACAGCGGATGAAGCGCCGGTTCTGATGACAGAGGACGGCAGGGAATATTCAGGAACGATTTTAGAGCATATTCTGGTGCAGAACCTTACTGTTTTTTATGAAGTGGGCGAGCATAATCATATGCGGCTGCGTGGGGCGGATTGGAATGATGCACTGGATATGGCGCCGATAAGAGGAGAGAGCGTAGCGTTTACCGCCGCATATGCAGACAATCTGGAAGTGCTTGCGGAATTGGTCGGGCTTTTAAAAGAAAGAGAGCAAATATCAGAGATAAAAATATTGGAAGAGCTGAAACCGCTGCTGAGGACAGGGGCAGATTTGTATGAAAATGCAGATTTGAAAAAAGACATTCTTGCGGAGTACTGTACGGCGTGCTTTCACAATATTTCCGGTAGAATAGTCAGCGTGGACAGTGATGAAGTACGGGAAAGCCTGTTAGAGAAGGCACAGTGGATACGGGAGCATATCCGCAGGACAGAGTGGCTTGAGGACGAGGAGGACTGCGGTTGGTTCAACAGCTATTATGACGAGAATGGACGGCAGTGTGAGGGCAGGAATGAGAATGGCGTTCGAATGATGCTGACCGGTCAGGTATTTACAATCATGTCAAAAACAGCGACAGAGGAACAGACAGCTAAGATTGTAAAGGCTGCGGACCGCTACTTATTTAAAAAGGAAGTCGGAGGCTATCGTTTGAACACGGATTTTGGAGAGCTGAAAACGGATTTGGGAAGAATGTTCGGTTTTGCCTACGGACATAAGGAAAATGGAGCTGTATTTTCCCATATGACGACAATGTATGCCAATGCGCTTTACCGGCGTGGTTTTGCAAAAGAGGGATACCGCGCAATTCATACACTGTATGAGCAGGCAGTGGATTTTGAAGTGAGTCGTATCTATCCCGGAATACCGGAATATTTCAATGACAGAGGAAGAGGAATGTACCATTATCTGACGGGAGCAGCAAGCTGGATTATGCTGACAGTGATTACGGAAATGTTCGGTGTAAAGGGAAATTGCGGAGACCTTGTTTTGGAGCCGAAGCTCAGAAAAGAACAGTTCTGTGATGGCAAAGCAGGTATTTATCTGGATTTCGGAAAACGGAAATGGCATATTGTTTACGTGAATCCGAACGGGAAGGAAAGCGGAGAATATCATATAACAAGCATGTGGCTGGACGGAATGAAAAAGGAAATCGGGCAGAAAACGGCGTCTGTCCCATTAAATGAAATCAGGAAGTTAGATGCGCATACAGTCCATGAATTGATTGTGGAGCTCGTATAGAGGAAAATGGAAGTGAGGGAATAGTATGATGGAGCATTCAAAGGTACATAAAATAGAGAACTATGGCAAAAAGACACCTTTTGCCAGTTTCCTGCCCGGTATAAGCGGGTTGAAAGGAATTCCGATTTGGAGCTTTTATGTAAACCGTGGACAGGGAATTGCCAGCTTTGGCGTGGAAAACAAGGATCATGCGATCATGGAGTTTTATCCGGCACATCAGTCATATCAGAATGTCAAAACANCGGGTTTCCGTACCTTTATCAAAAAGGACGGAAAAGTNTGGGAAGCTTTTCAGAATGAGGAAGTTACGCACAGTATGTCCATAGCCATGAATGGTCTGGAGCTGGAAGAGGACAACAAAGAAGNCTGTATACGTACNAANNTAACCTATTTTACACTGCCGGGAGAAAAAATCGGTGCATTGGTTCGCANGGTTTCCATCACAAATACGGACGACAAAGCGGTNCATCTGGAAATTTTNGATGGGATGCCGGCATGTATCCCTTACGGGGTAGGATATGAGGATATGAAGATGATGGGGCAGACCGTCAAGGCGTGGATGCAGGTNGAACAGGAAGGCGGAATTCCGTTTATGCACGCNCGNGCCAGCATTGTGGATTCGGCGGCGGTATCGGAAGTCAACGGTGGTAATTTCTCAATCGGAAGNTTGTCGGACGGTACGCGGCTGCNGGCAGTTACAGACCCGGAAGTCATCTTTTCCTATGACTTGTCACTGGGCAGACCGGTCGGGTTTATAGANCATGGNATCAGAGAACTCGAGACGCTTCCACAGGTGANGGAAAATATTGTGCCATGCAGCTTTTACGGGACAGAAGCNGATTTGCAGGCAGGAGAAGAAATCACCTTGTATGAGCTGATCGGGCAGGTTGAAAACAAGGAGCTGCTGCACAGATTTGCAGAGAAAAAACTGGATTCNGTTTATTATGAAGGAAAAAAAGCTGAGGCTGATAGTCTGGTCGATGAANTGTGCCGCCATATCAGGACGAAAACCGCAGATGAAGATTTTGACGCATACTGTGAATATACGTATATGGANAACGTGCTGCGCGGCGGATATCCGCTGNAGCTGACGGAGGATAAAGTTTTTTATGTATATTCCAGAAAGCATGGGGATTTAGAGCGGGATTATAACTTTTTCAGCATGCTTCCTGAGTTTTACTCGCANGGAAACGGCAANTTCCGCGATGTGAACCAGAACAGGAGATGCGACACGTTTTTTGCNCCGTTTGTGGGAGATGAGAACGTTAGGGCTTTCTACAGNCTGATTCAACCGGACGGATACAATCCGCTCGGNGTGGAGAAGGTGACTTATAGGTTAAGGGAAGAAAAGGCGGAAGAGATTTTTCGTGATGTGCCGGATGAGACAAGAANACATCTTAGCCAGGTACTTTCANAACCTTTTACGCCGGGAGCATTGTATAGGGAACTGGACAGTTTGTGGGATGCAGAGGAGCAGAAGGAGCTTTTCTTCGCGCAGGTCATGCGGGAAGCGGAAGGTGTGGTAAACGGCAGATTTNTGGAGGGATACTGGTCCGACCACTGGACNTACAATCTGGATTTGCTGGAAAATTACCTCAGCGTATTTCCCGANAAGGAGGAAGAACTGCTCTATACAAAGAAATACAGTTATTATATGCCGCAGGCACAGGTGAGAAAACGCTGCTTTGCGCTGTGTGAAAACGGAGAAGGGAATCAGACAGTATTGCGCCATCGACCATACGGATGTGGAGGATGGAAGTCTCATGCGCAGTGANGGCGGAAAAGGCGAAGTGATTTATGTAACTTTGATGGAAAAGCTGCTGTTACTGTCTGTGACCAAGTTTACGACGCTCGACGCCTATGGAATGGGTATAGAAATGGAAGGAGGAAAGCCNGGCTGGTATGATGCACTGAACGGACTTCCGGCTCTGTTTGGCTCTTCAATGGCAGAAAGCTGTGAGCTTGCNAGGAATCTGGAATATACGATTCAGGCTTTGAAACGGTATCCGGGAGAAGTGGAACTTTCGCAGGAATTAGCAGAGTTTATTCAGCGGACTGAGTGCATTGTAGCGGAAGAGAAGCATATACTTATGAGTGAGCAGAAGATTCTTTCGTTCTGGAATAAGGCGAATGATGCGAAGGAGCGTTACCGCGAGAAGATTTATCAGGGTATTTCAGGTAAAACAGTATCTTTCTCCACAGAATATTTGGTTGGTGTGCTGGAGGAATGGGACGAGGTGGTACGTACCGGAATAAAGAAGGCGTGCGGCAGGAATGCAGGCATATGTCCTACATATTTCTCGTTTGAAGTAACCGAATATGAAGAGTGTGAAAACGGTATGACGACATGTGTTTTGCCGTTGGATTTTGAAATACAGGAGATTCCGCTGTTTTTGGAAGGTCCGGTGCGGTATCTGAAGCTGGACAACACGGCAGGGAAAAAGAAAGAGCTGTATGAGCGGGTAAAAGAAAGNGATNTGTANGACAGAGTANTGTNTATGTACAAGGTGAATGCATCTTTGGAGAATGCATCTTANGAGCTGGGAAGNGCAAGGGCATTTACTCCGGGCTGGCTGGAAAATGAATCAATATGGCTTCATATGGAGTATAAGTATTTATTGGAATTGTTGAAGTCCGGCATGTATGATGAGTTTTTTGAGGACTTCCGNAAGGCAGCGATTCCGTTTTTGGATGAGGAAGTATACGGAAGGAGTATATATGAAAATTCTTCCTTTATCGCAAGCAGNAAAAATCCGAACAGGAACTGTCACGGGAAAGGGTTTGTGGCGCGGNTGAGCGGCTCCACGGTGGAATTTTTGAATATGTGGACGATTATGATGTTTGGACGCAATCCTTTTACCGTAANGGGNGGGGAACTTGTTTTAAAACTTGAACCTGCGCTTCCGGCNTATCTCGTTGAGGAAGACAAGACGGTGGAGGCAGTCTTTTTAGGAGAGACAAAGGTAGTGTATTCAATCGGGAAAAAGAAGGATTATATNCCCGGTGGATATCAGATTACGGAATGCGAATTGGAATACAAGGACGGCAGCAGTCTAAGGATGGAGCAATCTGAGATTGTCGGCAGNCTTGCACAGGATGTCAGGAGTGGTCTGGTGGAGAAAATCCATATTACACTCTGCTGANATCAGCTCTGACGTTATCAAATCTGATAGCGGCAGGAGCGAAAAGAACATTGATTATATAAATAGAAGAATACATTAAAGTGTATATATGTACATACACAGATAGGAGCAGATATGATATGTATTTTAACAAATGACAGGGAACAGAAGTATTGGCAGGAACAGGAGATGGAACGGACGAAAGTTACAGACTGTATCCATGTGGTCAATGTGTATCCGGAGATTACCGGACAGCAGATGGAAGGATTCGGAGGGGCTCTTACAGAAGCCAGTACCTACAATTACTCTCTGCTTAACAAGGATTTGCAGNGGGAAATAATCGAGGGTTATTTTGGGGAAAGCGGACTGCGGTATAATCTTGCAAGAACTCATATCAATAGCTGTGATTTTGCTTTGGGAAACTATNCTTATATTGATGAAGGCGATGTAGGATTAGAGACATTCAACATCGAGCATGATANGGNGAATATGATTCCGATGATTAAAANTGCAATTGCAGTGAGTGATACGCCGATTCACTTTTTNGCGTCTCCGTGGTCTCCGCCGGCNTTTATGAAGACAAACAATGAGATGAACAACGGCGGAAAACTGAAGAAAGAGTATTACCGGACATGGGCGGAGTATGTAGTGCGGTATATAAGGGCATATGCCAGGGAAGGTATNCGCATAGATGCCATTACCGTNCAGAATGAGCCGGAAGCGGTTCAAACATGGGATTCCTGCGTCTATACACCGCAGGAGGAGGCGGAATATGCAGCAGATTATCTGGTGCCGGCACTGCNGGCNGCAGGACTTTCTGACGTGAAGGTCTTTGCCTGGGACCACAATAAGGAAGCGGTATATGACCGCGTAAAGGCAACCTTTCAGAATGAAANGGCAAAGGAATGTGTAGACGGCGTTGCGGTGCACTGGTATACCGGAGATCACTTTGAAGCNGTTGCNGCTGTCAAAAAGATGTACCCGGAAAAGAGGATATACTTTACTGAGGGCTGTGTGGANTATTCGCGCTTTGCGGACTCAGGAGAAATACAGAAAGCTGAGATGTACGCTCATGATATGATTGGTAATTTCAATGCAGGGATTGAGGCATTTTTCNACTGNAATCTGCTGCTTGATGAAAAAGGCGGACCGAATCACGTCGGAAACTTCTGTGCGGCTCCCATGATGTGCAATCCTAAGGAAAGCAAACTGGAAAAACGTNTGTCATATTATTATATCGGACATTTCAGCAGGTATGTCAGNCGCGGNGCCAGACAGATATTGTCCACGAGATATACAGACAAGATTGAAACCGCAGCTTTCTTAAATCCGGACGGCGAGCGNGTAGTNATCGTNCTCAACAAGACAGACAGTCCGGTCACGGTGGCNCTCAGGGAGGAAGGTATCGGCGTCAGTGTGACGATGGAGGCACATACGATAAGAACATTTTTATATACTGTATAAACAACACAAAAAAATGACACCTTTTTAAAAAATGCACCATTTTTTTGATAATTGGGAAACAATATAATAAGTTTATAAACAAGGAACGCGAGCAGTTAAAAAGTTCCATGAAAAATATTCATAGTTTCATAAAAGGAGGATATTATATGAAAGCGAAAAAGTTAACAGCACTTGCACTTGCCGGAATTATGGCACTTTCTCTGGTAGGCTGCGGAAATAGTGATTCCAACGGTGGAACATCATCGGACAATGGTTCCACATCAGGAAGCGGTTCCACATCAGGCAGCAGTTCATCATCAGACGGTGGTTCATCTTCCAGCTCAGAAAAACTTGTTATATGGACATTGGCAGATGATTTAAAGCAGTTTGCAGAACGATATACTGAGCAGACTGGGGTAGAATGTGAAGTAACGGTAATCGCTCCGGCAGATTACTCGACGAAACTGACATCAGCACTCGGTGCGAAGTCCAGCGAGGTTGATATTATCGTAGGCGAGCCGCAGATGCTCGGAAACTTCTTTGAGGCAGGATTCTTTGCAGATCTGTCCGCATTGGATGCAGATGCTAAGAACCAGATCGTAGAGTATGTGTATGAGGCAGGAAAAGATGATTCAGGAGTACTTAGGGCGTTGAGTTATCAGGTAACACCGGGTGCGATCATTTATCGTCGTGACCTTGCGACAGAAATCTTCGGAACAGATGATCCGGATGAAATGTCAAATAAATTCAAAGATTTTGACACGATTTTACAGACAGCAGAGGAAGTTAAGGCAGCAGGTTATCGTATCTTCTCTGATTCCGGAAACCTCAGATGGTATGCGAACGCAGGAAGTGCATGGGTAGTGGATGGCGTATTACAGGTATCTGATGCAAAGCTTGGCTACATGGATGCAGCAGTAAAGTTGTATCAGGATGAGTTGGTAGCATTTGCACCGGAGTGGTCTGCAGCATGGTATGCATCTATGGCAGGAGAACTTCCGTTAGATGCAGGATGGTCTGACCTCGCAGAGCTGGAAGGCGCAGAGATGACACAGGTATTTGCTTACTCACTGCCTTCATGGGGAGCATTGATCGTACGTGATAATGCAAATGACAATAAAGGTAAATTCGGCGTATGCTCCGGTCCGTGCTCTTACTTTGGCGGCGGTACATTTATCGGTGTGAATACATACAGCGAGCATCAGGAGACAGCAGCGGATTTCGTAAGATTCTGTACACTGAATGAGGATACCGCACAGTGGTGGCTGGAAACTTCTAACGGTGACGTTGTTTCCAACAAGGCAGTGCTGGATGCAAATCAGGATTATGAGAACGAATCCTTTGGAAATCAGAAGACATATGAGTTCTACCTGAAAGAGGCAAACAATATTGATTACTCTGTAGTTACAAAGTATGATGACTCAATCGGCAACTTCTGGGGTTCTTCCATAGAGGCGATCCAAAAAGGAGAGATGACCAAGGAAGAGGCAATTGAAGACTTCTATATGCAGGTAGAGACTACATTCCCGGAAATCACAGTAAATCGTTAAAAATAATAAACTCTAAGGCAGCAAAACGCGCTGCCTTAGGGGATTTCTGTTAAAAGGAGCGTTCATAGGGATGCTTGGAAAGTTGGAAAGATAGGTGATGAGTGTGGAGAAGAAAAAAACAAAGGGTATCAAAAACAGAGATAACATGGGATGGCTGTTCATAGCCCCGTTCCTGATTGTGTTTTTGACATTTAGCATATATCCGGTGCTGCGTACCTTGTATCTGAGTTTTACAGATTACAGCGGTTTCAATCAGCCGACCTGGACAGGAATGACGAATTACAAGCGCGTGTTCACTGATAAACTCCTCTGGGAAGCGTTTGGAAATACGATCAAAATCTGGGGAATCAATATTATCTTGCAGCTTGGTATAGCATTTTTGCTGACAATCGTATTCAGCGATATCAAATATAAAATGAGAGGTTTAAGTGTTTTCAGNGCACTTTTCTATCTGCCAAATTTGATTGCCTGTACTTCAGTTGCGTTCTTGTTCAAAACCCTGCTGGATTGGAAGTTCGGATCTGTCAATCAGATTTTGACGGGACTGAGGCTTACAGATTCACCGATTGACTGGCTGGGTACGCCGGTGCTTTTGAGAACGGTGGTAGGAGTAATCGGTGCATGGATGTGGTTTGGCAATTCCTTCATTATGTTGATGGCGGGCGTNCAGGGAATNAATGGTGATTACTTTGAGGCAGCAGCGATAGACGGGGCAGGAAGATGGACAATTTTTGCGAAGATTACCCTGCCGTTGTTAAGACCGATTATGCTTTATGTGGCAATCACTTCCCTGATTGGCGGACTTCAGATTTTCGATATCCCGTATCTGGTATCGTTGGGAAATCAGAAGATGACGCGCTCAGTCAATACGGCTGTTATGCATCTGTACAATATGGCATTTAAGAATAGACAGATTGGATATGCGGGTGCGATTGCGTTTATTCTGTTCTTTATCATCGCCATCTGCTCAGTGGGAATTTATTTTGCAATGTATGCAAAGAAGGAGGAGGACTAATGGCTTATAAGATTAAAAAATCTATTTTGTATATACTGTTGGGATTTTTAGCGCTGATTTGTCTGCTCCCTTTCCTGCTGATGATTGTCAATGCGACGAGGAGCGGCAACGATATTATGACAAGCTTTTCACTGCTTCCGGGAAGTTCCCTGCCGGCAAACTGGAAAATTGTTACGGATAATCTGGACATCGGAAGGGGCTTCATGAACAGTCTTATCATAGCTATCTTAAGCACAGCGCTGATGTCATACTTTTCTGCGTTGACGGCATATGGATTTGCATTTTACAAATTTAAGGGCAGAAATATCATTTTCACGATAATGCTTATTTTCATGATGATTCCATCCCAGCTGGGAATGCTTGGATTTTANGACTTGATAACGAAGATGAGACTGATCGACAATTATATTCCGTTNATTGTTCCGTCCATTGCNTCACCGGCAACCGTATTTTTCCTGAGACAGTATCTTTTGTCTGTCATGCCGAAATCCATACTGGAAGCACCGAGGATTGANGGGGCAAGTGAGTTCCATATCTTTCACAGAATAGTGCTTCCGATTATGGCTCCCGGTATTGCGACAATGGCAATCGGAGGATTTATCGGTTCNTGGAACAGCTATCTGATGCCATTGATCTTGCTGAACAATTCCAAGAANTGGACATTACCGGTAATGGTAGCTTCCCTTGGTTCGGTGAAAGACATTGCAAGTAATATCGGAGCTACTTATGTAACGGTAGCAATTTCGGCAGTACCGATCATGCTTGCGTTCTGTTTCTTCTCCAAATACATTATCAGCGGTATTTCCGCAGGCAGTGTAAAAGAGTAGNAATAATACAAAATACAACCTTCTTGATTATAAATGCTATATTTGATATAGTAAACGTAAGAATTTGCGGAATAATAATCAGGAAGGTTTTATTTTTTATGAATACATTATTGATTGTGGAAGATGATAAAATGACACGTCAGGGAATCAAAGCAATGGTACAGCGCTCTGGCGTNCCGATTCAGAATATAATGGAATGCAATAACGGGCAGATTGCATTGGAGATATTGAAAAGCCAGCGTGTGGATGTGATGTTCACTGATATCAGGATGCCGAAAATGGACGGTATTGAGTTGGTTGAGGCGATGCAGGAACTGGAGCATAAGCCATTGACGGTTGTAATCAGCGGATACGACGATTTTACCTATGCAGTGAGANTGCTGCGTATGGGGNTAAAGGAGTATATCTTAAAGCCTGCGGAGATGGAGCAGATTGTNGANATTTTGAAAAAGTTGGAGGAAGAGATCTCGAAAAATAATGAGAATGAAAGAAAAGTAAGAGAAATCGGATGCCAGCAGCTCAAATATATGATTCTGAACGAGCATATCACGGAAAAAGAGATACAGGCCGTGACNCAGCGTTTTGAGAAACAACTTCTCTCAAAAGAGTATGTGGTATGCTGCCTTGAAAATTCGGGTGANCAGACAGAAGAGAATGCAAGTTTTCTCTATCTTGGGGATATTGAGGCAAACTGTGTATACATTATTGGAAGAGAAAATAAAGAGTTCTTGTTGAAAAATGAGCTTGCGGATTCATATGTAGGAGTCAGCAGACTGCATACNGGCATAGCGCAGTTAAAGACTGCTTATGAAGAAGCGTGGACAGCCAGAAAGGAAGCATTTCTCAGGTCAAAACATGATGTGGAGTATTCAGAGTCGCTGCTNGGGGAACATGGAAAAGCCGATGGGGAAAGAATACATCAGATTGTGCAGATGCTGGGTACAGATAAAATTTCCGGGGTNTTGCGAACNGTGGAATTGTTTATCAGTGAGATTAAACGGAATCGGTATTCGGGACATGTGCTGGAAAAGAGTGTTGACATGTTTGTGGAAGAGATGCTTCGAACATATCAAAATGTTCTACAGGGAGAAGAAGCGGAANTGCTGCGGTTTCAAAATATTTACCAGTTTGCNAATCTTGATGAATTGATGGAGGAAATGACAGGATGGATGATNGGGTTTCATGAGAAGATCAATACGGAGTTTGACGATTATAAAAATAAGTCAAAGATGAAACAGGCACTTGCATATATCGAGGAAAACTATGACAAGGATCTGAACATGGCGGTGATTTCCAATTATGTGTCCATGAANTATTCACTGTTTTCNTATGCATTTAAGCAATATACGGGAAAAAATTTTGTGAATTATCTGAAAGAGCTCCGGGTCAATGAGGCAAAGCGNCTGTTGGAAGAAACTGACATGCGTGTCATTGAAATCGGTCAGAAAGTCGGATATGAGAACGAGAAACATTTTATGAAACTTTTTAAAAGTCAGTGNGGNGTTTCTCCTACAGAGTACAGAAAAAATATGCAGTTCCGCGAGCGGTAAACTGCATATTTTTTTNNTNTTNTATTCGTT
This sequence comes from Lachnospiraceae bacterium, assembly GCA_014804495.1. Taxonomy (GTDB): domain Bacteria; phylum Bacillota; class Clostridia; order Lachnospirales; family Lachnospiraceae; genus UBA3282. The sequence goes on from JAAUZS010000127.1 coordinate 23,451, forward strand.
ATTTTTNAGGATTATTTTATTTTTTGTTTTCTTTTCAAGATTCATTTTCTGGTAGGCAGCGTCGAACANCGTTTGGGTATCCATGATACTTTGGGCATTTTCAAAAGCGTAGCCNCCGCTGACGCTGATATTATATTTCTTTGTGTGGAGTTTGTTGTAATTATCCAGATATTTACGGGTCGCTACGCTGATTTCCTTTGCGTCTTCTTCGGTGAGACCGGAGGCAAGTGCAAAAAATTCATCTCTGCCGACGCGTGCAAGGAGCATNTCATCCGTGCAGCTGTGTTTCAAGGCATGCCCAAGTACCTGAATGGCAAAATCACCCTCCAGATATCCGAATGTGTCGTTGATGATCCTCAGACCGTCCAGATCAAATACCATGGCGAGCAGAACCGAATGGTTTTTCTTTGCCTGTTCCAGAAATGTGCCGGNAAGCCGATGAAATTCCTGGCGGTTGTACAGTCCTGTCAGGTCATCCCGCATATAGATATCTTCCAGACGGTTGACCATCAGGTCGGTCTGTTTGGATTCGCAGATATTTCTTAACATACGGCTCACATTTACAATCCATGTGAGGAAATTGAACTGATAGGACAGCACATTATCCTTGTAGGAGAGGGCGACATACCCAAACTCCCGGTTTTCAAAATACAGGGGTGAGTATATGTAAGCAGACTGCGAGTCTGTATAAATATAGTCCGGTAAAGTGTGTTTNTTGGTAAAACTGCACGCATGGAGCTGTTTCCCGTCNTTGTAGGCAAAGGGCATGATCAAAATATCCTTGTCTTTGTGCTCNTCCTCCGCGGAAGTGATCTCACGTATATGGGAGGGAATGGAATCCCAATTTTGGTACAGNCAGATATAGAACTCATGNCAGTTCTCTATCCTTGAAAGAAATTTTTCCAATAGNTCCATGCCTTCNTCCAGNTCACGAATCCGGTAAAGAGTGGTAACCATCTTGATATTGTTCAGCATAGCGTTTTCCAAGGTGTAGATGCGTTCCATAAGACGATTCTCATAGAGTTCTGGGAGCGCGTTCTTTTTTTTGGCACAGCCGCATGAGGTNCGGTATATGGGNTCTGCGGTGATGACGGTGCGTTCGGGAATCGTATTCCCCTTAAATGAATCCAGCAGGAGGTTCATAGCAGTCCGCCCCATTTCATAGATGGGGAAATCTACTGTGGAGAGGGAAGGAGTGACATTCCTACCGATTTCAAGATTGTCAAATCCTGCGACGGCAATATCTTCGGGAATGCGAAAACCGCGTTTATACAATGCTTCAATTAACGACATTGCCATGCCGTCATTGTAGCAGATTATGGAATCCGGTTTGGAATCCGGTCTTATAAAAAAATCAAGAGCAGCATTGACCGCNTCGAAAGAATTGTCACAGGTATANTGGTCACTTTCCGACACTGGCAGGTGNTATTTATCCATAACACTTTTATAATGCAGAAAGCGTTTTTCGGAAAATTCACTTTCCTGACTGTTTCCCAGATAACAGATACGTTTGTGGTGGTGTTCTGTGATAAAGTGCTCAGTCAGCTGGGCAGCAGCTTTGTCATTGTCNAATACGATAGAAGGGAAAAATGCATTATTCTGCGTTACCTCTATGATGGGGCAGGTACACTTCTCATTAAGCGTATGTGCAATCTGTTCTCTNAGTGAAGGGAGAAGATATGTTCCGGAGGCAAAGCACACTCCTGAGAATTCGTCATAATTCGGAATACGCAGGATACTGCTCTCACCTAAGCTGTAACTGCCGACATCTTCCCCGTCNGTGGAGGAGAAAATTTCTACGATATAACCAAATTCGGTGGCTTTGTCGATGATTCCCTGACACAGACTGCGNTGGAACTCACCGAATATATGTGAGATAAAAATGCCNATTTTCTTTGCTTGATACATAGAGGCTTTCCTCCTTATTNTTCTAAGAAATTTATAACATTATATTATGGACTTTGGATACTGTCAAACTTATTAAATGTTAAAATTGACAGCAAGGTATGTGCAATGATACAATATTAAGCAGAAGAAAATACACGGAAAAAATCAGGGAATTTGCTAATAAGTGCAGATTCCCGGTTTTTGAGAATGGAGGATATTTATGCCGCGCAGAACAGATATTCATAAGGTACTAATTATTGGTTCAGGCCCGATCATAATAGGTCAGGCATGTGAATTTGATTATTCGGGGACTCAGGCATGTAAAGCACTTAGGAAGTTGGGATATGAAATCGTATTAGTTAATTCCAATCCTGCAACGATCATGACAGACCCGGAGACGGCTGATGTGACCTATATAGAACCCCTTAATGTNGAAAGATTAGAACAGATTATTGAGAAAGAACGCCCTGATGCTTTGCTTCCTAATTTAGGAGGACAGTCCGGGCTTAATTTGTGCGCAGAGTTAAATAAAGCAGGTATTTTGGATAAATATAATGTGAAAGTTATCGGCGTGCAGGTTGATGCCATTGAGAGGGGNGAAGACCGTATTGAATTTAAGAAGACAATGAATCAGCTCGGCATTGAGATGGCGCGCAGCGAAGTTGCCTATTCAGTGGATGAAGCGCTTGGCATTGCNGAGAAGCTGGGATATCCGGTGGTTCTGCGTCCCGCATACACTATGGGCGGTGCAGGAGGCGGNCTTGTTTATAATAAAGAAGAATTGAANNNAGTTTGCGCCAGAGGNCTTCAGGCAAGTCTGGTGGGACAGGTTCTGGTGGAAGAATCCGTTCTGGGCTGGGAAGAACTGGAACTTGAAGTAGTCCGTGATGCGGATAATAACATTATTACGGTTTGCTTTATTGAAAATATTGACCCCTTGGGCGTTCATACAGGNGACTCTTTCTGCTCGGCGCCGATGCTTACCATTTCGGAAGAGTGCCAGAAGAAGCTTCAGGAACAGGCGTATAAGATTGTAGAAGCGGTTAAGGTAATCGGAGGAACCAATGTNCAGTTTGCGCATGACCCTGTNACAGACCGNATCATTGTTATTGAGATTAATCCGCGTACCTCNCGNTCATCGGCNCTGGCTTCNAAGGCNACNGGATTCCCGATTGCGCTGGTATCATCTATGCTGGCGGCCGGGTTGACATTGAAAGATATTCCATGCGGTAAGTATGGGACTTTGGATAAGTATGTGCCCGATGGCGACTATGTGGTAATTAAGTTTGCACGTTGGGCTTTTGAGAAATTTAAAGGAGTGGAGGACAAGCTTGGAACACAGATGCGTGCAGTAGGCGAGGTTATGAGTATCGGAAAAACCTACAAGGAAGCTTTCCAGAAAGCCATCCGCTCATTGGAAACAGGACGTTATGGCCTAGGGCATGTAAAAGATTTTGATTCATTGCCTAAGGAAGAATTGTTAAGACGCCTGATAACTCCATCCAGCGAACGTCATTTTCTCATGTATGAAGCGCTTCGTAAGGGTGCGACCGTTGATGAGATATTTGAAATAACCAAGGTTAAGACATACTTTATTGAACAGATGAAAGAACTTGTGGAAGAGGAAGAAGCAATTATGAAATATAAAGGCTCTCTTCCGACAGATGAAATGCTGATTACTGCCAAAAAGGATGGATTCTCGGATAAATATTTAAGCCAGCTTCTGGAAATTAAAGAAGATGTTGTTCGTAACCGCCGTATAGAATTAGGCGTTGAAGAAGCATGGGAAGGCGTTCATGTAAGCGGAACACAGGACAGTGCATACTATTATTCTACCTACAATGCCACAGACAAGAATCCTGTTAATGAAGATAAACCGAAGATTATGATTCTTGGTGGAGGACCGAACCGAATCGGTCAGGGAATTGAGTTTGATTACTGCTGTGTACATGCTGCGATAGCATTAAGACAGCTAGGATTTGAGACTATCATTGTCAACTGTAATCCTGAAACGGTTTCCACGGACTATGATACCTCCGACAAACTATATTTTGAACCGCTTACACTGGAAGATGTACTGAGTATTTATAAAAAGGAAAAGCCGGTCGGTGTAATTGCACAGTTTGGCGGACAGACACCGCTTAATCTGGCGTCAGAGCTGGAGAAGAACGGAGTCAGGATTCTGGGCACCTCTCCTGCCGTAATCGATTTGGCGGAAGACAGAGACCAATTCCGCGCTATGATGGATAAGCTTGATATTCCAATGCCGGAATCAGGTATGGCAACTACTGTGGAAGAAGCTCTTTCCATAGCGAAGGAAATCGGATATCCTGTTATGGTTCGTCCGTCCTATGTCCTTGGCGGAAGAGGAATGGAAGTGGTTTATGATGATGAGAGTATGACAGAATACATGGAAGCGGCAGTAGGCGTGACCCCGGACCGCCCTATATTGATTGACCGATTCCTGAATCATGCGTTGGAGTGTGAGGCAGATGCCATCAGCGACGGTACACATGCCTTTGTACCTGCCGTTATGGAGCATATCGAGCTTGCTGGTATTCATTCGGGCGACTCTGCATGCATAATTCCGTCTGTGCATATTCAGCCCGAAAATGTGGAGACGATCAAGGAATATACGAGAAAAATCGCAGAGGAAATGCATGTAAAGGGACTTATGAACATGCAGTATGCTATTGAAAACGGAAAAGTTTTTGTCCTTGAAGCTAATCCTAGAGCGTCCCGTACAGTGCCTCTGGTGTCAAAAGTATGCAATATTCGTATGGTTCCGCTTGCCACAGAGATTATTACGTCCGAAATTACAGGACGCCCTTCACCCGTTCCGAACCTGAAGGAAAAAGTGATTCCTTATTACGGAGTGAAGGAAGCAGTGTTCCCGTTTAATATGTTCCCGGAGGTTGACCCCATTCTCGGACCGGAGATGCGTTCTACCGGAGAAGTTCTTGGTTTGTCACGCTCTTATGGCGAGGCGTTTTTCAAAACACAGGAAGCGGTTCAGTCAAAACTTCCGTTAGAAGGAACAGTGTTAATCTCAGTAAATAAGAAAGATAAGGATGAGGTTGTGGAGGTCGCAAAAAGCCTTGCCGGAGATGGTTTTGAAATCGTAGCTACAGGCGGAACCTGTGACATTATTACCGCAGCGGGAATTCCGGCTAAGAAAGCAAATAAGCTTTATGAAGGAAGGCCTAATGTTGGGGATATGATTACCAATGGTGATTTTGATCTTATCATCAATTCCCCGATAGGAAAAGACAGCGTTCACGACGACAGTTATCTCAGGAAGGCGGCAATCAAGGTAAAAACACCGTATATCACTACAGTTGCGGCGGCCAAGGTAACTGCTGAAGGAATTCATTATCTGAGAACACATGAAGGAAGTAAAGTTAAATCGCTTCAGGAATTGCATAGTGAAATCCATGATAAGCCGTGAAATTAAGTGAGTATATATATAATATTTTTTTGAATATCAGAGCAGGCAGGGGGTTCCTGCCTGTTTCTTTTAGATGTACTTCAATGAGGATACCTCTATTAATTAGGGTGTCTCTTATAAAATAACAGACGTTATTCATGTGTATGAATTTTATTTTATATATGGAAAATAGAATTTGACAAAAAATAAAAAGGTTTATTATAGATACTGAGCTGCTCGTGTGATATAAAAATCATATACACTATTTTTACGGGGAGACAATATTATGAAA
>JAAUZS010000128.1 GCA_014804495.1 Lachnospiraceae bacterium
AATGAAGCCGGCAGAGAAAAACAGAATCATGGAAGAATTTGAAGCCCATCATATTGATGTACTGGTATCAACTACAGTAATTGAGGTCGGTATCAATGTTCCCAATGCTACTGTAATGATGGTGGAAAATGCAGAACGATTCGGACTTGCCCAACTGCATCAGCTTCGTGGACGTGTAGGACGAGGAGAGTACCAGTCATACTGTATTTTTGTAAGCGCATCGGAGAATAAAGAGACGATGGAACGGTTGAAAATATTGAACCAATCCAATGACGGTTTTTATATTTCAAGTCAGGACTTAAAACTGCGCGGACCGGGAGATTTGTTCGGTATCAGACAAAGTGGAAATCTGGAATTCAGGCTGGGAGACGTCTTTACGGATGCTTCCATTTTACAACAGGCAAGCGATGAAGCAGACGAAATCCTTGAAAATGATCCTGATTTAATTAAAGATGATCATAAGGCACTTAGGAAATTTATAGAAGAGTCAGGAGAAAATTCTGTTGACTTTAGAACTATTTAAACGTAAACTTAAAAAAGAGTTGTATTAAGAAGGGGGAAATAGTTTTCATGGCTAAAATTGCAATTGTCACGGACAGTAACAGCGGAATTACACAAGCACAAGCAAAGGAAATGGGTATTTCGGTTCTGCCTATGCCGTTTATGATTGATGATGAAACATTTTATGAGGATATTACATTAACTCAGGAAGAATTTTATGAAAAACTTGCTTCCGGAGCAAATGTGGTTACAAGCCAACCGACTCCGGAATCCGTAATGAATTTGTGGGACGAGCTGTTAAAAGAATATGATGAAATAGTGCATATTCCTATGTCAAGCGGTTTGAGCGGTTCCTGCCAGAGCGCCATCATGCTTGCCGAGGATTACGAGGGTAAGGTGCAGGTAGTCAATAACCAGCGTATTTCCATTACACAGAGGCAGTCCGCACTGGATGCGCTTAGTTTGGTGGACAAAGGAATGAACGCGGCAGAAATTAAAGATTTTCTGGAAAAAGATAAGTTTAACTCCAGTATATATATTATGTTGGATACATTATTTTACTTAAAAAAAGGCGGACGTATCACGCCCGCNGCTGCAGCGCTTGGCACACTCCTTAAATTAAAGCCTGTTTTGCAGATTCAGGGAGAAAAACTGGATGCATTTGCTAAAGCGCGTACAGTGTCTCAGGGTAAAACCACAATGATCAATGCAATACGTAACGATATGAACAATCGTTTCGGCGGTGCAACTCCTGATAATATATGGCTTGAAATGGCATATACTTATGATCTGGANGCGGCAAACCAGTTTAAAAGTGAAGTNGAAGCAGCATTCCCCGGTTTTGATATCCATATGGATCCGTTATCATTAAGTGTTTCCTGTCATATTGGACCCGGTGCATTGGCGGTGGCATGTTGTAAAAAAATATAAAAAAGGGGTAGCTTNAAGATGCAAAAAGCAAGAGTTTATTTTACTAAGAAGATTACACCCGANACTGTTATTGAGATGTATAAGGNTTTAGGAAGAGAGCTGNCCGGAANGGTGGCAGTAAAGGTTCATTCAGGAGAGGAAGGAAANCAGAACTATCTGCGTCCGGAATTTATGNGNCCNATGGTAGANGCTGTAAANGGTACNNTTGTAGAGTGNAACACTGCNTANGANGGNGCCAGAAACTCTACNGANAAGCATANAAAACTTATGNATNANCATGGATGGACNAAATATTTTAANGTGGATNTGATGGACGCTGANGGNCCTGATATCGTNCTTCCGATTCCAAACGGAAANGTACTTAAAGAGAATTATGTNGGAAANAATATTGAAAATTATGATTCTATGCTGGTTCTNGCGCATTTTAAGGGACATCCGGCAGGCGGTTATGGCGGGGCGTTAAANCAGCTTGCTATCGGATGTGCTTCCAGTGANGGAAAGGCATTGATTCATTCCGCAGGATATACCAATGACCAGACTATAGTATGGGATCATATGGCAGACCAGGACACATTCTGTGAATGTATGGCTGATGCAGCCGGCAGTATTATGGATTATTTTAAAGGNAATACAGCATTTGTCAACATGATGTGCAATCTTTCNGTAGACTGTGACTGNTGNGCAGTAGCAGAAGACCCATGTATGGCGGATATCGGTATTTTGTCATCACTGGATCCTGTTGCGCTTGATCAGGCATGTATGGACTTGATTTACCAGTCAAACGATCCGGGACGTGATCATTTTNTTCAAAGAGTGGAATCACTGCATGGCACGCATACGATTGATGCAGCGGCGCAGCTCGGATATGGGACTAANGAATATGAATTAATNTGTGTAGACTAAACTAAATTATTTATATTATATGACTTCACATTACGGCTATGNTTTCGGGCATAGCCGTATAAATATTCCAAAAGTATTGATGAAAATGATGGAGCTTTATGATATAATGAGTTATATGTGTCATAAGTTAAGGGAGAAAATCAAGAGAAATGTATCAGGAAATTGATTTAGATAAAATAGATGTAAATGCGGAACCGCCGACAGANGAACCTGNCAGACANTATTTTTATATGGCAAAATGCCGTCAGTATNNNATAGANCTNGAAAANNANNTNAANCNNCNTCCNTCATTTTTCGTACAGACTTTCGGCTGCCAGATGAATGCCAGAGACTCTGAGAAACTNGCGGGCATATTATGCAAGGTTGGTTATGAAGAAGCTGAGGCAGAAGAGNAAGCGGACTTTATCATATACAATACATGTACGGTCAGAGATAACGCTAATCAGAGGGTTTATGGCAGACTTGGCTATCTTGGCAGTATGAAAANGAAAAATCAACATTTAAGGATTGCATTATGCGGCTGTATGATGCAGGAACAGTCGGTTATTGATAAAATTACCAAAAGNTATNNNTTTGTNGANTTGATTTTTGGTACGCANAATATNTTNAAGNTTGCNGAGCTTCTTGCNACAATGTTCGAAANNTCAGNNNTTGATNNGCATGANANANCNTCANCNNNTANNAAAAGAAAGACAATTATNGACATNTGGCAGGAAACTGACCATATNGTNGAGGAACTTCCGGTAAACAGGAAGTATTCTTATAAATCCGGTATCAATATTATGTTTGGTTGCAATAACTTTTGCAGCTACTGTATAGTGCCTTATGTCAGNGGCAGNGANCGCAGNCGGGAGCCAAANGAGATTATTCGTGAAATTGAACGTCTGACNGNTGANGGNGTTGTGGAANTNATGCTGCTTGGNCAGAATGTNAATTCTTATGGCAAAAACTTAGAACAACCGATTACTTTTGCNNAGTTATTNCAGGAAATAGANAANATAGACGGGATAAAAAGAATCAGGTTTATGACCTCGCATCCCAAAGACTTATCTGATGAGCTTATATCAGTTATGAAAGATTCAAAGAAAATATGCCATCATTTACACCTGCCGCTNCAATCAGGTTCTGACCGTATTTTGCAGGCTATGAACCGAAGATACACCAAGGAGCAGTACCTGAATCTTGTTGGGAAAATAAAAGNAGCCATTCCGGATATTGCAATTACAACNGACATTATTGTCGGGTTTCCCGGAGAGACCGCAGAAGACGTGGATGAAACCATTGATGTAGTNAAAAAAGCAGNNTTTGACAATGCTTTTACATTTATATATTCAAAAAGAACCGGAACCAAAGCCGCGGCGATGGAAAATCAGGTTTCAGAGGAAGTCGTTAAAGCAAATTTTGACAGGCTATTAAAGACTGTGCAGGATACCGCCAAGGAAAGAGCNCTTTTGCTTAAAGGACAGACTATGGAAGCGCTTGTAGAGGAAATTAATGAACAGGATTCTTCGCTTGTAACCGGAAGGCTGTCAAATAATATGCTGGTTCATTTTCCAGCGGATGCTTCATACATAGGGAAACTTGTAATGGTCTCATTGGATGAATGCCACGGATTTTATTATACAGGTCATATTAACCAAATGAAAAACAAGTNATTNANAAGCAGANTAAACTCAAAATACAGAAAGATGGTAAAAATCATGCCCGAATTAACGCCCATGATGCAGAAATATATTGAAACTAAGAAGGAATACCCGGATTGTATTCTTTTTTANCGTTTGGGAGATTTCTATGAAATGTTTTTTGAGGATGCGCAGACGGCATCCAAAGAGTTGGAAATCACGCTGACAGGGAAAAGCTGCGGANTGGATGAACGGGCGCCTATGTGCGGAATCCCATACCATGCCGTAGACGGATATCTGAATAAGCTGGTATCGAGAGGTTATAAGGTAGCTATCTGCGAGCAGGTTGAAGACCCTAAGCTGGCGAAAGGGCTTGTAAAACGTGANGTGACGCGAATAGTAACTCCCGGAACCAATCTGGATATACAGGCATTGGATGACTCCAAAAATAATTATATTCTTTGCGTTTCTTATTTTCCCGAAAAGATAGGTATTTCCGTTGCAGACGTCACAACAGGCGATTATTATCTGACAGAGGTCGATGACTTACGGAAATTACAGGATGAAATCAATAAATATGAGCCTTCTGAGATTATCTGCAATGAAGCTTTCCTTGTAAGCGGTCTGAATATTGATGATATGAAAAACCGCCTTGGAGTAATGGTATATCCTCTNGATACNCATTATTTTGATGAAGATACATGCAGGAAATGTTTACTGAAACATTTTCATGTAAANACNCTGACAGGNCTTGGNATTGAAGACTTTCCNGTNGGACTNATTGCNGCNGGNACGCTCATGCAGTANCTNTATGAAACNCAGATGACGTCTTTAGAGCATTTTACNCATCTGTACCCNTATNTNACGAGTAANTANATGCTGCTNGANNGCGCNACAAGAAGAAATCTGGAGCTGCTTGAGACNNTGCGTGAGAAACANAANAAAGGNTCGCTGTTAGGNGTTCTTGACAAGACTAAGACTGCAATGGGCGGNAGACTGCTTCGNAANTANATAGAGCAGCCGTTAATTGATAAGGAGTCGATTGAAAAGCGCTTAGATACCGTAGAAGAACTTTGTAATAACAGTATGCTCAGGGATGAACTGAGGGAATATCTGAATCCGATATATGATTTGGAGAGGCTCCTTGGGAAAGTAAGCTACAGGTCAGCTAATCCAAGAGATTTAATTGCTTTTCGCAGTTCCTTGGAAATGCTGCCTTCCATAAAGATGGTTTTAAAAGATACCAATGCNGAATTACTTAAGGAAATNTGTACGGAAATGGATGATTTGTCCGATNTGTTCCATCTGATAGATGATGCTATTGTTGAAGACCCGCCGATTGCGGTCAAAGAAGGCGGTATTATTAAAGAAGGTTTTGACGAAACAATCGACGGGCTAAGACATGCTAAGACAGAAGGAAAAAACTGGCTTGCTGCATTGGAAAACGAGGACAGGGAGCGTACNGGCATNAANAATCTGCGTATNAAATATAATAANGTTTTCGGNTANTATTTNGAAGTGACAAATTCTTATAAAAATATGGTTCCGGAAGACTATATCAGAAAGCAGACGCTCGCTAATGCAGAACGTTATACGACGCCGCGTCTTAAGGAGTTAGAGGATACNATTTTNAACGCGGAAGATAAGCTGTATTCNCTGGAATATGACGCTTTTTGTAATGTAAGGGAGACAATTGCCGCACANATTGAAAGGATTCAGCAGACAGCGCGTGCAGTTGCGAAACTGGACGTTTTAACTTCACTTTCATATGTGGCGGAACGTAACAGATACGTCAGACCCACTTTAAATGAAAAAGGCATAATTGATATTAAAGACGGCAGACATCCCGTAGTAGAGCAGATGATTCAAAATGATATGTTCATTTCCAACGATACTTATCTGGATAACGGAAAACATTGTATCGCCGTTATTACCGGTCCGAATATGGCAGGAAAATCAACATATATGCGTCAGACTGCATTGATTGTGCTGCTATCGCAGATTGGCTCCTTTGTTCCAGCCGGAAAAGCCAATATCGGTATAGTTGACAGGATTTTTACGAGGGTAGGAGCATCCGATGACCTTGCAAGCGGTCAGTCCACTTTCATGGTGGAGATGAATGAGGTCGCAAATATTCTCAGAAATGCAACATCCAACAGCCTTCTGGTACTTGATGAAATCGGACGGGGAACGTCTACTTTTGACGGTTTAAGCATCGCATGGGCAGTAATCGAGCATATAAGTAACCGTAAAATTCTGGGTGCCAAAACGCTTTTTGCCACTCATTATCATGAGTTGACTGAGCTGGAAGGTAAGATGGACAATGTGAACAATTATTGCATTGCCGTAAAGGAAAAAGGCGATGATATTGTCTTCCTTCGTAAGATTATCAAAGGCGGTGCGGATAAGAGCTATGGCATTCAGGTTGCCAAGCTTGCCGGAGTGCCGGACATGGTAATCGACCGTGCTAAAGAAATTGTAAATCAACTTAGCGATAATGACATTACGGAAAAAGTACAGAATATTGAAATCAATATTAAAAATGAAAAAGTTAAGCCTGTAAAATATGATGAAGTGGATTTAGAGCAGATATCGCTTTTTGATACGGTAAAAGATGAGGATGTGATTAAGGAACTTGAGGAAGTCGATGTTCAGAATCTGACTCCGATAGATGCGCTCAATACGTTGTACAGGCTGCAGAATAAGTTGAAAAACAGGTGGCGAAAATAATTGCGAAACTGTATTTCTAACAGACCGTCGTACAATATATATAAATCAACGCAGGCACGCTTGCGCTGCATTCGCAGATAATTTACGAAGTAAATTTTCTGTTGAAGTAGCGGTACATAAGGTGCCAAAAAACGGCACCAAAAGTACAAGTCCACTTTCAGTGGACTACGGCGGCAGAGCACCTGCTTATGTTTTATATATATTGTACAACTACATTTTGGAAACGGATATTTTCACGATTATTAAAACATAGTGTAAAAAAGAGTAAAGGTATTAGGATGAAAATCAATATATTAGATAATCAAACAATAGATAAGATTGCAGCAGGGGAGGTCGTGGAGAGGCCTGCGAGCGTGGTAAAGGAGCTGGTGGAGAATGCTATTGATTCCGGGGCTGACGCTGTTACGGTGGAAATAAAGGATGGCGGGATTTCACTTATCAGGGTTACAGATAACGGAAGCGGAATAGAAAGGTCGCAGATAAGGAATGCTTTTTTAAGGCATGCTACCAGTAAAATTGTGTCTGCTGATGATTTGACCGAATTGGTCAGTCTGGGGTTTCGCGGCGAGGCGTTGGCGAGTATTGCGGCAGTTTCTATGGTTGAGGCTATATCCAAAGTGGAAGAAGATTTGACGGGCGTTCGTTATGTAATAGAAGGCGGCGTGGAGAAAGAGTTTCAAGAAGTCGGAGTTCCGAACGGTACGACGATGATAGTACGGAATCTTTTCTATAACACGCTTCCACGTAAAAAATTCTTAAAGCAGCCGCAGACGGAGGGCTCATATGTGGTGGACCTGATGGAGCATCTTGCGCTGTCACACCCACAGATTGCTTTTAATTTCATAATAAATAATCAGAACAGATTCCATACTTCCGGAAATAATGATTTAAAAGAGATTATTTACCGTATATACGGGAAAGATATTGTAAAAGAGCTTAATGAAATCCATATTGAAAGAGAAGGCTTTTCAATTGACGGTTTTTTAGGGAAACCGGTAATAAACCGTTCAAACAGGAATTATGAGCTTTTTTATATCAACGGTAGATATATTAAGAGCAGCCTGCTCAGCAAGGCTGTAGAAGATGGTTATAAAGAATATCTTATGCAACATAAATTTCCGTTCTGTGTTCTGCATTTTAACATTGACACAAAACGAATTGATGTCAATGTTCATCCTGCAAAAATGGAAGTGAAAATTGCAGGAGAGCAGGAGTTTTATGAGCTGGTACGCGATATCATATTTAATTTTCTGCACGAACAGGAAATGATACCGGAGGTAACGTTTGAAAATAATGGGGCAAAGAATAGTTCAACAAAAAATGAAACGAAGTCCCCTAAAGCGCCGGCAGCGCCCGAACCATTCGAAGCAGTAAGGATTGAAAAAGAAAGGTTTAAAGCGAGTGTTGATACGGCTGCTACGGCTGATGCAGTTGATACAGGTTTAGTTCATGAGCCTGTAAATTATATGAAAAAAGACAGTACGACGACGGCATCGACGCAACCCATTCAAAAAGAGAACGAGCGATTGGATGAATCAAAAGATGCGCATATGACTGCATCTGCCTTTAAGTCTGAACAGCAACAGACAGATACATCTGCTTCTATGACTGAACAGACTAAGTCACCTATATCAGTATCCAAGCCCGAACAACTCGAATTATTTGACGACAAACTTCTCAGTGCAAAAGCAAGGGAGCATTATGAAATAATCGGGCAGGTTTTTGATACATACTGGCTGGTTTCCTATCAGGATAAGCTTATGATTATAGACCAGCATGCCGCACATGAGAAAGTTAAGTATGAACGCCTTATTAAGCAGTTCAATGAAAAAAACATTGTTTCGCAGAGTCTTAATCCGCCGGCTGTTATTACATTAAACGGCAGGGAAAAAGCCTGTCTTATGCAGAATATGGAGCACTTTGAAGCCCTCGGTTTTGTAATTGAGGAATTTGGCGGCAATGATTATGCGCTTGTCAGCGTTCCTATGGATTTATATGGATACAGGGAAACGGAATTACTCTATGAGCTGTTGGATGAGTTATCTGATGAGAATGTTTCCGGTACTCCTGAAAGTATAAGGATTAAAATTGCTACGATGGCATGTAAGGCGGCAGTTAAGGGCAATATGCGCATCTCAAAAGCTGAAATGGAAGCCTTGATTGACGAGCTGCTTTCTTTGGATAATCCATACAATTGTCCTCACGGCAGGCCGACCATCATTTCCATGAGTAAGTATGAACTTGAAAAGAAATTTAAAAGGATTGTTACAATATGAAACCTTTAATAATTTTGACAGGACCGACAGCCGCGGGCAAATCTGCCTTATCAATTTCACTGGCAAAAGCTATAGGCGGGGAAATAATTTCCGCCGATTCCATGCAGGTGTATAAATACATGGATATCGGCTCTGCCAAAATCACTAAAGAAGAAATGTCAGGCATATCGCATCATCTGATTGACGTATTAGAGCCTACGGAAGAATTTAATGTTGTCAGATTCCAGTCTATGGCAAAGGAAGCCATGAGTAGAATATATAGCAGCGGAAAAATCCCGATTATAGTGGGAGGAACAGGCTTCTATATACAGTCAGTTCTCTATGATATTGATTTTGCGGAAACTGACGAAGATGAAGCATTCAGACAGCATTTAGAAGACATTGCAAAAGAACAGGGGTGCGAAGTCCTTTTTGAAAGGCTGCGCAAAATAGACCCTAAATCCTGTGAAATTATCCATGCTAACAATGTAAAGCGTGTAATCCGGGCAATTGAATTTTATGAAAAGACAGGGAAACCTATTTCAGAACATAACGAAGAGCAGCATGAAAAGAGAGCTCCGTATAATTTTGCATATTTTGTTTTAACTGATGAAAGAAGCATATTGTATGATAAAATTGACAGGCGAGTAGATGAGATGATAAAAAAGGGGCTTGTCGAAGAGGTAAGACGCCTTAAAGATATGGGCTGCACTAAAGATTTAGTTTCGATGCAGGGGCTTGGATATAAAGAGATATTGGAATATCTGGAAGGCGATTGTACATTGGAAGACGCTGTTTACAGGATCAAGCGGGATACAAGGCATTTTGCGAAGCGGCAGCTTACGTGGTTTCGCAGGGAGAGAGAGGTTGTCTGGGTTTCTAGGGAGGATTTCAGAGAAAACAGAGAAAATGCACGTACGGGGAATTTTAATCAGGACAGTGAGATTTTGGAGTATATGATAAAGATATTGGCGGATAAAGAGATTGTGCAGGGCTTGAAATAATGGTTTTGTGAATTAAAGTAAGGAGCGATAGCATGGACAATGATGCAAGAAATGATTTTCTTAACTTTCTTTATGATAGATTCAAGATAGAAAAAGAAAAATTTGACAGATCAGGGGTGTATGCATATACACAGAGATTGCTTGCTTATAATTCAAATAAAATTGAAGGAAGTACTCTTACTGAAGAGCAGACCGCATCTTTATTTGATAATGGAACTTTACCGAAATCAGATGATTATTATAGGGCAAAAGATGTTGAGGAGATGAATGGTCATTTTCTCATGTTTAATAGAATGTTGGATACTCTGAGTGAGTCGTTATCTCAAAAGTTGATAAAACAGTTCCATTATGAATTGAAATCCGGAGTATTTGAGGATCGTGCAAATGGATATGCTATCGGAGATTATAAGAAGCGTCCTAATATGATTGGAATGTATCAGACTGTAAGACCGGAGAATGTTGAATGGGAAATGTGCTTATTAATGGACTGGTATGAAAATCAGGAGGTAAATATATCTGTATTAGCTGAGTATCATGCAAGATATGAGAGCATTCATCCGTTTCAGGACGGTAATGGAAGGACAGGTAGATTGATTCTTTTTAGGGAATGTCTGAAGAATAAAATTGTGCCGGTTGTGATTGAGGATGCTAATAGAAACGAGTATCTGGATGCATTGAAAGAGTATAGAGAAGGGCAGAAGTTAAATAAGCTGATTGAACTTTTCGAGAATGAACAGCGGTTTTATTTTGAGAAGTGTAAGTATTTTATGTAAACTTGATATTGTACAACAGACTAAAAGGAGTATAAATTAAACAATGGAAGATAATATATCAAATAATATTAACCTTAAAGAGCAGTACAGCCAATTCGGTATATCTGTTCAGGTTCTTGATTTTTGCACAGGAATCCTTGATACTTTAAAGGAAAGATTTCAAAAGATAGACGAAATAGCAGAATATAATCAGCTTAAAGTAATCCATGCCATGCAGGAATGCAGAGTCAGTGAGGCGTGTCTTCTGGGTACGACCGGATATGGTTACAATGATTTGGGAAGAGATACGCTTGAAAAAGTGTATGCGAAAGTTTTTCATACGGAAGATGCTCTTGTTCGTCCACAGATAACCTGTGGAACTCATGCGCTGGCACTTGCGCTTATGAGTAACCTGCGTCCCGGAGATGAGTTGCTTTCTCCTGTCGGAAAGCCGTATGACACATTGGAAGAGGTTATAGGTATACGTGAGTCCAAAGGCTCGTTAAAAGAGTATGGTATCACATACAGGCAGGTAGATTTGCTTGATGACGGCAGTTTTGATTATGAAGCAATCCGTGCCGCAGTCAATGAAAAGACGAAGTTAGTTACAATTCAACGCTCCAAAGGATATCAGACAAGACCAACGTTATCAGTCGCTGCTATAGGAGAACTTATTTCTTTTATAAAGAAGATTAAGCCTGATATCATATGCATGGTAGATAACTGCTATGGCGAATTTGTGGAAACGATAGAGCCAAGTGATGTGGGAGCTGATATGGTCGTTGGCTCGCTTATTAAGAATCCCGGCGGCGGTCTTGCACCGATTGGCGGTTATATTGCAGGCAGAAAAGATTGCGTGGAAAATGCAGCATATCGTCTTACTTCTCCCGGACTTGGCAAGGAAGTAGGAGCTTCGCTTGGCGTCATGACATCTTTTTATCAGGGTTTGTTTCTTGCGCCGACCGTTACTGCGAGCGCATTAAAAGGAGCTATTTTTGCTGCAAACATATATGAAAAGCTTGGTTTTCCGGTAATTCCAAACTCAACTGAGGACAGGCATGATATTATTCAGGCTGTTACATTTGGTACGCCGGAAGGTGTCATTGCTTTTTGTCAGGGTATACAGGCGGCGGCTTCGGTGGACAGTCATGTAACTCCTGAACCGTGGGATATGCCGGGATATGATTCACAGGTTATCATGGCGGCGGGAGCTTTTGTTTCAGGCTCATCCATCGAACTTAGCGCAGACGGACCGATTGCTCCGCCTTATGCAGTGTATTTTCAGGGTGGATTGACTTGGCCGCATGCTAAATTGGGGATTATGAAATCATTGCAGAATTTGATAGACAGAGGAATTATTTCCGAATTAAAAATTAATTCTGTCCAGATATTGACAAATTCATAAATAAAGTATAAAATATCAGAGTATGCCGCACGGCGAGGTATAAGTATGCCCCAATATATGCATATTTAATTAATATTTATATATTCGGACGTCACCGAAGCGGGCGAGTAAAGTGGATTAAGTTCCATGAAGGAGGTGCCATATGTACGCAATTATTGCAACAGGCGGAAAGCAGTACAAGGTTTCTGAAGGCGATGTTATCAGGGTTGAGAAACTTGATGCCGAAGTAGGAGCTGCTGTTACATTTGACCAGGTAGTAGCCATCAGCGATAAAGAGCTGAAAGTAGCAGGCGATGTTGCAGGCGCAACTGTATCCGGAACAGTTATGGATCAGGGACGCGGTAAGAAGATCATCGTTTACAAATATAAAAGAAAAACCGGCTATCATAAGAAAAATGGTCATAGACAAGCATACACTCAGGTCAAAATCGACAAGATTAATGCTTAAAGGTGTGAAATGACAACTGTAACATTTCATAAAACGAAATCCGGAGAATATAAAAGTTTTACATGCAAAGGTCACGCCGGGTTTGATGATTACGGCAAAGATATTGTATGTGCATCCATTTCCGTACTGGTAATCAATACGATTAATTCACTGGAAGAAATCGTACATGAGCAGATTAGTGTGGAATCGGATGAAGAAAGCGGCATGATTACATGTAAATTTGAAGTCCCTTTACAGGAAACATCGAAGGTATTAGTAGATTCTCTGGTGCTTGGACTTACCCAGATTGTAAAACAATATGGAGAAAAGTATTGTAAACTCAGGTTTACATGCTGAGAGAAAGGAGCGGTTATTGTTATGTTAAATATGAACCTTCAATTTTTTGCACATAAGAAGGGTGTTGGTTCTACCAAGAACGGCAGAGATTCCGAATCCAAGAGATTAGGTGCAAAAAGAGCTGACGGACAATTCGTAAAAGCAGGAAATATCTTATACAGACAGCGCGGAACCAAGATTCATCCCGGCATTAATGTAGGAAGAGGCGGAGATGATACATTATTCGCAATGGTTGACGGCGTGCTTAGATTTGAAAGAAAAGGAAGATATAAAAAGCAGGCTTCCGTATATCCTGTAGAGAAAAATTGAGAGAATCATGTTCTTTCAGTGAGCGAATGAATCGGGCTTCAAACATATTGTTTGGAGCCTTTTTACACTATAGGAGAGATTGATTTTTATGTTTGCAGATAGAGCGAAAATATATATTAAAAGCGGAAAAGGCGGAGACGGTCACGTTTCTTTCAGAAGAGAAAAATATGTTGCAAACGGCGGTCCTGACGGCGGCGATGGCGGAGACGGAGGAAGCGTCTATTTCGTAGTGGATGAAGGACTTAATACTTTGACGGATTTTCGTCATATCCGAAAATACAGCGCAGGCAACGGAGAAGAGGGCGGCAAGCGCAATTGTGCCGGTAAAAAAGGGGAAGATATCTTTATCAAAGTTCCGGCGGGAACGGTTATAAAAGAAGCTGAAAGCGGTAAAGTAATCACCGATATGTCCGGTGAAAATACCAAGGTAATGATTTTAAAAGGAGGAAAGGGCGGCAACGGTAACCAGCATTATGCCACAAGCACAATGCAG
Source organism: Lachnospiraceae bacterium (assembly GCA_014804495.1). GTDB lineage: Bacteria > Bacillota > Clostridia > Lachnospirales > Lachnospiraceae > UBA3282. The sequence goes on from JAAUZS010000128.1 coordinate 13,689, forward strand.
GCGCCTAAATATGCGCAGCCGGGACAGCCTGCAATGGAGTTGGAGCTGATACTGGAACTGAAGGTGATTGCAGACGTCGGTCTGGTCGGATTTCCAAATGTAGGAAAATCAACTTTTTTATCCAAAGTAACAAATGCAAGACCTAAAATCGCTAACTATCATTTTACTACCTTAAATCCCAATCTGGGCGTGGTTGATTTGGATGACGCTAAGGGATTTGTCATTGCAGATATTCCGGGACTCATTGAGGGCGCGTCGGAAGGCGTAGGACTTGGATATGAATTTTTACGTCACATAGAGCGAACTAAAGTAATAGTGCATATAGTAGATGCAGCATCTACGGAGGGCAGGGAGCCGATTGAGGATATTTATGCGATCAACAAAGAACTAGAGGCATATAATCCTGAAATTGCTTCAAGACCGCAGATCATTGCAGCCAATAAGATTGATGTAATGTATATGAATCCTGACAAGGATGATATAATTAAGCGTATTAAAAATGAGTTTGAACCGAAAGGAATACCGGTATATCCNATTTCGGCNGTCAGNGGTCAGGGGTTAAGAGAGTTGCTTTATGCNGTACAAAACAAGCTTGACGGGCTTGATGACAAACCNNTNGTTTTCGAGCAGGAGTATATACCTGAGGAACATTTGAGCATTCAAAATGAGCCTTTTACCGTAGAATATGATGANGAAAANNATGAATATGTAGTNGAAGGTCCCCGCATCGAGAAAATGCTTTCATATACAAATCTGGAATCAGAAAAGGGCTTCCGTTTNTTCCAGAATTTCTTAAAAGACAANGATATTNTGAACAAACTGGAGGAACTTGGCATAGAAGAGGGNGATACNGTCAGAATGTACGGTTTGTCTTTTGATTATTATAAATAGCGTTTGGTGCAAAAGCGCTTCGGCGCTGCNCAAACTTTTAGATTAAGAAAGGAACACGGTTATTAAAATGACAAGCAAACAGAGAGCATATTTAAAAAGTCTGGCAAGTAATTTAAGTCCTGTTTTCCAGATAGGCAAATCCAGCCTAACGCCGGAATCAACAGANGCNATTAGCGAAGCCTTTAATAACAGGGAGCTGATTAAAATTGCCGTTCTCAAGAACTGCGCGGACGATCCGAATGAGATTGCGGCTATAGTGGCAGAAAGAACGCATTCCCANGTAGTGCAGGTAATCGGCAAGAAAATCGTATTATATAAACCGGATAAGAAAAACCCTAAAATTGTGCTGCCGGTATAATCAAGTCATGAAGTTTTGAAAGGAGCATTGTAGTTAAAATTGAGAAATGTAGGAATTATGGGAGGTACTTTNAATCCTATTCATATCGGGCATCTTATTATTGCGGAAAGGGCAAGAGAGCAATTTCATCTGGACGAGGTGCTTTTTATGCCAAGCGGAATGCCGTATATGAAAAGTGAAAATGATATGCTTCCTAAGGATATACGGACTGAAATGACAAGGCTTGCAATTGAGGATAANCCTTTTTTTGACATTTCTACCATAGAGGTGGATAGAGAGGGNAAAACATATACTTATGAGACCTTGGAGCAGCTTAGAAAAAATAATGAAAGTACCGAATATTATTTTATAATGGGAGCCGACAGCCTGTGGAAAATAGAAGANTGGAAAGAACCTCAAAAAATATTTNCAAACTGCCATGTTTTGGCGGCAGTCAGAGAGAACCGTTCTCAGGCGGAAATGGAAGAGCAGGTGGCTTATCTTAAGGAAAAATATAATGCAAGTATCCTTTTACTTGAAAGCAGCGATATTGAGATNTCTTCTACAATGATACGGAATATGGTAAGAGACGGAGAGTCTATACGCTATCTTGTACCGGANGCAGTATATGACTANATAATAAAGAATAAATTATATAAGTGCGATTGANATGCAAACACAAATCATCTGGTTGAGAAAAAAGCATGAGGGATTAGAATGAAAACAGCAGATTTGCAGAAAATAAGAAAAGCAATGGAAAAAGAACTCAGTCCCAAGCGGTATGAACATACGTTAAGTGTAGCTTATACGGCGGCTTCTCTTGCAATGGTTCATGGTGAAAATACCGATAGCGCCATACTGGCAGGTATGCTTCATGACTGTGCCAAATGCCTTTCTGAAAACAAATTGATTTCAATTTGTGAGAAAAACAATCTACATATTTCGGAAGTGGAAAGAGAAAATCCGATNGCTCTTCTTCATGCCGGTGTNGGAAGNTTTCTTGCACATGAAAAATACGGTATTAACGATAAGGATATCTTAAATGCAATCAAATATCATACCACCGGGCGTCCCAAAATGAGCAGATTAGAGAAAATACTGTATATTGCAGATTATATTGAACCGGGAAGGAAGCATGCCGCCAANCTGGAACAGATACGCCGCATGGCGTTTCAGNATTTGGATTCAACTCTTATCAAGATTTTGGATGATACTTTGGCATATTTGTTGTCTACAGACGGAAAGATAGACCCTATGACCANGGAAAGCTATNANTATTATAAAAATGTGTCAGCAGAATAANAAAGCAGAAAGGATGAAAATATATGGATTCTAAAGAAATGGCAAAGCTTGCAATTGCAGCATTAGAGGATAAAAAAGCGGAAGATGTCAAAATAATTGATATCAGTAATATTTCNACTATTGCAGATTACTTCATAATCGCCAGTGGAACTAATAAGAGCCAGATTCAGACCATGACGGACAATGTGGCAGAGACTCTTGGAAGAGCAGGTCACCCGGAAAAGCATATAGAAGGTTATCAGAATGCTAACTGGATACTTATGGATTTTCAGGATATCATCGTGCACATTTTCGACAAAGAAAACCGTTTATTCTATGATTTGGAAAGAATCTGGAGAGACGGAGTCGAGATTGATAGAGATAGTATGTTTTCATAAGTTGAAAAACATGAGTGATGAAAATTTAAAAAGTTCTAAGGCAGCAAATCCATACGACTGCCCTAGAACTTTTTCAATTGAGTGCGCTGGCACTCGATTTTTTATTGCGACTCTTTGGAAGTTCCACCTGCATACATATAGAATGTAATTATATACAGACCGGCGATACCAACCAAAGCGTAAACAATTCTGGAAATCCATGACATATTACCAAAAATGAAAGCTACAAGGTCAAAACTGAAGAAACCAATCAATCCCCAGTTAATTGCACCGATAATGGCAATAGTCAGGGCAAGGCAGTCCAATCCCTTATTATTCATGATCATTCCCCTTTCCATAAGAAATCATAAAAGTCGATGATTTTTTCAATCATCATTTAATATTATCTCTTATAAAAAAGAGTGTA
>JAAUZS010000129.1 GCA_014804495.1 Lachnospiraceae bacterium
CCTGCCATGGCATGCCCCTTAAAATGGGAAAGCACCAGATAAGAATCATAATCGCCAAAAGCTGCTCCCACCAGATTTTCAGTAAGCTGGCTGCCTCCCTCCACGGGAAGGCTCATGGAGCCATCCTCATCAAGGATCTGGAAATCTGCAATGGCAGTAAAACCATGGTCCTCCGCCACCTGATAGTGCATCGCCGTTTCTGCACGGGAACCACCATATGCGGTATTGCATTCCACAATGGTTCCGTCAACCAATTCTACCAGATCCTTTATCAGTTCCGGTCTCAGATAATTGCTGGCAGGCGGCTCACCGGTGGAAAGTTTTACTGCAACCTTTCCGGTAGGTTCCCAGCCAAGGGCTTCATAAATGGCAACCATACCCTCCGGGGAAATGTCACTGGTAAAGTAAACGATGGAAGCCTCCCCGTCAGCAGCCGGTTCCGTGCCGGCATTTGGTTCCCCGCTGGCATTCGCTTCACCGGAAACTGCTTCACCAGATGCCGGGGGCACTGTTTCACTCTGCCGTATACTGCTGTCCTGCCCTGATGTTTCCGGTGCGCTCCCTGAATTTCCACAGCCAGCCAAAAGCACCAGCATGGAAATCACAACACCAAATGTAATAATACGTTTCATAAATTTTGACCTCCTTTTGTCAAATGTTTTGTTAAATTCCATGTTCTCCAAACAGCCAGCCCATAATACTGTCTTCATGCGCAAAGGCTCCGCCTCCGCCGTGCTGGTCTCCAATGCCCCGCTCAGAAAACCATGTCTGGTCTTTCACATCCAAAACCAACAGCCTGCTGATCTCATCTTCAGAAAGCCCCTGCCCTTCATACAGCCCATAGAGCGTTTCATAGGCATCCTTTAAAGGTGCCGAACCATAATAGCTGTCCTCTTCACCGATTGCCATATATACCGGGGTTTTTGCATCTGCCAGGACACCCAGGTCACCATCCCATTTTGAACTGACCATTAAATATGCCGTGTACAGTTCCGGGCGCATCCCCATTACTATGGAACCCGTTTCACCACCGCCGGAAAATCCCTCAAGATAAACATAGGACGGGTCAATATTATAATTCTCCAGAAAATACTCGGTAAGCAGGATCGTCATCTCGGCGGAAGTCTTCCCCCAGTCATCCAGCTGCGGCGACAGGATGATCATCTCATCATTATACTTTACCGCTTCCGGGCCGAAATCCTCCACCATATTTGCCCCCACTCCCTGGAAATACAGCCCTTCCCAGCCGGGCAAGGTGATAAACAGGGCATAGGGTCTGGTACCGTCATAAGTTTCAGGGATATAGCTGCTGAAATGGATGTCGCCTATTTCACTGTGCAGAGCATTGTCGTTGACAAAGCCCTTTACTGTCTGTGTCCCCCATGTCACGGCTGCATCACTTTCCGAAGGTTCTGCCAATGTATTCTGGCTTTCAGATTCCGCAAACTGTATCCCCTGAATTGTTTCGTCCCGCATCACTATACTTTCATCCCCTGCATGAATGTCCTCAGCTTTGCCGCTTGCGGCACAGCTGCATAAAAAAGCACATGGCAGCAAAAGAAACAAAATGATATGTTGTTTAATTATTTTCATATATATCCGTCAGCCACCTGTCAAACTCCGGAACCCAATTAGAATCTGCGTTCCCTGCGCCAAAGCCATGGGGTTGGCCGTCATAACAGTGTTCTTCTACTGAAACGCCGGCCTCGCGTACTGCATCGGCATTTGCCATGAACTGCCTGTAAAAAGGATCTTCTGTTCCATAGGCATAGAATGTAGGCGGCAGGCTGGAACTGCGGAATTTTTCAACATCTGTGGAGCCTACGGACAATCTGCCATAAAAGGAATAAATATGCCCTATTGCCGCCGCATCTGCGGATACACTGTCAAGAGAATCGGGAACATAGTTCTCATCAAGCAGGGTCGGGCTGGTCGTACCTTTCCAGTTGAGCACCTGCTCCCCGCAGAGGATTCCGCCCGCCGAATATCCGACAACAGCAATGTCCTTCTCATCAATGCCGTATTCTTCGGCATAATAGCGGACATAACGGACAGCCCTGGCAAGATCAAGTGCCCCTTCTTCCTGTGTATAGGGCCGGAGCCTGTACTGCACCACAAAGCATTGATATCCCAGCTCCGTCAACTTTTCCGCTGTAGGGTAAGTATCCCCCTGATTGCCCCGGAACATAAAGGCACCGCCTGCGCAAAGCATGACTGCCCCCTTTACCGGAACCTCCGGATTTGCAGGGTAATATTCCATGCTTGGCCTGAAATCAGGCGGGTCAAAGTAGTCGGCAGATTCAGAATAAGTTCTGGGAGCCGGCATTTTCCCTTCCTCCCAAAGATAAATAACCTGTTCTGTTCCGGGTGTGGGAGCTTCCAAATGAAACCCGACAATGTCAGTCTCACTGTCTGACTGTACCTCCGTTTCCTCATGCCCGACACCGGATGAAGGATTTTCCGTTCCGGTCTGAACTTGCTCTTGCAAATCCTGACTGCCGCTTTCCCCTTGACTCCCTGAACAGGCAGTAAGTCCGCATACAAACAGTAAACTTAAGCAGATTGAAACGAATCTTTTCACTTAAAATTCTCCTTTCCCAAATATCCTGCTGCTAATCTCTCAATCATCTGTGGTCTGGTCATTCGCCCTTACTAGTTCACAGAGTGTTACATGTTCATTGCGGTATCTGGCGGCAGGATTCTTCTCCGGCCTGGAAAGGTTGAACTGTACCGCCATTTTGGGGCAGGCATGGACACAGGCATAACATGCCTGGCACTTTTCAGGATTATGGATGGCATACTGATTTTCCAAGTGGATACAGCCAGCCGGACATACCCTGGTGCAGATTCCACAGCCAACACATTCGTCAGTCACCTTAAAATCTGCCCATATCGTCTCCGGCGCATTTTTCACCATCTTTAAATACATTTTATGGGCTGTTTTTTCTGCAAGACCTGCCTTTTGAATACCCTTATTTTTTGTCTGAACATCAGCCCTGATCTGCTCCAGATGCTTTTCCACCTGCTTATCCTTCGCCATCTGCTCGTTCATATCAAATACAGGAAGGAAATTGTCCACCATTTCAATCGAGGTAATGTAATCCGCTTTCTTCCCCACACTTTGAAAAAATGAGTCAGCAATTTCAGCAGCTCCTCCATGATGTGCGCCGTAAGTCAATACAACAAACAGATAACCTGTATCAAAGGAAGCCCTGCGGATAAAATCTTTCACCATGCCCGGCATTTCATGTCCATAGATTGGGCATACAATACCAATACTGTCTGCCGCAAACTCCAGCCTTTCCTGCTTTATTACCTGTGGGATGCTTATGATTTCTTCATCCAGCTCTTTTGCCACATACAGGCTGTTTCCGGTTCCTGTAAAATAAAAAATCATCTCTGTTCCCTCCTCTAAGCTGTAACCATTGTATTGTAAATTGCTTTATTTGTACAATGCCAATATTGCAATCCAGATTCCGCAAAATGGAATCTGAACATTTACTTTCTTTTTTGCCCCTGTTATAATAACAGAAATGGCGTCAATGGACACCACATCTGTCACAATCCAAAGGCCCAGCATCAAGAAGTAGGGGAGGTAAATCCTTTATGGTTGATTATAATATCTTGGAACAGTTTGTTACTTTTTATCAGACCGGAACCCTGCGTGAGACAGCAAAAAAAATGCATATTTCCCAGCCTGCGCTGACAAGAAATATGCAGAAATTAGAAGCTGCATTTGAAGTCCCCCTGTTTCATCGCACAAAAAACAGTATTTCCTTAAATGAAACCGGGCTTCTGGCTGCAGAAGATGCAGCAATGCTGTTGAAGCAGACTGAAAATATGCTCCGGCATGCCCGTGATTTCGACCGTGCGGGCAGGACTATCAAGCTTGGCTCCTGTACGCCAGCCCATGTTGCGGAAATCATACAACACATCACTGCTTTTTATCCAACAGCTGCCATTGCATCAGAAGTAAAAGACATCCCCCAGCTCCTTGAGGGGATAAAGGATGAAACCTACCAGTTTGTACTGCTTCCTTTCTGTCCGGAAGATGATAATCTATATTACAGGAAATGGGGCGAAGAACATTTATCCTTCCTTCTTCCAAAACGGCATCGTTTTGCCCACAGGAAACACTTAAGCGTTTCCGAAATGAACGGAGAAAATATGCTCTTGTTTCATGACATTGGTTTCTGGCATGATCTGGTGGTGGATAAAATGCCGGATTCCCGTTTTCTTATCCAGACAGAGCGTTACACTTTTTTAGAGCTGATTGAAAATTCCACGATGCCAAGTTTCGCTACGGACTCTTTCCGTGATATATTTCCCGGNGCTTCACCCGCGACAGACCGTATCGCAGTGCCTATCACAGATCCNGAGTTCAATGTCAGCTACTATTTGGTTTGCAGTAAAGCANACCAAAACAAATTAAACGCATTGTTCCAGTAATCCGGNTTNTACTTATTCAATTTACAGCATTCAGTGGACTTCTCCGCAGCGTTTGACAATTCCATATAAATCTGCTAAGATATNTTTACATAAAGGTACTGCCGATAGACGGCTAGTCCAGTTTTATATTAGCAAAAATAGCCGCTAAGTTTTCCAGACTGGGGCGGCTATTTTTGTGGTTTATTATTATCCTTNCTTCCGATGGCGTATCCGAGACCGAAGCAGGTCAGGCATAAGCCAAGCACTGAAATCAATCCTTCAATCGTCAACATCCACNCAGCCCTCCTTTCCCAGATTCCTGCAACAAGCAGGTTTCTATGTAATCGGAGGGTNACAGTCCCTCCNGAGAAGAACTAGCCGCCTACCGTTATGGCAGTACCCGTATGAATANTTTATCAGAAAATGTCGGACGCTACAAGATGGTTTCCGGCTTTTTTATTTTTCCGCTTGCCAATCCGGCATCCCGCTTGTTGTCTCCGTTTGTAAACATTTTGCGCAGCATATAACTTGAAAAAGACATATCTTTTTTCTCCATTTATCTTATTTGAAATTCCGTGAAATCAAGATACCCTTCTCCTTGATATCTGAAATATAACGGCTGCACCCCCACAGGCAGCAATAGTTCTCCGGAAAATTCTTTATATACATCTGACGGTTTAACCTGAATCTCCGCAACCTTATTACCTTTGCCTTTGCANCCGTTATAGACCTTCATGGTACCATCAGCAGTTCCGCGAACTTTCACGATTATTTCAGATTCCTCTCCCGAAAAGCTAAAATATTTATAGCCTGCCCAGGATCCATCCGTCATGTTGGCAATATACTGATCTGGATTGTTCTCTCTGTCCGCTCCGCTCTGGGTAAAATAAGGGTGAATTTTTTTCTTATCTTTCTCTCTGGTATGCGTACACTCAAAAGTTCCCTGCTTACTGCTCAGATTGCAAGCGATTCTTGCCTCATATACACCTTTTCCTTCCAACGGTCCATCATTTAATCCACAACTTGTGATTTCCACCTGTGCGATGGAACCGTCGGGAGCAATCGTGATTTTTTCCGCACACCCTTGTCTGGCGCACTTTTGTTTATTGGTCTGGCGGTGATAAAAAATATACCACTGACCGCCGTTCTCCACCATGCCGCCATGTGTATTTCCTGTGTAGTTAAGCGGTGTCGTATTCCCCTCATAACCGATATCCCCGATGCTCACAAGTGTTCCACCGTACCGGAAGTTCCTGTCCGGTCTTTTGCTGGTCGCATAGCATAGCTCATGGCTGAGTTCAGAAGAATAAACCAGATAGTAGGTGTCGCCAATCCTGCGTATACTGCTCGCCTCAAAAAATCCATGTCCTTCAAAGCCTGTCCCTTTTGTGAGTGATGGTCCCGGAATCACTTGGACAGGTTCGCTCTTCATCGTGATCATATCCTGCTCCAGCTCCACACAGTAGCCCGCATCTATCTTAAATCCACGGAGTCCCATAGCTGTCTTCATCCAGCCCGGCAGTGGTGCGTATCCCGTATACATATATACCCTGCCATCCTTATCTACCAGCACACCCGGGTCAAAGAGATTCACCTCTCCCTTGGTCTCGCCATAGGGCGTGCCGTCCTTCTTGCGAATATAACCGTAAAACTCATACTTCCCGGCAGGGGTATCGCAGACCGCCACCGATGTCACGGTGATGCGGTGATACTCATAATACAGATAATAACGTCCATCCGGTCCCTGCACCACATCCGGAGCACACATATGCATGTTGCCCTTGGCATTCTTAGCATCCTGGTCTGCCCGGTAGATAACTCCCTCGTATCTCCAGTCTGCCAGATTGTCTAACGGCGCGGACCAGCATACATAATCATTGACACAGAAATCCGGTCCATCAAAGCGGTCGTGGCTGCCATAGACATACAACCTGTCACCAAACACACGCGGCTCGCCGTCCGGTACATACTCAAAGCTCGGCAGATACGGGTTGAATGCCTGTTTCTTTTTCTGCATAATTTTTCCTCCTTTTTTGACTGGGAAATTACATTTACTTATATACTGCAAGGTTACAGTATCCTTTTTTCAAATCCTCCATCATATTCCTGACAGATAAAAATTTATCTTACTTGTAATCTTCTATACTCCACTCATCATGCCACTTTATTACCGGTTTCTCTCCCTGCCATTCAATAGGGAGCCACACATAAGTTGATTTACAGGTCTTCTCGGGATGTTTCAATTCCTTTCCCGGAAGCGGCAATGCCTCTTTGGGAGATGTGTCAGGCATATAATCCTTAAAATGCTTCTCCATACCCACAATCACCTGTGCCGACATCTTCACCGCCATCTTTCCCGGCATCCAGCGGTCCGCGCACGCAATGTAAAGTTCCTTTTCCGGCACTTTCAGAACACAGGTAATCTGGGAGCTGAATGAGGTATTGCTGTCATCTCCGATATGCGGATTTCCCAGGTCTTTATATTCACCATGGAAGTCATCAAACACGCATACCTGGCTTTTATTGGGATAATAACCGCTGGTACCGGATGTAAACAGATAGCGGCGGCCATCCTTTTCATTATAAAACACAGAAAAGCCATGGGCCTGTATCGGCTTCCCGGACGTATCCAGCCACATCTGGCCGGGTCTGATACTTGTATATGCCATATTCTCCTCCAAAACTATTCAACTATATCCGATTTACCACAAACAGAGAATTTCCTAGAAAGCATACTCACTGAGATAAGTATGCACCCCGGAACCTACGGCCTCACTTCTTCCGTCCGGCAAAATAATCTTTGCTGTTACATTTGCCGGAATCTCCACTGTATAAACGGTTCCTCTATCTGTCTCTTCCCAACGGCTTACCACTTTCCCATAAGGGCTGATATATTCCGCGCAGGCATGCTTTAGGCTTCCTCCCGGCATAGGCGCAATGGTCAACCTGTTTTCTCCTTCCACACGAATTCCTGCAACTGTATCAAACATCCACTGGCATACTGCGCCGGGAGAATAATGATTCTGGCTCAAATTCCCCTCCCAGTTTTCCCATACCGTGGTAGCACCATCCAGAACCTCCGCAAGCCATCCGGGCTTCTCTGTATTCTCCAACATTTTGTAAGCTGTCTCTACTTCTCCCGCTTCTGTCAGCACCGGCAGGAGAAAAGGCGTTGACAGAAATCCGGTTCCCACGCGGTAATTATAATGCTCCACTGCCTGAGTCAGACGTTCCTGTGCCTTTTTCTTTGTCTCTCCGTCCAGCAATCCCAACGCAAGAGGTCTGACCAGCTTGGCCTGTCGGTCTGTGTCAAGAGTTCCTGTCTTTACAAACATGGCATCATAAGCCTTCTTTGCCCCCCTGGCTGTCTTCCGACAGCGTTCCTGCATGTTGTCTTTGCCCAGAATATCTGCTATCTCGCCAATGGTTTCCATAGCATAATACAGATAAGCGGTACATTCTTCCGGATGCTTTGCCTGCGTGCCGTATACCTTATCGCGGAATTCTTCCGGCTCCAGCCATTCACCCAGATGAACGCCCTTCTCGTAGGTATATGCATTATGAGGATTGGTCTTTGCATCCTTTTTACTTTTCATCCCCATATGAGTCATGAGGTATTCCGCGTATTTCTCTACCATAGGCCAGGTGCGCTCCAAAATACTCTTATCGCCATAACGCTTATAATAACGATAGGGAATCAAATATACTGCGTCTGCCCATCCCACAGAAGAACCGGTGGATTTATACATCATTTCCACTCCCTGATAGGGCAATACTGCAGGAAGCAATCCATCCTTATACTGTGCATCCTCCATATCCTTAAGCCACTTTCCGAAAAAAGCCGCCGTGTCCATAAGATAAGCCCCTGTATCAAAGAATATCTGGGCGTCACCCGTCCATCCCAGCCGTTCCCTGGTGGGACAGTCCGTGGGAATATCCAGAAAGTTTCCTTTCATGCTCCACTTCGTATTCTCCACCAGACGGTTAATCCTTTCATCCGAGCACACAAAGCCGCCTGTCTCCTCCATATCAGAATAGACAGCTATAGCCCTGAAATCCTCCGGGCAGACCTCCACATCGCCTTCCACCTGTGCATACCGAAACCCAAAGACTGCAAAGCCGGTCTTGTAATGATCCTTCCCACCGGAACAGATAAATCTGATCTCCTGCCTGGGCGTGGGATCCGATTCACCGCTTACCTTATTAGTCAGGAGTTTTTTTACCAGGCTCATCTGGCTCCACCCCTTTGCAGGACGGGATTCCTGAATACCGGACAGATCCACCCTGCCATCTTTGTCCAGTACCTCTCCGCAGATGAGCCTCATCTCGCTACCGGATTGTTCCTTTACCGTAAACTCCAGGTATCCTGCAATATTTTGCCCAAAGTCCAAAACCCTGACACCATTTTTGCCCTGCAAAAGTACCGGTGTAAAGCGCTCCTTTTCCCGAACCGGCACATTGTTTGAGGCTGTCAGTTTCACACTGCTCTCAATATTCTCTGCTATTTTGGCAGTTCCATCATAGCCAGGCTCCTTACGGGCATCATAGACCTCCCCGTCCTTCATGTCTGCAAACCGGATAGGACCATCGTTGGACCATTTCCATGAATCATCTGTAATATAGGTTTGAAACGTGCCGTCTGTCAGCGTAATTTCCAACTGGGCAATTACACTGGTTTGCGTCCCGTAGACATTTGTAACCCCATAAGCAGCGCTGCTGCCCCGATACCATCCGTCCGCCAGACGCAGTTCCACCTTGTTCTCTTTCTGCATCAGGGAAGTTACGTCATAAGTCTGGTACTGGATGCGTTTTCGATAGTCTGTCATTCCGGGAGCAAAGATAAATTCCTCTATCCTTTTTCCATTGACTGCAACATCATACACACCCCGGGCAGATGCATAGAGTCTTGCCTTTGCTATTGGTTTTTCCACGGAAAATGTACGACAGAAGCAGTCCACCGGATAACGTTCTTTTTTGTTTGGTTTATAATCTCCCGAAATCCACATAGCTGTCCAGTCAGAGGTTTCCAGTAATCCCAATTCAAACCAGCTTTCCGCAATCTCTCCCGGCTGATCATTTTCATCCCAGAGCGTTACCGACCATTCTACCCTGTCGCGGCTGTGGAGCGGCGCACCCTCATAGGCAATATGGGCCATGCGGGAAGACAATACCTTGCCGCTGTCCCAGATTGTCACTCTCTCCAACTTTGCCACAATTTTGTATGCGGTCTGGGTAACCCCGCCTTCACAGTTCCAGTAAAATCTGGGCGAAGCGGTTCCCAGCCCCAGTGGCTCCTTTAAATATTCTGTCCGTAAACGAATTGCTTTCATTGATTGCCTCCTGCAACGTCAAACACATCAAATGCATCTGAAATATTAATACTTTCGCTCCCTTATTTTACAGAAATCTCTGCGCTTGCGCTGTACTTTCCATCCGTTACGCTGACGGTGGTATCATCAGTCACACGGACTACAGCCAGCGCACGTCCATAGTATGTGGTAAAAGAGCCCGTATGGTACTGCTCCTCGTGGCAGGGATTGGCAGAGCCAAAGCCCAACAGTTCACCGCCATGAACGGAAACCGTCAGCTTCCGGTCTGCATTTGATTCCACAATGCCGTTCTCACCCACAAGCTCCACCGGAACATAGACAACCTCTCCTGTCTTAGCTGCGGTCACTTCCGGTTTGACTGTAATGACCGTTTTCCCGGTGGCTGATACCAGTTCATACCGCGCCTGCTCCCTGCCGTCATCTGCATAAGCCACGGCAGTCAGGGTGCCTGGAGCATACTTCGTTTTAAAAATCGCCCTGCATTCCTTAATCTTCTTTTTACCCAGAGATTTTCCGTTCAGCAGCAGTTCCACGGATGCGGCATCAGAATAGACCTCCACCTCTGCTTTATTTCCTTCGCAGCCTTCCCATGCCCAGCTTTCAATCGCATTGGTGCCTCTCCAGACAGACTTGCTTACCCGGACTCCTGGATGGTTCACAGGCTTCACGGCAATCCTAGGCGCCTTTTCCAGCCCCCAGACAGTGGATGTATAACGGCAGGAACCGTCCGGAACGCCTATAATATCGATTACGCCGGCACCCGCAAGCACCCAGGGATAGGGACGGTTAAAGGGCATGCCCCCTGTATAACTCCAAGCCCCGATGCCAGCCTCGCCCAGATAGTCCCAGGCAGTCCACATGAAGTCGCCCACCAGATAGGGAAACTTCTTCACCATCTCCCAGTTTTTCCAGATATCCTGAGGGAAGGTTTCCGAGCCGAAAATGATCCGTTCCGGATGCTGCTTCTCTTCCAGAGGATAACGACCGGAACCATAGTTATAACCTGCAATGTCCAGGGAGTTGATAATGGGGGTGGCAATGGCATCCACCTTAGGGGAATTACCTCCCTTGTTCATACCGGTACCCACAAAGGACGCAATGATGTTGAAAGCAAGGCTGGCGTTGCCGCCCTCCTTCTGCTTTTTCCCGGCTGCCGCATTGCTCTGTTCCCCATCNTTGTAGATTCCCTGCCCTTTTGCGGCACGGCTGAGAATCATCAGGTTCAGGCCGCAGGTCACAGGNCGTGAAGTATCCATGCCGTGAATAAGTTCTACCATTGCCCTGCCCGCGTCCACGCCCTTTNCTTCAAATGGCTCCGCCACCTCGTTGCCGATGGAGTACATGATGACGCTGGGATGATTGTAATCCCGCTCCACCATTTCGGCGGTATCTTCTTTCCAGCAGTCTTCAAAATCATTGCCATAGTCAAACTTTGTCTTACGGTTGTACCACATATCAAAGGTCTCATCCATCACATACATACCATAGTAATCGCAGGCTTCCAGCATGGCGCGGCTGCATGGATTATGTGCCATCCTCAGTGCGTTAAAACCTGCCTCCTTCAAAATGCGGACCCGCCTCCATTCACTCTCGTCGTATGCGGCTGCTCCCAGAATGCCGTTGTCATGGTGGACACAACCACCTCTGAGCAGGGTCTCCTTTCCGTTGATAAACAATCCCTTGGGGCTCCATGTAATATCACGGATACCGAAAGTTTCCGAAACAGTGTCAACAACCGCTCCGTCTTCCGTCAGTGTGACTCTGCAGGTATACAGATTGGGAGTTTCATCGCTCCATGGTTTACCCCCGGGAATTTCAATCTCACACAGGGGACCGGAACCACTGGCCACAACTTTACTNCCATCCAGAATTTCAACGGCAATCCGACCNNCAGCNGCTTTNGTTTCAACCTTCACTTTGGCAGGACTGACGGACAAAGGAGTAATCTTCACACCCCGGTATGCGATATGGTTCTTTTCCCCGACATACAGCCACACGGGNCGGTAAATNCCGGAACCGGAATACCATCGGGAATTAGGCAGCTTAGAGTTATCGGCAACCACAGNCAGGGTATTTTCTTCGCCAAACTTCAATCCGGTNAATTCCACAGTAAANGTGGTGTAGCCATACTTATGACTGCCGATTTCCTTNCCGTTCAGGGAAATGACACTGTTTTTATAAACACCCTCGAACTCCGCCAGAATATTTTTATCTTTCCACTCCGCCGGAGCGGTAAATGTCTTTTCGTATACATACACACCGCCGGGGAAATATCCATGGCCGCCGTCGGAAACGTCAGCGCCCCGCTTCTCNTATATCTGNGCATCATGGGGCAGGGTAACGGCTTGCTTTTCTTTGCTTCCCTGCTTCCAGAACAGCCAATTGTCATTAAAATCTATTTTTTTCATATTCTACCTCGTCTCTATGCCATCTTTATTCATCCCAAGCGCCATACTTCTTATTTATCTTTCACTAATTCCCTCGCCATTCTGGCCGTCCGCGATGCATTCATCTGCATCTGTTCTCTGGTGACCTTCCCTTCCTTCATAGCNGCTGCTACATCTTCATAGTCTGACTTGCTGCCCGGCATAAAGAGATCCCCGCCTGCCATGATCACGTTCGGCGCCTTTGCAACAGGGTGGATACAGCCTTTTTCCGTGGCATAGTTCGCAATTACCCAGTCGGTCATAACAATTCCCTTATAGCCAAACTCACATTTAAGTACATCATTGATCATACCCTTATGCTCCGACGTATGGACGCCATTTATCAGATTGTAGGATGTCATAACTGCCTTGGGCTGTGATTTCCTTACCGCAATTCCAAATCCCTTCAGGTAAATCTCCCGGAGCGTCCGCTCGCTTGCCTGGCTGTTATTCTGTGTACGATTCAACTCCTGATTATTTGCCGCATAATGCTTGATCGTGGTTCCGCATCCCGGATGCGCTTGTACACCTCTGGTAATGGCGGCTGCAAATTCACCGCTGATGACAGGATCCTCGGAAAAATATTCAAAGTTCCTTCCGCAGCGGATGCTTCTATGAATGTTAAGCGCAGGTGCCAGCCATAAATGCACGCCAAACAGTTCCATTTCAAAACCCACAATATCTCCGCACTTTTCCGCAAACTCAAGATTAAAGCTTTGCGCAATCGCGGTTCCAATGGGTATNGCGGTTGCATACTGGTTCTCGATGGTATCTGTTTTCTTTACCTTATAGCCTATCTGCTTCATGAACAGCTTGGCGATTTTTGGTAAGAAGTCCATGATAGACTCAGGGAAAGATGCTCCCAGCGCATGTATTGCTCCGTTCTTGTCTTTTGCATACTCCCGGCTGAGGCGAAGTCCTGCTGGTCCGTCTGCCATAACCATGGAAGGAATGCCATACTCTTTTGCCTCCATAAACGTCTGTCCTGCAGCTCCGGCAACGGTAAAGCCTGCGTTTCCAATGATACTTGCCATACCTCCCTTTGGATCAAAAGCTCCCAGATTCATCTTAATCAGCTGCTCATCGGAAAGCTTTTTGACATCTGCATCAATTTCACATTCCGGATCAAAATCCACATTGACGGTGGTGACCGCATCCTTTCCAAGCGTCAGCACTGTCGTCTCCGCCAGTTCCTCCGCGGAAAGCGAACTGCTTTTCCTTTCTCCTTCCGTCGGTTTGTAATCGGTGAAGTCCGGTCTGCCCATCACATTCCGCGTTTTGGTGCAGCAAATTTCCTCTTCCACGCGAATCACGCCATACACTTCTGTATTGGCACTGCTGTTTCCGGCACGAAGTACATAATCGCCTGCCTCCAGGATGTAACTTGCCGACGCTTCATCGTAGGACGCTATATCAGACATTTCAAAACCCACCGAAAGCTTCTGCCCCTCTCCAGAGGCAAGGAGTTTCGTCTTAGCAAAGCCTGCCAGCGCCTGATAAGGCTGGTCAAGTTTTCCTTCCGGAGACGACACATATACCTGCAGCACTTCCTTGCCGGCAAAACTTCCCACATTCTTAATATTGGCAGTCACCGTAACCGTTTGGCCGTTCAGCCGGACGCTGTCCTTTTCCAGACAGAAGTCGGTATAGGAAAGCCCATAGCCAAATGGATACAGAGGGGATTTCCCAACGCTGTCAAAATAGCGATACCCTACATAAATGCCTTCCTTATATCTAGTCTCATCCCTGCCACCAAATTCACCCATGGATGAATAATCCTTCCATGCACCCCAGGTAGTGGTAAGCTTTCCGGATGGACTGCTTTTGCCGAGAAGAATGTCCGCCAGGATATCTCCGGTCTCCACCCCAAGCTGTGACAGAATTAAAATGTTTTTCACATCCTTCACCGCAGTCAGATCCACAACACCGCCCGCATTGATCACAAGCATAAAATTCTTATATTTCGCATTACATGCCAGAATATCTCTTTTTTCCGTCTCCGAAAGCAGAATCTCCCCCGCTACCGGTTCCCGGTCGCTCCCCTCTCCGGATATNCGGGAAAGCACATAGATNGCAGTGTCCCCNGCCCCATCTATNGGCANNTGNTACTCCGGCTCCGCCATGGAACGCCCCATACAGAGAATAACTGCCTGAGTATGCTTTTCTTTTGCCTCAGCCTTGATGTCCCTGATAAACTGCTGCTTTGCTTCCACACGCACTTTGTCATATCCGTCCAGCCAACTGCCTGAGGTAATGGTAAAACCGGCATTTTTAAGCCCTTCCTCAACCGTCACAAAGAATCTGGAATTNACNTCNCCGGAGCCTGTACCNCCCTTGATAGTATATCTTGCCCCGCTCCCATAGAGNGCGATTTGCNGNGCATTCTGCNCTTTAGAATGCNCTGTNGCCTTTAGTGGGAAATTCCCGTCCTTTTTCAAAAGTACCGTACACTCTGCGCTATTTTCGCGAAGATACGCATTGTGTCTGACTTCATATTCATTCAATTTCATCGCAATCCTCCAAGTCCGTTTTCCTATTTTGCCATAACAGGCGGGCAGCATTGCCGCCCGCCTGCCTTATACCACAAATACTTTTCTTTACTTCCTCTTCTTCTTCGCTTCTTTCGCAGCCTTCTTCGCATCCTCTTTTGCCTTCTTTTCCGCAAGCTGCGTCTGATATTTAGCTTCTTCTTCGTCGAAGCTTAATCCCTGCTTCGCACATTTTTCCTTCAACTCCCTGATGCGGATTTCTTCCGCCTTCTTTTCCTGCTCAGCAGTTTCAATGGCTTCTTTTTCTTCCGCCGTAAGGTATACCTCGCCGCGGGCTTCGGCCTCCGCTTTATGACGGGCAGTAATATCCTTTGTGATCTGCGGAATCTTATCCTCCAGATCATACAGACTGAAAATCAAGGCGATAATCAGATATCCGATCATGGGAACACCAACATACATCCAAGTCATGAAGTTCTGAGCGCTCGCCGGCTGATTGATAACAGTCTCCGCCGTAGCCCCGATAGAAGCCGGAGAGATATATCCAAAGGCATTCAGTCCGCCAAGGATAATAGACTGTCCGATACCTGCGGCAATGGTCACGATAATTGTATTAACAGATGCAGTAAATCCGTCCACACGATATCCATTCTTCCACTCAATGTGATCCATGGCCTCTGCTAAAAATGCCGCCATTGCATAGGTCGGAAGACAGCCAATGGACTTGATCATCATACCTGCCAGTACAATTCCTAAATTGCTGGGATTCAGCAGTACAAGAACACATCCCGCCGTTGCAATTACAAAGCCAATCTGTGTCACCCAGCGTTTGCCGAATTTATGTACCAGCGGCCACAGGATAAAGATACCAAACCCCAATGGCGCCTGCCCGATGGCGTTGACCAATATCTGGTTTCCCGCACCGGAAGCGACGGAATCCCCCAAGACCCAGTTACAGAAATATAGCATAATGTTGGTATTTAAAAACTGTGTAATCTGGAAGAGCGCCCAGAACGCCATAACCATCCACCAATATTTATTGGAAAGACATGCACGGATTTGATCTATCATCGGTGCAACTTCCATGGTGTTCTCTCCGGATTCATTGATACTTTCCTCAGTGACACGCTCCTTTGTGAAGTAATACTCAATCAGTACAGCCGGAATCGCAAAGATAGAAATGAGACTCATGACAAGCGCCCATTTTCCCTGAGCCTCGTTACCGACACCCATGTTTGCAACAATAACCGGCATAATGACTGTGACAAGCAGACCGGGAATCATGGAAGTTCCCATGGATGTCAGCATTGCCAAGGAATCCCTCTGCTTCGTGTTACGTGTTGACAGAGGAACCATCAGGGTGTGGCTCATGTTATAAATCGTATAGGCAAATGCGAAAAAAAGATTATAGCTTACAATGATCCATACGATCTGCACTTTATAGCCAGCCCTCGGCACATTGTATAATAAAATTCCGGAAACTGTAATAAAAAAGCCTGATGCCAGCATCCAGGGTCTTGCCTTTCCCTGTTTTGTCCTAGTCCTATCAATTATACGCCCCATAATAACATTGGTAATCGCATCTAAAATCTTTGAAAAAAGCGGCATCATAGTGAGCAGAACGCCTGAAATACCTAATACGTCTGTGTAAAATTGTGTGATGTAGGTTCCGGCTATTCCATAGTATGCCATCATCATGAACATCGGTCCTACAAAGTAACCCCAAACCTTCTCTTTTCCTTCCGTGTTCGCAGATTTGACCCGGGAATCCAAAAAACTCTGTGCCCAGAACCCGCCCTGTTTCTTTTCCTTTGTCATAATCAACCCTCCATAAAATATTTGTTATTCTGCATAAATGTTTAAGTACCTCTATGCCTATATCATATATCAGGAGGGGTCTCAAGTTTTATCAATTATTTTGGGTTTTTGTTAATTTTCTTCTGCTTTTGTATTAAAATCTATGACACGATGCCTTTCCCTATATTTTGCCGGGGTCATATGATAATAGTCCTTAAAACAGACACCAAAATAGCTCTGGGAGGAAAAGTGCAGATACTCCGCAATATCCCCGATCCCGGTATCCGAGTAGACCAACATATTGGCAGCCGCTTCCAGCCTCTGGTATTTCGTATATTTCTGTATGGTCATGCCCGTTTCCCGGGAAAATTTATCGGACAGGTAGCTTGGATTTTTCCCCACATTCTCCGCAAGGTCAGCTAAAGTAAATTTCTTTGTGCGGTTTCTGGCAATATAATCCTTGCATTTTTCCACATCAGAGCTTAGGCGGTTCTCATTTACCCTGCGCACGCGCTCCGAAAAATCCAGCATCATATTGGAATAGATGCCCAGCATCTCCATAATCGTGTTGCATTTCGCAACCTTCTGATAATACAGATCCGCTATATTGTAAGCGTCATTGGAATTGACTCCTCCGCGGATGGCGGCCCGGCAGGCCAGGGCAACGGCAGTGATCACCATATACTCAATCTGCTTATAGCTGTCCTTATCCGCGAGATTTCCGACTCCTTTGAGTTTCTGCAGATTCTCCTCGTTTAAAAACATACGGCTTGGGTCAACGGTTCCATTTTCCACGGCTGCCAGCCATTCTCGCTCATACTCATAGGACATTCGGGATTCTTCTTCCGTCTGTCTGTTGATCTCGTAGGCAAGCACATCCTTTTTGTTGATGCGTCCGCCAAGTTCATTATCCGCCAGAATCTCATCCTCAGTAACCTGATTTCCGGTAAGCAGGTAGAAAGAAAACACCATACAATTCAGCGCTGTTTTTAACTCCATGACAGGCAGCATATATTCTTTATTATTGATTTCGTGACGCCTGCGGAACCGATGAATTTCCTCAAACGAAATTGCATCAAGCGCGAACGGTCCCGCCAGAAACAGCAGTTCCTCACCATATGGAAACGCAAAGTAATATACTTGTTTCCCGTCCTGAAAAAGCACCGGCAATGTGCGTTCTTCACACACCCTTCGCACTCCCAGAACCGCATCCTCAGCCTCCCGGCAACGGCTTTCCAGATCCGCCTTATCCCAAATCTGTACTGTATTCACCCGAGGCATGCATATGACACCATCCTCGGACTTCCCCAACACATAGCACGCAATACCCCATGTAGTGCAGATTCTGTCAATAATAAATTGCGTCTCCTGTTTTGATTTCATCATTTTTGCTCCGATTTTACATTTACAACTCCCAGATTTCCGATTCTTGTATTATACCATATTCCGCCCTTTTTTCATAGCCGCCAGCTGCAGCAGCGCAATGACCGGATACACCGCTGCCTGTACGCCGATTACACAAAAGATAATGAAATTCTGCACTGCCGCGTTTTGCACAGGAATCATTGTTTCTGTCGGAGCCTGATATCCAAGCTGAGAAATTCCAAAGTTGAAGATGCAAAGAGCAATGCCTCCCATCAAAGTCGTAATACAATTCATCACCGAAGAAGAAAATCCGTCACAGCGTTTCCCGCTTACAAACTCCACCTCATCCAAAGCGTCACCAAGCATACTCGAAATCATAAAAGTGGAAGGAATCAAACCGATTGTACGTACCACCTGTCCCGCCAGTACCAGCGTCAGATTCCTGGGATTGAGCAGACAGATCACAACACCCACGAATCCCAGCACAAACCCTCCTGCCATCGCTCTCCCTCTGCCAAGCTTATTGCAGATCGGACGGCACAGGACAATCCCGATTCCCAGCGGTGCCTGACCCAGTGCATAAAAAAGAGCCTGCGTATACCCATCATTGTAACTCCCCAGCACCCAATTACAATAATAGAAAGTTCCTGCGCTGAACATTGCGTTCACCGTCTGGATCAGAATCAGATAGACCATCAGTATGACCCACTGGCGGCTTTTCATACAGCAGCTAAGCTGTTCTTTCAGGGAAAGTTTCTCAGTTTCCTCCTTTTCCTGTAACCGGCTGCGCTCTGTCACCCGTTCCCTGGTAAAGAAATACTCCAACAGGATCATTGGCAACGCCGCAATCGCCACTCCCAGCATGACGCCCACCCAAAGCCTGCGGCTGACCCCGATCAAAGGCACCACTATACAGGGAAACAGGATTGCAATCAGGGAACCGGCGACCATATTCGGCGTATTTGTGATCAAGGACAGCCTGCTTCTTTCGTCCTCACAATAAGAGGAAAGGGGCACCATCAACGTGTGAGCTGTACTGTACATCGTATACGCCACCGCGTAAAATATGGTATAGCTGACAAAAATCCATATAGCAGTCAGATTGTCATTTCCTTTTGGCACAACGAAAAGCAGAATCATGCATCCCGTCAGGAGGGGAGCCGAAAACAGTATCCACGGTCTTGCCTTTCCCTGCCTGGATCTCGTCCTGTCCACGATAACTCCCATATAAATGAATGTAAGCACATCCAGTGCCTTTGCCACGATGGGAAACATCCCTATGAACAGACCTCCCCAGATACCGCTGATGTCAAGTACATCCGTATAATACACGTTCAGATAATTTGACAGGATGGAATTCATCAGAATCACGCTGATCGGTCCGATAAAATACCCCAGCCACTTTTCCTTTTTCTCCACTTTTTCAGATTTAATCCGGCTGTCAAATAATTTTGACGACAACATTTTGAACCATACTCCTTTCTCAGTCTGCGAGTTTGGGGCATCAGAACCAACCTTTTAAGTCAACACTTGTTTTGTTTATCTATATTCATTATAATGGGATAAAAGAATAAAGTCAGCCATCATTTTAAATACATATGTTGTTTTAATAAATTGAGATTTCTCTCAATTATGAGCTTCGCGTGGTTAAAAGGAGTCCTTATGAATACAAAGAATAACCAGCGGTATCAGGATACCGAAAAACTAATCCAGAATACTCTTCTTTCTCTGGCACAGGAAAATGATATCCATAAAGTGACTGTTCGGGCCATCTGTGAAGCCGCCCATATCAATCGCTCTTCTTTCTATCTGCACTATCTGGATATCCATGACCTTATTTATAAAATGGGATTGGAAATGATGAATGATATCGGTACAATGATGAAAACCTCTGAAAGTGTCATTGATTTTTTTCTTATGCCCGGCAGTATGGCGCAGATGATTGCCTATGTCAAAGAACATCATACTTTCTTTGATATTTACTTAACGCGCTATACTGCCGAAGCAAGTGAAAGCTTCTCTTTATTATGGGAAAACGCTGCCAGACCCTATATGCTGGAGCGCTACGGTTCCATCAGCGAGGAGGAGATGTGGTACCATTTTTCTTTTTTCAAAGCCGGTTTCATCTCCGTCCTCAGTGAATGGCTTCACCGCGGCTGTCCGGAAACACCGGAGAGGCTGGCTGAAATCATTTTGCGCAGTCTTCCTAAAATTTAAAATTTTCCACTTCTGTCCGCATGGGAATCGCAATCGCTGCACCTTCTCTTGAGACGCAGATTGCAGACGCCTTTGCCGCCTGTTCCATACACTCCTTTAAAGGAAGTCCATTAGTCATCCCTTGCAGGAAATATCCTGTAAAAGTATCTCCTGCTGCTGTGGTATCTACTGTCTCAACAGGAAAAACCTTCTGATATATTGCTTCCTGCGGAGTAAAACAATAAGAGCCTTTTACTCCCATGGTCATAATCAAGCACAGTTTGGGATATTTCTCATGCAAGGCATTCCAGACGGTATCCGCCTCTGTTTTTCCGGTAAGCTGATGCGCCTCTACTTCATTGATCAAAAGCCACGATATGTTATTATAATCCAATTTTTCAAGAAATGCTTCAAAAGGTGACGGATTCAGCACCACCTTCATTCCTTTCTCTGACGCCTTTTCAATCATATATTCCAGATTGCTGACTTCATTTTGCAGTACCAGCCAGTCCTCTGCTGAAAAATGCTCCAAAGTCTCGTCTATCTGTTCGGTTGAAATCATCCGATTAGAGCCGCCATAAAGAATGATACAGTTTTCACCTGTACTGTCTACCTGAATCATGGCATTTCCCTGCAGTTCCTCTACTTTGTGCAGATACTCCGTATGTACACCATTTTCTTCCAGTAAAGTCTTCAGGGCTTCTCCACCAATTCCGATACAGCCCGCGTGAAAGACCTCTGCGCCCGCTTTCGCAAGAGCAACTGACTGGTTCAGCCCTTTGCCTCCGGGAGCCATCTTCTGCTCTTTTGCGGCAAGCGTTTCTCCCGGCTGCACAAAGTGCTCCACATGATAGGTATAGTCCAGATTCATCGAACCAAAATTTAATATCTTCATTTCATTCCCCTTTCTTTTGCACCATCAATAATATATATTAATACCGCCAAATGCGTTAAAGCAATATCTTGTTCTGCCCTACCCGCAGCTCCTGTACCTTACCGTCCGATGCGATGAACCTCGCCCTGGTATTAGCAGGTATCTCCACCGTATATTCCACCTGTTCTCCCCGGTACTCCCAGCGGCTCTTCACCATTCCCGCAGGAGAGTCAAAGGTACTCTCCGCATATTTCATGAGCCTGCAGGGTTTTGGCTGAATCGTTATTTCCTGCCCCTGCACATGGATGCCGCAGATTCCTCCAATCAGCCATGAAACCACCGCTCCCTTAGAATAATGGTTCAGGGAAGCAACTCCGATATCGCCAAAATGCCCCTCCCAGGACTCCCATATGGTGGTTGCTCCTTTTTTCACCGCAAACAGCCAGCTTGGCGTATCCTCCTGAAGAAGTACTTTATAAGCAGTCTCAATATAACCATAATCCGCCAATACCCGGCAAAGCCAAGGTGTTGTCAGAAATCCTGTATTCAGATGGTAATTGTTTCTCGATACCAGTTCATTCAAATCCTTTGCTGCTGTCTTTGCATCCTTCTCGGATAAAAGCCCCATATATAGCGGACGCACATATCTGCACTGCCTGTCAGACGAAATATGTCCATTCTTTACTTCCAGATAATTATATGCCTTTACGGCATTTTCCGCTAATTGCCCATAGTGCTTTGCATCCTCCATCCTTCCCAGTACCTCAGCAATCTCCGTCATCATTTTACTGCTGTAAGCATAATACGCCGTGGCAATATCCGGCACCCCGTGGAGTATCATATTCTTGACAGACTCCTGCATGGAGATATCCGGCTCCAGCCATTCTCCCCAGTGAAGTCCCGTATCAATCACATAGTTTTTATAAGGATTTCTCTTGAATCGGTTGAAAAAGCGGTGTTTATGCCCTTTCTTCTCCACATAGCCCATCCAGCGACACATCATATCATAATTTTCTTCCAATATTTCTTTGTCCCCATACAGCTTATACATGGCATACGGAATGATGATAACTGCATCTCCCCAAGCGCATGAACCGTCATAAGCCTCATCGAATTTATTTTTCACAGGGTTTCTTCGCGGCGCAAAATTATAAACTTTACCGTCCTCATACTGGTCTACTTTCATCTCGTCCAACCACCGCCTGAATACAGGATAGCCGTCCATCAGCGTAATACCGGTATCTGCGAACACCCCTGCGTCTCCTGCCCATCCGCTTCTCTCCCTATGTGGGCAGTCCATGGGGATATCCACAAAGTTGGATTTCTGACTCCAAACGGTATTTTGTACCAACCTATTTACCAGTTCATTGTCACAAGTAAACTCCGCTGTCTGCCGCATTTCAGAGTATACCGCATGGGCAATGAACTCACTCCCGTCAATCTCTATGTCTGTCTCCACCTTGACCATCTGGAAACCAAATATACACAATGTGGGACAATAAATGTTTTCACCTTCTTTGCAAGTGTATTCTATGACCTGATGCAGTTCTTCTTTTCTTCCGATGGTTTTCAGATTCTCATCGGAAAAGTTACCGTCCGCATCCAGGTATTCTCCATGGGTCATTTTAATTTTCTGCCCTGCTTTTGCCTTAACTCGGAAAGAAACATAGCCGGACATATTCTGTCCGAAATCCAGAACCTGCCCGCCGTCCGGTGTCTTTATCAGTTTTGCCCGGAACTGTTCCTTCTCCAGAACCGGAACGGAATTGGTGCAGAGCATTGTATCACATCCAATATCCTCCATTTTCACAGAATGGAAAGCAGTGGGCACTTTTCGGGCATCTACTTTTTCTCCCAGTTGGATGTCGTTGAAAGCGACTGGCCCGTCCTGCGTCGCCTGCCAGCTTTCATCCGTCATGACCACTGTCTCTTTATCGACCTCCAACTGCATCCAGAAAGCCAGCGTTTTTCCGAATACATTCCTAGTTCCGGTATTTCCATTACATCCTCGATACCAGCCATCCCCCAGTATGACCTCTATCCTATTCCTGCCACCCACCAGGTAACCGGTGATATCAAAGGTCTGGTAAGGCATACGATACCAATATTCGCTGGTTCCCGGACTTAAGATATTGCCCTTTACACGCTTTCCGTTGATGCACAGACCGTAGACTCCATGGGCGGAAGCATATACCCTTGCGCTTCTCCTATTAGAGCCGTTTTCGCTTTCTCCTTCTACAGCCTCTGCATCGTGATACTCAAATTCCTTTACCAGGTAAGAAGCAGGCTGTCTCTCCTGGGAGTTTATATCGGTTATCTCCGGATTGATCCACGCTGCTTTGAAATCAGATCTCGCCAGAAACGCGTACTCAAAATAAGCGCTCTCGCTCATCTCTCCCGGATTGCCTTCTTCATCCCAGATTTTTACATTCCAGGTAATCCTGTCCCTGCTTCCTGCCGGTCCTTTATATCTCACCTGCATCCCGGAGTCTGCTACTTTCCCTGTAGACCAAACCATTTTCCCGGAACAATATGCCGTTACCTCATAGGCACTCTGACGAATCCCACCCAGGACATTCCAAGACAATATAGGCTGTCTAATATCAATCCCCAGGGGATTTCTCATATGTGCCGTCATCAAGTTTATCGCTCTCATAGCACCCTCCTATTTCTTTCCCGTCTTTTTCGCCAGCTTCGCCTGGTATTTTGCCTCTTCTGCCTCAAAATCCAGTCCTTTTTTCGCACATTTTTCCTTTAACTGCGCAATACGGGACGCCTCCAGTTCTTTAGCCGCCTTTTCCATCTCCATGCGTTCCAGATCCTCCGGAGCAATGTAGACCTCTCCCCTGTCCTCTGCTGCCTTTTTCGCCCTTCTGCGCAGTTCCGCATGAATTTCCGGCATTTTCTTCTCTGCGTCAAAGAAGATGCATACAACGAACATGATTATTGCAAAAATAGCATAGGAGCCATAGTAGGCAAATAAAATCCAAGTATTGACAGCATCATTCTGTGTCATAGCCCCGGCCACATACCCATTCATGGAAAGTCCCGTCTCATAGATAGCCTGCAGGGGACTCATAAGAGCCGTAATCAGTGTAGTGATAATTCCCAGAGCCAGCGTCCCCTCCGGACGGTAGCCGTACTTATATTCGATAACATCATTGGCCTGCTGCCCGAATACCATATACATATTGGTGACAGCAAAGATACCGCAGGAAAATACCAGACCTCCTGCCACCGCCACGCCGAAGTTATAGGGATTAATCAGCGCAATTGCGACACCGATTACCGTTATGACCGAAGAAATGCGCACAATCTTCCTTGCGCCGAATTTTTTTGCCAGAATCGGAACTACCACAACACCGAATGCCATGGGCTGCATAGCCGCCATCAGATAAATCATCTGCAGCCCGTTCTGTTCATTTCCGCCTAGTATGTAGGTAATCATATTGACTCTGGAATTGCCTCCCTGCAGATTGCTGTAGAAAAGCATACCAAAGGTAATGAGAAGGGATAATAGATAATACTTGTTCGTCAGCGCATTCTTAAGCTGCTGAAGCAGCGGAACATGGATTGCCGCTTCTCCATCCGTATCCATGAGCACCTTCTGGTTATCCTCCGTAATTCTCTCCCTTGTCCAGAAATATTCCACAAAAGAAAAGATAACAGCCAGAATTCCGCAGGCCCCGATGGTAATCAGCCAGGATTTTCCGGACAAATCCTTCTGCAACACTGCCGGATACAATGCCCCGACGATTCCCAGAGAAACCACCACGCCTGCCACCATATTCGTAGCCGCACTTCGCAGCGTACTTACATTATTACGTTCCAGCAGATTGCGGCTAGTAACGGACACCATCTGATCCTTCAAGTTCCACAGCGGAATCCCCACACAATTATACAGGAAATTAAATACATACAGCCAAATCAGGTGCGGCAGGGTACCGGTCCCAAAAGGCGACCAGAACATGAAAAATCCCGCCACCGCCATAATCCATGTCCCCATGAGCACATAAGGTCTGAAACGCCCTGCCCGGCAGACCGTCCTTTCGGTCATATGATTGATGAAAAATCCCGTAGCAATGCCCGTCAAAGTGGTAAATATGGTCATAGCCAGATAGGTATAATTGTTGGCATATACCTCGTTAATCCGCATGATATCCATGTAATAAAGCTCTCTCAGCCCCATGACTACGCTGTAATAGACGAACACAAAGCCCGGTCCCAAAAGATGTCCCAAGAATCTCTCCTTTCCGGTAATCCTGTTGGATGTGACTTTCGTCTGCATTGCATCCCTGTCAAATATACTTCCTTTTAAATACTGCATAAAGTTTTCCTCCTGTTCCGGTTTTCTACCGTTGTCTTTCATTCAGTTCTTTCAACAAATCCGTTATCTCCCGCTTTTTCTCTCCAGGCAGGAAAGACATCAGGATGGACACCGGCTGCCCCAACAGCGCATCCAACCCGGTGACTCCGCCTGCTCCGCCGGAATGTCCAGCTTTCTGTGCAATCAAATTCATAGCATCCAAAGTCAGACCTCCCGGCAGACTGTCGATAAAGCCCAGAAGCTGATTGGGAATAAACCCGGCTGCCGCCATTCCCTTCACCATGTAGACGATGTTCTCATCCAGAAACTTTCTTGTCTCCGGTATCTTAGCCAGAAGCTTCATGGGAGTTCCTTGGCAAAATCCTCCCACCGGCGGAACGGGCTTTCCCTCCAACTCCACTCTTTTAGACAATAGAACTTTCTGCGCATTTTCACATATTTCAATGACATATCCACCGCTTTCGCAGGCCCAGTCATGAAGGATTTCGTTCCAGTGTGAAAATGCCCGGCTTCCCAGAGAAAATGTGACTTTCCGGCTCTCGCCCGGCATCAGCCCCACCTTTTCAAACCCTTTCAACTCCCGCAAAGGACGGATAATTTCCACACGCTCCGGCGCCACATAGAGCTGTACCACTGCCTTTCCATAATAAGCTCCTGAATTCGTCACTTTCACGGACACGACCAATGTGTCCTCATCCGTTATTTTCTCCTTATCGACCTCCAGTTGGCTGTAGGTAAATTCTGTATAGCTCAGCCCGTGTCCGAAATGAAACAGCACATCCATCTTTTTGCTTGTGTAATAGCGGTATCCTATGAAAATGCCTTCCGGATATTTCACTCTGGCTCCTTCTCCAGGAAAAGACAGCCATGTAGGATTATCCTCCAACCGTTTGGGGAAAGTCTCCGCCAAATGACCGGAGGGATTGCTCTCTCCATACAGGATGGACACCACAGCCTCTCCCACGGCTTCTCCGCCAAGATATGTCTCCAAAATCGCCTTAGGCTTCTCCACCCAGGGCATTTCCACCGGGCTTCCATTGTGAAGCACCACTACTGTATTGGCATTTTCCTTACAAACTGCTTCCACCAGCGTATTGTGTCCTTCCGGCAGACGCATATGAATCCTGTCGCTCCCCTCTGTCTCCATATTTTCAGGAAGCCCTATGAACAGAACCACTGTCTCTGCACTTCCCGCTATCTCCACCGCTTCCTGAAGCAGGGATTCCTCCGTGCTTCCGTCAGGTTTATATCCCTTTGCATACAAAATATCCAGACCGGCATTTTCCGCCGTTTCCACTGCACCCTTTATGCCCTTGCAGTTGATATAGCTGGAACCGCCTCCCTGAATCCTGGGGTTTTTCGCGAATTCTCCGATAAAAGCTGTCTTGCCGGATTTGGACAGGGGTAATATCCCCTCTTCGTTCTTTAAAAGTACCATGCTGTTCTCGGCGATTGTCTTTGCCAGCTGATGGTCTCCCACATAATCAAAAGCAACGTTTGGCTTTCTGTTCTCCACCGCTTTAAAAATCAACTCCAGAAGCCGGATACAACAGCTGTCCAGCGCTTCTTCCGCAAGCCGCCCTTCCTGCACAGCCTTTACAATCTCAGCATCCGTCTCCTCTGCAGGCATAGTCAGATCACATCCTGCGGCAATCGCGCCCACTCTGTCATGAGTTGCCCCCCAGTCACTGGTCACTGCGCCCTCAAAACCCCATTCCTTCCGCAGAATATCAGTCAGATACTTTTGGTTTGCAGTGGAATAAGTGCCGTTCACCTTGTTATAGGAAGCCATTACCGTCCAGGGTCGTGCCTTTTTCACAACAGTCTCAAAGGCCGGCAGATAAATCTCCCTAATTGTCCTCTCATCCAACTCCGCGCTGTAATCCATGCGCCTAGTCTCCTGACTGTTGGCAAAGAAATGCTTCAGGCTGGTTCCCACTCCCTGACTCTGCACCCCGTTCACATAGGCCGCGGCCAGTTCGCCTGCCAAATAAGGATCCTCCGACATATACTCGAAATTGCGTCCACATAGCGGAGAACGCTTCATGTTCACGCCGGGTCCCAGCAGAATATCTACCTGCTGTGCCTGACTTTCCTTTCCCAGGGCCTCTCCCATTTTCCGCAGCAGTTCCCTGTCAAAGCTCGATGCCGTAGTGCAGGCCGCCGGATAGCACACTGCCGGGACACTTCTGCCGGATAACAGATTCAGATTTTCCTCGTCTATTTTCCGCAGCCCATGAGGCCCGTCGCTGGTCCGGACAGACGGGATTCCCAGTCTATCAACCGCTTTCAGAAACCAGCCGTCCACCCCGGAAGTGATTCCCGCTTTCTCCTCCAATGTCATCTGTGCAACCAATTCCATTACCTTTTGTCTCTCCATACTAATCTCCTTCTATTTTAGTTCTATCTCTGCACTTCTGTTCCGAGACTGTTTTATTTTCTTCTTGTCATTTCTTAACCGGACTATATCAACAGTATTTATTCAACCACAGTCCGGATATTCCCCATCCTGCCATACACTTACTTCATTATCTTACTTATAAAATACTTGATATCCATGAAAAAGCATAGTACCATAGATGACAAGTTATTATCTATAAGTGACATCCTATTAAAAAGCATGGAGCAACATGTATGGAAAATTCAAACAAACAGATGCAAAGCTTTTCCATTACCAAATTGGAAAAGGCATTAAAATATTACTATAATCTGAAAAAGCTTAAGCCCGGTCAGATACTGACCCCAGAAGAAATGAGCCGATATATGTACTGGATGATGGAACAGCATGAAAAAAATCCTCTTCTTGAGATATCTTTCAGCGACATCCCTTCTCTCCTCAACAATGCTGAAATTGTATCCATCAGCAAAGAACTAACAGGAAAAAAAGTTGATTCTGATACCCGGAACAGACTTTTTTCCCTGTTCAAGGCTCCCGGAGAGTCAAAATTCTTTGATTATCAGCAGGACATCACGGCAGGGCGCTTTCTCCGTTATCTTCCTGCCTATTGGAATGCAGATGAGCATTTCCTGATTTACTATGTTTTTACCGGCGAAATGCTTGTTATGTTTGAACAGGAGACACTTTCCTTGAAAGCCGGTTCCGTCCTCTTCATCCCACCCGGTATCAAGAAGGCCTGCACCTGCCCCAGTGATGATGTGACAACTTTCTTTTTCATGATCCGTCAGAGCACTTTTTCCAAAGTGTTCTGGTCACATCTATCTGCACAGAACCTTATGTCATTTTTCTTCCGCCGGGCTTTGTCCGGAGAACACAGTACCTCTTACCTGCTCTTTGACACAGGATGTGATGCTTCCCTGGAAGCCCTTCTCTATACGATTTACAAGGAATATATGCGCAACGAGGTATACAGCACTCAAATTGTTAATTCCCTGATGAGTACCTTTTTCCTGTTTCTGCTCCAGGGATATGAGAACACTGCCCGGATATCACGGCATACCAGTTTCCATTGGGATAACGAATTTGCCAACATCCTTCGTTTTCTGGAATCACATTTCGAGACGCTGACTGTAGAAGAATTAGCGGCACAGTTTGGGTACAGCACACGCCAAATTATCCGCATCATCCACTCTGTAACCGGTCAAAGCTTTTCCCAGATTCAGACAGATTTGAGGATGCAAAAAGCCGCCCGAATGCTTACATCCCAAATGACCTCTATGGAAAATATCTCAGCTGAAACCGGCTTTGCAAATCTGAGCAGTTTTTATAGAGCTTTTAAGAAGTATTTTAACTGTACGCCAAGAGAATATGCTGATTTACACAATTCTCTTATCGAAAAGCAGTGAGTTTATTCTAACTACTCGATTTCCATTGGAAAGATTTCAGTCTTCACAGTATTCAATTACCTGTATAACTCTGCACTCAGGTCATAAACTTAAGCATCTACTTTTCTTTCAGAAAGAAATCGGGACATCAAATATTTTATAATATCCGTTTTCCCCATCACACGATTCCCATCCGGGATTGCCCGTTTTCATGAAGCGCGCCCAGACATCTGTCATTTGCTCAGACAGTGCAAAATCTGCCTTTTCCATGGGTCGCCAGCTCCTCCCAAGAGAACCGAACACATACCACAGTTCACTGGAATGGAAAGCTCCGGCATTGTCACCGGGAAGCTGCCTTTCGAACCGATAGGAATAGCTTGGCAGCCCCTGCCTGGTATGATAGCCTGACCAACGCATAAGACTCATTTGAATCTTGCTTTTTCTTACGTCTGCGGCTCCTCGCTTTGAAACTGTCAAGTCGTTTTTGGTGGAGCCAGTCATATAACTAACTCTCGCTGTTTCCCCGATTTCCATAGCTTGATCCGGTGACATTGGCAGGTATTTCCCGTCAATGACCGGCGTGAGGCTTAATCCTGTTCTTGTCCAAAACCCTGCAAACAAATTGTAGTCCCATTGAAGTCTGGGGAAGTCGTCTGCCGGCATTTTCTTAAGGTCATCTATGGTCAGCCTCTTGCGTTTCAGAAACTTTTCCGAAATACGCTCTATCTTCTCCATAGTAAAATCGACCCTGAGGGGTCCTTTGTGTCCGTTGCAGCTTTGGATTATAGCATGACTTATTTTCCCTTTCACATGGGGCGAACATACAAGATCTCGCACCGCCATTCCTCCCGCGCTTTGCCCAAAAATCGTGATATTTTCCGGATTGCCGCCAAAGGAAGCGATATTCTCCCTCACCCAGTCCAGTGCAGCTATCTGATCTTGAAGCCCCCAGTTACCGCTAATTCCGTCAGTCCTTAGTTCTGGATGACAGAACCATCCCAGGAAACCAAGACGATAATTTGCAGTAACAATAATGACACCCCGCCTGTTGAACGCCTCACCGTCAAACTCCGGTTCTGCACCATTTCCATTTTGAAAACCGCCGCCATGATACCAAAGCCCTACCGAACAGTCTTCTGCATTCTTTGGTGTCCAGATATTTAGATAGAGACAATCCTCACTCATGTCCACATCATACTCAGGATATGAGAAGAATTCCTTTCCATAAAAGCTGTCCGAATCCTCCCTCTTCTGGATAGCCATAGGCGGAAAATGGTCACAGACCCGAATTCCCTCCCAGGGCTCCATTGGCTGCGGAGGCTCGAACCGGAACTCCCCTATGGGCGGCATTGCGTATGGCACTGCTTTGAAAACATATCCGTTTTCTGTCTCTGTTCCCTGAAGCATACCGTCTTTTGTCTTAATAACAGGCTGCATACTGTCCCTCCAATGTATGAATTATGCACATAACCTCTTGTTCCTCTTACAGATTTATTATACAATAGTGATGAATCCTTAATACAGAGTCAATTTTCGTATTTTGTCGCATATGCGACATTTGTCTCAAATTGTCTCATGACGGAGGGAAAGATGACTGCTGGAACCCAGATAAAAGCAGATAGGCGCGAAACTCGGACTCTTGGAATGATCCGTGAGGCCTTTTTAGATTTGTTGGAAAAGAAGCCAATCGAAAAAATCAGCATAGGGGAATTGTGCGATAGGGCCAATGTCCATCGTTCTACCTTTTATCGTCATTATACGGATATCTACGCGCTGATGGACTGCATTTACGATGATGCCTACCATGAGATTTTCACAAGTTTCGCGAGCACCTTACAACGGGGGACTTACGATTTTGACCATATAGGCTATAACATGATTCTTGCCGTATGCACTATGACTGAGCGAAAACAGAATCATTACCGCATGCTTCTGTTTTCGCGTAATTCTCCGTTGATACAGAGACTGGCCGACAGCATCTATGAACTTTATTTGGGTGAGCACATAGCCAGCTACGCCCCCGGTCCCGAACCAGGTCTCCATTACCGATACCTCACCTACGGCATTATCGGTGTCTGGTCAGGTTGGATTAGAGACGGTTGCAAAGTGCCAAAGGAGCAGGTTGCCCGTGCTATCAAGAAACAGATGGACGGCTTTTTTACCGTTGTGTCCTACGAATATGGACTCCCAGAAGGATATAATCCATCGGGGGAAAAGCCTGCGAATTACGATTAAGTAACTCTACAAACAGCACTACAGTATTAATACCTTAAGAAGGGCAGATACTGATTTTACATCATAATGGAGGCAGAAATGGAAACAGAGCTAAAGACTCTGGAATTGAAACTTTAACAGAATACTTACCGGCGAAAGTGTGTGCATTTTGAGGATGTGGGTATCCGGTTCAGCCATGGAAGTGTACTCCTTGTAGCACCAGGTACACTCTTTCAGAACATGACCTGATGGGCAGCTTCCTGCGGAGAGCATTTTCCGACGATAAAAAGCAGTATCTCCATTTTGAAACGGGTGAGGACACTGAACTGCCAGCACTTGCCACACGCATATTTGAAGAGAGCGAATCTGACAGAACCTATTCCGGTCAGATGGTGCAAAATCAGATTGATCGGGATGCACAGCAAGTAGGTAATCAGCACGCCCAGCGCACCGGAAGTAAAGCCAATAATCACCGTTTCCGAATTGAACATACTGGATACATTCCGCTTGGAGGCACCGATTGCACGGAGAATGCCAATCTCTTTGGTGCGCTCCTGAACAGAAATCAAAGTAATAACACCGATCATAATCGAGGAGACGACCAACGAGATCGCCACAAATGCGATCAGCACATAGGTAATGGCGTTGATAATCGTATTTACGGAGGACATCATAAGCCCCACATAATCTGTATAGTCGATCTGCTGTAATTCATCCACCGTTTCATTGTAGGCAGCAATCGCGTCTTCAATGACTTCTTTGTTGTCAAAGGAAGAAGCGTAGAGATTGATGCTTGCGGGTTTATCCAGGTCAATGCAGCCAAGCTCA
This sequence comes from Lachnospiraceae bacterium, assembly GCA_014804495.1. Lineage (GTDB taxonomy): Bacteria > Bacillota > Clostridia > Lachnospirales > Lachnospiraceae > UBA3282. Next base: position 32,058 of record JAAUZS010000129.1, read on the forward strand.
GTCAGGTTATCCTCGTAAGTGGACTCGGAAAACTCCATGATTTCGTCATAATAAACGGCGTATTGTCCGGTTGTGTAGGTACTCATAGCTTGATCCAACGCGGCAGACAGCTGGGCGGAAGTCATATTGCTCATTTGTTCCTGCATCCTTTGGTCGGGAGGGCGGCTATTTCTATGTCTTATCATTATCTTTGCTGCCGATGGCGTATCCGAGACCGAAACAGGTCAGGCATAAACCAACTATCAGCGATATCAAAAAAGCCCAAAAAGAGAGGCTCACCAGTCGTCCCGGTGAACCCCTCTACGCTCAAAATCCCTAGCTGAAAGCCCTGCTTTCAGCTTTTTCAAGCCATTTCTTTATACTTTCGCCAAATCGTTCCAAATTCTTATGGCATCAATTATTTATAGCCGCCTGGGCGTCTGTTAAATATATTTTAGAGATATCAACACTATATATTATGCTTCCAGCCCAAGCCATCCCTTTACTGTTTCCACTGCATAACCAACTGCCTGGGCTATCTTTTCAATATCTAATCCCATTTTATACAAGTTTCCAGCCACCTCCTGAGCTTTTTTCTGCTCAGACTCCTTCCTCATTTCCTGAATTGCCTGACACACATTAACCACCTCGTCTTTTTCATCATATTTTATGCCCGAATTCGTAATTGCCTCAATCACATCTGCTGCCCTGCGCTTCACTTCCCGGAAACGCTCCTCATTTGCCGCCAGAACCCACTTAAAAATTCGCCTGTATCTGGTACCTTCCTGTCTTTACCAGCAACTGCCCCATCCTGCTCTTTTCTCCGCTTCATTTCCTTCCGGTGTGACTTTGCCGCCTCTTCCACCTGTCCTGCGTATTCCAGTGCATCATACAGATTGTTCTTCACTGCCATTGCATAATGGATCTCTGCCTGGTTCTCCGCGCCGTAAAGGACATACTCCATCTTCCCGTCCGTCATTGCGGCATACAGCTTCTGCACATCACGGAATTTCTGGACAGGAACCACTGCGCCATCCGCTCCATACGGCAGCGCAATCTTAGTGGAATCGCGCTCTGTAAGCTGCTCAGGCAGGATGACCTGCCTCCCGCCGTAAATATAATAATTGAAAATGTCGGCAAACACGTCTGCATCTTTTACATAATCTTTTGTGATCGTATCTGCTTTCAACGGCATCCACTGCCTTTCTGCACAGGTATATGGCAGACATTCCGTCAAATCTACGCCTCTGCCACGGTTTTATTATACTAAAGAAACTGCTTTTTTACAAGCGCATCTGAGCCGGCTTTCAAAAGTGACCACGGGGATTCACTTTTTGACCACGGGGTTCAAACTGACCAAAACGCAAACAAGGGATTCCAGCAACAGCCAATGTGCCGGAACCCCTTGTTTTCAGCGGTTTTCACGATATCCTGTTCATTCCCTTTGTATCAATTAAGCGGTTTACATTTCTATGTAAACGCTGTCTTTGATACAATTCGATTTTGCCCCGTAGGAAAATCAAAAGGTTTAGAAATGTATTTATATATCGTATAAACCGTGGTATAATCCTCTCAAACAACTCGGAATTCTGATAAGACCTAATTTATAACATTTAATAACTGTTATATCTTATCTCCAAAAAGTTCGCAAACCCTTGAAATTGCTAAATTTATAGCATGTGAGTTTGCCCTTAGATTTTCCCTTGTGTTATATCCTTTTCCCTCATGTTACGAACCCTCATAAGGGCAAAAATAAGGGAAAGAAAAACCTGTAACAAATTATAACATGAAATGAACAGGACAGGAAGAACTGATTGAAATGCTTTCAATAATTTTAAAGAAAGAAGATAAATAGAAATGAATATTATTTATGCAACATACAACATCAACCATAACAGTATTGACATATATACTTATGCAGGCTACTTTTTGCGGATAGATTGCAGAAAAGCGGAAGAAGGATTAAAAACAACGCCATGTTCCGAATGTGCCTTAAATGCTTTGGCAATAGATAAGCCTCTTGAATATGCAAGGCTATATCTTGAGGGCGGTATGCAGATATGGGTGGATGCGGAAGATTCATTAGAATTGTGGTAACATATCTTTCTTTTTACAGAGGACTGGTCAAATATAAACCAGTTCTCTCTTTATTTGTAAAATAGAAACTATGAAAGAAATCATGGAATTGATAACAGTACAGAACCGTTATTCAGCAAATGACGAAAAACATTTGTACTAGCAGTATGTTTACAAATGTTTAGGAAATTAAGAATCTAATGAAACAATACAATTAAAATGAAGATTATGTAAATCTCGTAAACAGGTATGTTATATCAGCAAGATGCCTTGGTTTCAGATTTTGTTTTTCGGGCTTCTATTTCTTCTTTCATGGCAGCTTTTCTTGCATGGATTGCTTCGACTTCCACCTCAATATCCTTTGGCGGATAATGCAAACCACTTCTTAACGCCTGTATCATTTGATCTGTGCGATTATGAATTTTGCATTCTTTACCGTCTTTGATGAAAATATTACCTGTCTGTCCA
>JAAUZS010000130.1 GCA_014804495.1 Lachnospiraceae bacterium
CTTGCTTTAGTCTGTCATTCTGTGTTAAATTCATTATTAGAAACCTCCGTTGATTTAAGTGTTTTTATTCATCCGGCCAAGATGAACACTCTAATCATACATCAGAGGTTTCTTTTTATTCAATTGGCATTATTTCTGAATTACAGGAATGCTCCTCTCGTATAATCCAATTTCTAGGCGTTTGCGTAACTCACTATTTCCAAAACGTAGTTGTACAATATAGACAATATCATAAGCAGGGTGCTATGGAGCCGTCGGTACTTAGCGAGGTCTTTTCGAGCTTAGTACCGCTACGAGCGACAATGCAGCGCAAGCGTGCCCTGCGTTGATTTGTCTATATTGTACAACGGACTGTTTGAAAAGCGAGTTTCGCAATTTTCAATCCCTTTTCAACTGATACAAAATCTCCTCAAAACACACCCCATCAGTTCTCGGAATATCCAATTCAATAGACTTTAATATGCACTTTTTCACAAAACCCGATGCTTTTCTCACCGATTTATCAAACGGCACTCCATTGATACTGTCCGCAGCTATAACAGCCGCAAAAACGTCACCTGTGCCGGACCGCTCTGTTCCTACCCTATGGGTACGTATCATCTTAGGTTCTTTTCCTTTTTCATATATATAGTTAGCAATAAACTCTCCCTGCCTTATTCCGGTAATAACGACCTTCTCCGGTCCCTGCTCGGAAAGCTGCTCAGCCATGCTATATAATTCCTTTTTCTTCCAACCGATATCCTTATACGACACATCTGTCAGTTTGCAGCACTCAGTCAGATTCGGCGTGACAATATCAGCAAGCGACACCAGCTTTTTCATTTCCTGACATAATTCTTCAGTATATGTAGGATAAAGTTTTCCGTAATCTCCCATTACAGGGTCTATTATAATCTGCGTTTTCTCTTTGGAAAATTCTCTTATGAATTCTTTAACAATCTGAATCTGCCTTGCCGAACCGAGAAAACCTGTCGCGATTCCCTCAAATGTAAGCCCCAGCTTTTTCCAGTTGTTTATATATTCCGGCATTCTGTCCGTATAGTCATCAAAAAAGAATTGCGGGTATCCGGTATGATTGGAAAAAATAGATGTAGGAACCGGACAGCACTGTACTCCAAGATAAGATACAATAGGCAGCGACACCGTAACAGAGCATCTTCCGAAACCTGATATATCATTGATTACTGCCAGTTTTTTCTGCATATACACTCGCCCCACATTCTTTTAAAACAATAATCATCCTAAGTAATCACCTATAGTACTTTAGCACAAAAAGCAAGGGGCTGCAATAGACTAATTTTCTGCATGAAATGTATTTTGGCCAACTACATTAATTACATTTTTCCTCCAAACCGCTTCGATATAACCCCCAGCTCTATGCCAACCAGAACAGCCGCAATAACCGTTCCGATTCCCACGCTCCCCATGCTCTTTATAAAAATGAGACATGTAACCAGAGAAATAACTACCATACTGATATCAAAACCTATCTTTACTTTCGAAAACGCGATACCGCTTACATCGGATACAGCCTGCATAGCCCCTTCTCCTGCCAATGGCATAATGTCAGCCGGCAAATACAGAAAAATCCCAAAAGCCACAAATACCGTGCTAATCAGCAGCATACCCATCCTGATAACTATGTTCTGCGGATTAGGCAGAAAACTTACACCCCAGTTACAGAAGGTGGTAAAGTATCCGAACATAATACCCACAACAATCTGCAAAAGATTTTTTATTTTATAATTTTTCCTAAGCAATATAATCTGCAATAATACCAAAAAGAAATGAAAAATGATAGTAGCCTTTCCCATTTCAATTCCCCATACACAGGTCATCGTATACGGAATGGAACTGACAGGAGATACGCCTAGGTCAGATTTAACAGATAAAGCTATTCCGATTGTCAATATAAAAAGCCCTGCTATATACGCGGACATTCTCTTAAATATATTACGGTTCATTTTTCCGCCTCCTTTATGAACTAAAACATAAGCATTAAAATATCAGCATTCTTATTGTATGGCACGTAACCGAGCAGGTCAAGATGAGTCCTTGCTTTTTTTCTCCTATGCTATTATAATTTGATAGGTGAATATTAGCTGATTGCGAAACTATTGTCGCGAGTCACGAACTTGAACAAAATAAACAAAAATGTGGCTCATTGCGGAGCAGAGACGCCCCATTTTTGTTTATTTAGTCCAAGTTCTGGTTATTGAGATAGAGTTTTGCAATTATCTAATAGGTGAATATAAGTACGAGGAGATTTCATAATGAAAAAACATTTAATAAAATTAGCGGTTATNTGNATGATTGCGGCGCTTTTNATNACGCCNATGNCATTTATNATAAGCAGNGCNGATTCACCNNCNNNCNNNAATGNCNGTAAGCAGGTNGACATCCTTTTTACCCACGATACACACTCTCACCTGAACAGCTTTCTCACGGTTCAGGACGAGCAGTCTGTNACANTAGGCGGCTTCGCCCATATCAAGTATCTTATCAATCANGCTAAAGAAAATAACCCTGATNCACTGGTTCTTGATGCCGGAGATTTTTCCATGGGTACACTTGTACAGACAATTTTCAATACGGAAGCTCCGGAACTTCGCATGCTGGGTGCCTTGGAATGTGAAGTTACAACGCTTGGCAACCACGAATTTGACTATCGCTCAGGCGGGCTTGCTTCAGCGCTGAAAGCAGCCGCTGCAAGCAACGACCCGGTTCCTGCTATGGTGCTTTGTAATATTGATTGGGAAACAATGGAAGCAGAAGGTCTTACCGAAGATCAGCAACTTTTAAAAGATGCTTTTGAAGCCTATGGAATGCGGGATTATGTAGTGCTTACAAAAGGTGACGTGAAAATAGCCGTACTTGGCATCTTCGGCGAGGATGCTCTCGACTGTGCACCAACCTGCGTCCTGAAATTCAAGGATGCNTCTGTAGCAGCCGCGGCTACGGTAAAGGAAATTAAAGAAAAAGAAGANGTCGATATGATTGTCTGNGTTTCCCACAGCGGGACCAATGAAAATGAAAGCAAATCAGAAGATGAAATTCTCGCAAAAGCCGTNCCNGAAATTGACCTCATCATCAGCGGGCATACCCACACCACCCTGACGCAGCCTATTGTACATGGCAGTACCTACATTGTATCTTGTGGTGAATACGGAAAAAATCTGGGTTCTTTAAATATGACACAATTGTCAAATGGCAGGTGGAGCATGAACAGCTATGAACTTATCCCAATTACGGAAGACATTCCATCCGANGCCGATACACAGAATAAAGTTGACAACTTTATGGATATAGTCGATTCCACCTATCTTTCACAGTTCGGATATACCAGAGACCAGGTTCTGGCGCAAAATACGGTTACTTTTTCCACTTCATCCGATTTGTATTATATCCATACGGANCATAATCTTGGAAATATTTTATCAGATTCNTTCAACTATGCCGTAGAAAACGCCGATGATTTCGACGGACANCCGGTAGATGTCGCTATCGTTCCTNCCGGNTGNGTCCGNGACACNTATGCNGTTGGCGATATTACTGTAGAAGATGTATTCAATTCCTATTCTCTTGGTATAGGATTAGACGGCATTCCGGGATATCCNCTGATAAGTATGTACCTNACAGGCGCAGAACTCAAAACAGGTGCGGAAATCGACGCTTCCGTATCNGACTTTATGAGAAGCGCAAGACTCTATTTAAACGGAATNAGNTTTTCATATAATCCGCACAGACTTATTCTTAATAAAGTCACTGACTGTTATCTGACGGATGACGAAGGAAACCGCGTGGAAATTCAGGACGATAANCTTTACCGCGTNGTATGNGACCTCTACAGCGGACAGATGCTGGGAGCNGTAACGGATGTATCATACGGNATCCTTTCTATCCAGCCCAAATTTGCGGACGGCACTCCGATTGAAAACATTGAAGATGCCATAATCACAAGCAATGGACAGGAAATAAANGCATGGGCCGCGATTGCCGCATATCTGGAATCGCTTGAGGACACAAACGGCGACGGCATAGCCGATATACCGGAATATTATGCTTCATCACTGGACCGCAAGATTGTAGAGGACAGCACCGCTATCTCNGATTTGCTGAAAAAACCTAACAAATATGCAGTGATTATCATTATCGCTGGTCTTATCATTATTGTCGCAATTGTCTTACTGGTTATGGCAATAGTGAAATTAATACGAAAGATAGCTCGCAGAAACANNAACAAAGATAAAATTGAAACGAACGCTAAAANCTAAAACAAAATGCTGTATATCTCTTGACATTTTTTCTAAAACTATATATAATTTCTTTTGTTGTGAAATTTATTTTTCACAGATGTGCGTTTAGCTCAGCTGGATAGAGCGTTTGGCTACGGACCAAAAGGTCGGGGGTTCGAATCCTCTAACGCACGTTGCTATGTGCATTTATGCACGGTACTATGTGCGTTTGTGCACCTTTAGGATGACGAGAATGTTTACTAATGAACATTCCCGTCATTTTACTTTTGTAGGACAGCACCTCAAAACTCCCGCAGCAAAAACGCCATATAAAGCGGCAAGGTAAGCATTTGGCCGAACTTTCCAATATTATAATCCCCCAATTTGATTGCGTTGGCAACATGATATTTTTCGGGATGGCGCAGAATCGTTTTTGCACTTTTAGCATTTCCGGTNGCTGCTTTTACCTCCACGAGGGTACACTCACTTTTATAACGGATTACAAAATCTACTTCAAGTCCTGAATCTTTATGGAAATAGTAAAGTTTCCTCCCCATTTTGGAAAAGATATCCGCAACCAGATTCTCAAAGATAGCACCTTTGTATCCAAATAGATTTCCCTGCAAAATATCATACTGCGTACCGTCCTCCAACATACTGACAAACAATCCGCAATCCTGCATATATACTTTAAAAACATCCTTTTCGGCGTTACCGTCTAAAGGTAATTCAGTAATCGAAAGATTATAGCACCGGACAACAATACCTGCATCCTCAATCCATTGCAGGCTTCCCGCATATCTTGACGCCGTAGAACCTTTTTTAACAACGGAGTACTGAAACTTCTTATTTTCTTTACCAAGCTGCTTCGGAATAGACTGGAAACACTCTCTGATGCGTGATTTATCTTTTCTCTCCGCATATTTTACCATATCGTCTTCATAAGAACGAACAATATTCCGCTGAATACGCAGCACTTCATCCATCTGTTTGGTATTCACGAAAGTCTGAACTGCATCCGGCATCCCACCTACAACAGTATATTGTAAAAGTAATTGTCTCATACGACTATGCAGCGCCTCTGGAATCGGAATCTGCATTTCCATATTTTTTTTCAACAGACCTATCACCTGTTCCGTGATTCCGTTTGCCCATAGAAACTCCTCAAAATCCAGAGGATACATATCGATAACAGTTTCAGAACCTACCGGTATAGACTTAGGCTCTTTTCCATAACCTTTTACACCCAGAAGTGAACCTGTACCAATCACATCAAACCTTCCGTCTGTACGGAAGAATTTCAAAGCTGTCCTAGCTTCCGGACAGTCCTGAATTTCGTCTAATATCAGTGCAGTTTTTCCTGCCTCAAATACAGCTCCTCCCGGAAGCAAAGCGGAAAGCATCATAATGATATTGTCAACCTCCAAAGAACCCGCAAATACGGAAGCATAGTCAGGATTCTCAAAGAAATTCAGATAAACCACATTTTTATAATACTCCTTCGCAAAATCCATAACGGAAAATGTCTTTCCGCACTGCCTGCATCCTTTAATAATAAGCGGCTTATGGTCTGATGTATTCTTCCAGTCGATGAGACTTTGAGTAATCTTCCTTTTCAGCATTGTGCTTATACCTCCATGCCAGTCCTTGAGGTATAGTATACACTGAAATATAACTTTTTAAAACCACTTTTTAAAAAATCACAACTTTTTCAAAGGACTTTTTATATAAAGTAGTAACTTTTTCAATCAACTTTTTCATAAATTATACAACTTTTTCAAACCACTTTTTCACCAGTTAATATACTTTCAGAAAATAATGGTCCTGTACTTTTGACTGCATGTTTTGCCGCCTAAAATACAAGACCTTCTCAGCTTTTCACTATCTAATTATTATGTTTCACCGATTATTTCCTTGCCTCAAAAAAGCCGTCTATAACCTTCTTAATCTCATCAGGCTTCATAGTTTTTAACATATATCCCGCAGGTTTTAGGGACATGACATTTTTTACGCTCTCAGCATCTCCCCTGCCGGTCAGGAAAATGACCGGAATATCTGCCCAGGATTTTTCGGCGCGAATCATCTCCAATACCTGCTTACCGTCACATACCGGCATTTCATAATCAAGTAAAATCAAATCCGGTTGATTCAAAGTAATGCACCTTATTGCCGCCACTCCTGACTCGGCAGGTGTAATATCATAATCTGCTCCCAGCAGCTCTTTCATTGACTGCAATACCACCTTTGAATCATCCACCACCAGTATTTTCTTTTTATCTACCGGTTCGGTTTCTTCAAGATATTGATTAATTACAGACATCGCATTCTCGGCATAAATAGACGTGCCAATCTTACCTTGCTTCAAATGCGGCGCAATTGCGCAATATGCAAAATATCCCTCATCAGTGCTAAACAACAGGCTGACTTGCGGTTTTTCCCTTTCAAATACCTTTTTAAACTGATCATATGTAAGCAGGTTTTCCGATTTCAGTTCAAAAGATTCTACCGCCGGAAAATGCGTCATGATATGCTTAACAAACTGTCTGGCCGTATATCTGGTGGCGTTAATCGTAAGAATATTTAGCTTCTTGGTTTTTTCACCAATCATCTTACCAACTGTATTGACAAGAAGCCTGTCCTCAAAAACCAAAATGGATTCGCATCTTTCGCCGCTCTTATTACCATGAACCAGACGATAATATACTCCGTTTCCAAACTGCTCTCCGCCGTAGCTTTCACTTATTTCCCTTGATTCCAGATTAAACGTGTTCTGAACAAGCTCAATGATTATATCTCTGATAGCATCATGCTCTTCCTGAGGCAAAAGATCCACCCATTTATTCTTAGCCTTTCCGACTATAGCATGATCCTCCATCAGAGTATGTCCCACCAGCCAGCCTACGCTGACGCCAAGAAAATGATTAACCGCTTCCGTAGAGTAATTTGATTGTTTCAACTCATTCTCAAGTTCCGGAAGAGTATTCCTTCGGAAATCGTCATGAATACGCTTGTGAATATCATATTCACTATAGTTAATCGATCTCATATACTCTTCTTCGTCTGCAAAGTGTCTGACTGCATGATCTTTAAAGTATTTAATACCCTCCTGACAGACCCATTCATTTTTCTCTTCTCCGTCTTCAAAGGAAAGTAATTTATCCATGATTTTAAAGAGCTTTTTATGTTCTTTGTCAATAACGTCTACTCCGATATTATACCTATCGTTCCATTTTATTCGACCCGCCACGATATTTCTCCTTTAATAATTAAACATATAGTATATAATACCACGAATTATGTCCTTTTTCTACCAAAAAATAAAATCCCATGATCTTCTTTGAGAAAATCATAGGAATATACTTATATTTCTTTTATTCGTAATCAGCGCTAAAGTATACAAAGAAAACATCGCCCTCAGTGCCGTCTTCATATATCTCTAAGTAAGAAATTGAGAAATAATTTTCTCCCTCGGGTACTTCATACACCAGAATACCATTGCGGTCTTCAAATCTTCTCACTTCGTATTCCTGTGGAAGCATACTATCATCTATATCCTCATCTTCATCCATATAAGCTGTGATAGGATAACCAAATGCATCCTCAGCATCTGAATCCCACTGCACCTGAAAATCCGTATCGTACATAGGAACAGTGTATGTATATGGATTATGTACTGTTACATCAGCTACTAAAAACGTATTTCCTTCCGAAGGCTCATAACCTTCATACTCATCGCAAAGATAAGCGCTGTTCACAGTATATTCAAAAAAAGCAGTATGCATGGCATCGCCGAAAGTTCCTTCTGCATATCCGTATTCATCAGGATATCCCGCTTCCGGTACAGTATATGTATCAGATTCATCTGAGTCATCGGATTCTTCTGAATCATCAGATTCTTTCGAGTCATCAGAATCCTTTGAATCATCAATATCTTTTGAATCGCTCCCTGATAAGATTTCTTCAGCCGTTCTTGAGGAACTACNGCCATCAAGTCCCGGAATACCACAGCCTGCAAGCGCAGCTACCATTAATNCTGTCAATAAAAGTGTAATAATTTTTTTCATGTCGTCTCCTCCGTACCGTATACATTTTTCATTCGTAAGATATCTTAGCATGGCTGTTAATAAAAGTCAATTACCTTAATTTGCCGNATATAAAGAAAAAACTCTAGCGAAAAAACTCTAGTAACCGNAACCAATCACTTCCCATTTTTTACTGTCCGCTTCTTTTCCAAGCCATAAACCATATTCNGGCAGGTTTTGAGTAACAGTTTCTCCCNTTATATATGTTACTGTATATTCCACATCTGTATAAAGAAAAATAAGGTGNTCAAATTGCTCTCGCTGTGGTGTTTTATTTGCATTTCTTTTAGATCTTTCCACATCATATATTATCTTTTGCCATTCCCATATTTGGCTCTCGTGCTGATCATTTTGACTATCACTATCGGCAATTTCGACCATATATTCATTTGCAGATTCTATTGCTTTATTAATTTCATATTTACTGTATCCGTTTTCATCTTCTATAACATAATAATTTGCAATACAGACTGAAATAAACATCAGNATAATTACTATAATTGCTATCCTTACTTTATATTTCACCATACGCCTCACCTTCCATGGGATTTTATTAAGTCAATCACCTTAATTTANCGCATATAAAGAAGAAGCTCCATTCTTCGTCNGTATCGGCTCCCAGCTTCATNCCTATTTCACGCATTCGTCCATTCAACCTGTGATACATCATATTATGCTCCCANTTTATACCAAGAATGTATTCNTTCTCTCTNGAGGTNAGGACTTNCATCGCCTGATTTAGCTTCTTTTCATCATCCTTTGTCCATAATCCGAAAGGACACTCCATATATGAGTTTTCCTCCCCATATGTCTCAATGTGCTTAACCAATGCCGACTTAAAGCTATTTCTATCCTTTTCCTTTCCTGCCTGCAAATGATGTATTCGAATTTTCTCATCTTCTACAGGCAGTTCTGAGCGTAAAATTCCGGATTCCACAAGATACCTGTATACTGCTTTTTCAACTTTGGANCGGGCAACCGGATAATCCAGTTCTTTCATAATCTGCTCCACGGAATGACCTCTGTCGGTCAGATGCCTTATTGCACCGCCTGCCGCCACATCGAACATAAAGTCTGAAAGCGCCGCTTCAAAATATCCGCCTTTTCGCCCCTCCATCATTGTTTCCTCACCTTCGTATATTACTACTTAAATTTTACGGCAGTACCGTATGCCATTACCTCTGCCGCTCCCTGCATAACTGCTGAGGAAGCGTAACGAATATTGACAACCGCATCTGCNCCCATTGCAACAGCTTCTTCCACCATACGCTTCGTAGCAAGCGCCCTGGCATCATTCATCATTTCNGTGTATGCCCCTAACTCTCCGCCTACTAAAGTTTTAAATCCCTGCGTAATATCTTTTCCGATATTCTTTGACTGAATCGTGCTGCCTTTTACCAGTCCAAGCATCTCCAATTCCTTTCCGCTAATGTAATCAGTATTGACTAAGATCATCTTCTTCTCCTCCTTGAATTTCTTTTATTCTGCTTATTAATACACCNACCATCACAGCCGCCAGAATAAGCGGTATCACTATCATTAAAANNCTGATAATCNCCGGAATNCCTGTTACAGATGCAAAAAGCNCNGCAATCCCTACATAATAGGCAATTATAATAACAGCAATCACAATCGGCGCTATCATCTTCTTTCCATGATTCATATCTCACCCTCTCCATTCTNCCCAATTTGTGNGCTTAATATTTCTACTTTATATCAAGCTCCGGCGGCACATCTATTTCATCGGAAACATATTTACCGTTTTTCTTGCGCTGCCTCACGCATTCTGTAAGAAGATATTCAATCTGTCCGTTGACAGAGCGAAAATCATCTTCCGCCCATGCCGCAACAGCGTCATATAGTTTGGAAGAAAGCCTTAATGGAACCTGTTTCTTGCCNGAATCACCCATAATTACTCAACCTATACCCTTATTAATAAAGACTTCCTGAATTTACAACCGGCTGTGCGTCATGATTTCCGCATAATACTACCAGAAGATTAGATACCATTGCCGCCTTGCGCTCTTCATCCAATACTACCGTATTCTTCTCGTTCAAACGTTCCAATGCCATCTCGACCATTCCAACAGCGCCGTCTACGATCATCTTTCTCGCATCGATTATGGCTGACGCCTGCTGCCTCTGTAACATGACTGCTGCAATCTCCGGTGCATAAGCCAGATATGTGATTCTCGCCTCAATTATCTCAATCCCGGCCTCATCTACGCGCTCCTGAATCTCATCCCTTATCCTTCCTGCAACAATCTCGCTGGAACCGCGAAGACTTCCTTCGTCAGCCACACCGTCACCAGTCGTATCTACATTCGGCGCAACATCATACGGATATATACGCACAATATTTCTAAGCGCACTGTCGCATTGCAGTGATAAAAATTCCTTATAATTATCTACATTAAATACCGCTTTCGCCGTATCTACGATGCGCCATGTCACGGCAATTCCTATTTCTACAGGATTTCCCAGACAGTCATTGATTTTCTGCCTGTTGTTGTTAAGCGTCATTACTTTTAAGGAAATTTTATTATTTGTAACGACATCTACCGAAGCCCCCGAACCTTGTATCGTAAGTATGGAGCCCATAGAACCCGAACCCGGATTCACGTCGCCGCTCTGACTCAGCTTCGTCTTAGCCGCAGGATTTATGCTGGTACAGAATGGATTCACGAAGTAGAACCCTTCTTCCTTCAATGTTCCGATATATTTTCCGAATAGTGTCAATACCAGAGCTTCCTGCGGCTTTAACACATGCAGTCCGCACAAAGGTATCCATCCAAGCACTACTGCAATTATGCAAACGACTAAAAGCGCCACAAACGCCGGATTCGTATGCCCTGCATCTGATGATGCGCTTACGCCTACAGCTCCTGTAACAATACCCACAATTGCCAGTATATATAATGCTATAATACCAAGCATCACCGGCATTCCGTTTTTCTTTCCTGATAAAATTTTCTCTTCCATAATTATACCTGACCCTTCCTCATTTTGTAAGCTTTTCTTTTTGATATCATAATGATATCACATTGATTGGATTTGTCAAGAAAATTTTTTCTTTCCATTTGACCAATTTAATGATATAATAAGCTCAGGCTCCGCAGCCTGAGCTACAAGAATTACTTCGTAATTCTTATTGGGATGTTTTATTTTTTCGCTTCTATGGATATAAATATGCAGGATTAGTACATCGGTAGTACATCGGCTTCCCAAGCCGAGGAGGCGGGTTCGACTCCCGTATCCTGCTTTTTTCATGCCCTAATTACAGCTTCATCAGCTTATCATAATACTTATACAGCTTCTGTACCCCATTTTCCAGAATATAATAATGGCGTATATAAGGTACAAGCAACACTACCAACAATAAAATCAATATAAACAATGCCGGCTGCGGCTCAAGCATCACTCCCAATATTGCAAGCATGGTAAGCAATGCAAAAGTTACCGTCACAATCAGATGTACCAGCCTCTCATGCTGGAAAAAGCCAATCTGTATCAGCAAATCTTCCATCTGCCTGTTTTTCTCCTGCTCATCCATCATCGTTCCGTTTTCTTTTTCCCATGATTCAGCCAGCTTTTCCATCGTGGCTATATAACTTTTCAGACGCTCTTCCATATGTATTGCCCCTTTCAACTTATTCGATTTTAAAACAAAAAGTCAGGCGGTTTAGCCTGACCTTCGTTACATTGCACTATGAAATTAGTGTTAATGCAGGTAGCCGGACTTGAACCGGCACGGAGTCGCCCCCGAGAGATTTTAAGTCTCTTGTGTCTGCCTATTCCACCATACCTGCTTAGTATGTGATGCCTAATATCGACACCATTCATTCCGCGTCTGCGGATAGTGGGACCTATAGGGCTCGAACCTATGACCCTCTGCTTGTAAGGCAGATGCTCTCCCAGCTGAGCTAAGATCCCAATAGAATTTTTTCTTACGACCCGGATGGGGTTCGAACCCACGACCTCCGCCGTGACAGGGCGGCGCTCTAACCAGCTGAGCCACCGGGCCATTGTGCTTTAATTATATTTATTATTAAAAAGTGGACCTTCGGGGACTCGAACCCAGGACCGACCGGTTATGAGCCGGTTGCTCTAACCAACTGAGCTAAAGGTCCATATACTTTCTAACTAAATGACTCCGACGGGAATTGAACCCGTGTTACCGCCGTGAAAGGGCGATGTCTTAACCTCTTGACCACGGAGCCGCAATCTGTTTTCTAACGGGCAGCCGCTGCGCCCCATCACCTCAGTGATAACCTAACGTACAACATATTACCACAACTTAGCTCATTTGGCAAGAGGGAATTATAATAATTCTTTCACCTCATATAAATCCTTGAAAATATACTTGGCCTTTTCTTTCATCTCATTATCGGGTTCAATCATATCCGGCACCATAATAGGAATCATCCCTCCTGCAANGGCTGCCCGNATTCCATTATATGAGTCTTCTATAACATAAACTTTTTCCGCCGTCACCTCTAACAANTCCGCAGCCCTTAAGAAAATATCCGGTTCAGGTTTACTTCTCTCAACCATATCCCCGCCGACAATTACNTCAAAATATTCTCTTAATCCTGCATCTTCAATTTGTTTTTCGACGACTGCGGTTCTGGTAGACGATGCAATCGCAATCCTGTATTTTTTCTCCTTCAAGCTAATAAGCAATTCCCTTATTCCCGGTTTCATCGGCAGCCGCCCGNTATCATATCTGGCATGGTAATTCTTAGAGAATTCGGCACAATACTCATCAAAAGGAAAATCCTCTCCATAATGATCCAGAAAAATCTTTCGCGTCGCTGCCGAGTTAACGCCTATGCATCTTCTATATACCATTTCTATGTCCTTAAAATTATATTTAGCGGCCAATTCCAGCCAGCAGTTATATACGGCTCGTTCAGAATCAAAAATTACGCCATCCATATCAAAGATTACTGCCTTTGTTCCAATTAGCTCGATTTTCATTCATTCGTCCTCCAAAATTCTGTATATTTACCATAATTTATTTTTCTGGGAGAACCTCTGTTACTTCAACTGTAGTGCCTCTGAAGAAAGAGAAAGACTTAATCTCATCTGCCGAACCACAACTAAATCCTTCATACATTACAAAAACACCATTTGCAGAGATTGCATGTTCTTCGCCAACAATGAATGTTACAGCTACCGGAGCAGCATTATCATATGTNTACAGATANATTACATTTTCATTAACATTCTCGTTTACAAAAGTCTTTCCGACAGTACACACACTGCTTGCGGCTAAGTTTTCAACACCACTCATACCATTTATCTGTGTCATTAAAGAACCAATNGCTTTCTGAGTAATAAAAGATTTTAATTCGTCAGAAACATTATCCAAATTATCCAGTCCTNCCATTGTCATAAACATTGTAATAAAGTTTTCATCATCAGCAGAAATCGCATATACGGCTTTCGGAGCTGTATAGTCGCCTTCACCTATATTTTGAATAACGGACTTAATATCACTGCTTCCGGTAAGCAGAAGATCTACATATNCTTCGGTACGNGTCATTTCAACCATGATTTGAATTATTTCCAGNCCCTGCTCATATAAGGATTTTGATTCTGTATTGCTTCCGTTATTTCCGCAAGCTGATAAGCTAATCACCAATACAAGAACCGCAATACATACNAATGTCTTCGAAACGATTTTTATTGTTTTTTTCATCATGATTTTCCTCCACGAATCCCGATTACAATTTTATGATTTGTACGGAAACAAAATTACATAACAAAGTATAACATATTTCATGCTACATATTAATCACTTCTAAAAGATATTTCGGTTAATTTTTACCAAAATATTTTTTAGCCATGACAAAGCCAACCGCATAATATATATAAAACCTATTTATGAAGGTATCTATGTATTATATAACCTCAACCGACGGTACCAAAATCGCCGTCTACGACTATAACCCACAAGCAAAGCCAGCTATCTTTCTCATCCACGGATGGCCGCTTTCCCACAAAATCTTTGAATATCAGATTAATNTGCTCACGGATTGCGGATATCGTGTAATAGCAGTGGATTTAAGAGGCTTCGGCATGTCGGATACGCCTGNATGCGGATATACTTACAACCAGATGTCAGCCGATATCTTTCAGATAGTCAGGCAGCTTCGCCTGCAAAAATTTATATTAGNAGGTTTTTCCATGGGCGGCGCGATTGCCTTAAGATATATGAGGCGATTCAAGGGAACCGGCGTATGCAAGCTGATTCTCCTTTCCGCCGCAGCCCCNAGCTTTGCCAGACGNTTNGACTTTCCATACGGAAAACCTGTACATGAAGTTAATGCCCTGATAANNCTTGCAGAAACCGANAGACCCCAANTATGCCAGAACTTCAGNGAACAGCTTTTTGCCTGCCCGCATTCGGANGCAGTTATAGACTGGTTTAGAGACNTTGCGTTGTCAGCGTCGGGAATCGGAACAATAAAAAGCTGTATTGCGTTGCGTGATGAGGATGTGCAAAAGGATTTTTCCCATGTCCATGTTCCGACCTACATCATTCATGGTGATAAAGACCTTATTGTTTCAAAAGAGCTTGCCAAAATTCAGCACCAGAACATTAGCGGTTCAAAGCTCATAACCTTAACCGACAGCGGACACGGAATCATCTACGACCAGCTTGAAAAATTCAATTCAATATTTATGAATTCTATCAGAGATTAAATATATATTCCGCAATTTTTATCAACTCTCCTGAATAAAAAATAGGTATAATAAGTTTATAATTACTATTTATAATTTACATGGGGAACAAAATGGATTATTTGAAACATATAGAAAAAGCTATAGATTATATAGAAGAAAATTTACAGCATGAGCTCACTCTGGCAGACTGCGCAAAAGTGATCGGATATTCTCCCTATCACTTTCTTCGTATATTTCGTGATGTGGTGGGATTGACCCCCGCAAACTATATCCGAAAACGCAGGATTACCGAAATTTCCAAAGAAATCATACATGGAAACAGCTATATATCGCCCATTGCGTTCCAATACGGATTCAACTCCAAGGAGAATTTTGTGAGAGCATTCAAAATGGAGCATCATATTTTACCCACGGAGTACAAAGAGGCACAGAACAGTCTGAAATTGTATGAAAGGTTCCGCCTTGAAACAAAAGATTTTTCCATGCTTCCCCGTATTTTGGAAATCCAGTCTTTTTCTTTGACGGTATATAAATGTGATGAAGAGATAATTCCTAATTTCTGGAATAAGTACAATGCCAGAGGATTGTCAAAAAAACTATCCGGCGGAAGAGAGGTTCTCGATTATGGTGTGAGCGACTTTAATCATGAAGAAAACAAACTGGATTACTATATCGGTATTCCTTCCGAATATGCCGCAGGTGATACTCAGAATACTCAGAAACTTTGCATTCCGGGTGGCTTATATGCGATATTTTCCACTCCGGAAGCAACACAGGATACTTTTGTATCCCAGATTCACGGAACATGGGACTACATTAAAGAATGGTTTAAGGACAGCGGATATGTACGCAAAAGCGGTTACGAATTTGAGTGCTATTGTGAGAAAAGCAGGCGGTTTTCGGAAGATATCTATATACCTTTGGAGAAGAAATAAGGACAGGCGTGAGCTTTGTCGGCTAGTATATGTATTCATATAAAAATCAAAACAGTAGGAGGAAAATTCATAATGAAGAAACTGAACACTACATGGGACGGAGTCTTCGACTCCACAGGTTACTTATTTTCTTTTGCGAAAGCCTTGTGCTGCGCCGTAAAAAACAGCCCGTTTTCAGAGCTGACAGAGAATATAATAGCATCCAGCGGGTTTGCATTCCGTATGTGGGTGTCACCCGACCTCTGTCCCAGCGCAACCAGCATCTGGCAGTTTGACCTGCAAAAAAGCTGCGTGGAGAGCGGCGGCATACACTGCAACTATATTGAAAGAATGTGGGGGCAGGATGATGCGGAGGAAAAACGGCGGATAGAAGCAATAGACATGATCCGGCAAAAAAATTCGCAACATTACCCATCACTGGTCAAGAAAGCGAAATGGACTATGCCCAATTGGGTAAGCGTGAGATTCCAATCCTAAATGTGCTGACCATTACAGGAAAAGCAGAAAAGTCCCAAGAAGAAATTCTCAGCGACGCTCTGAAAACTGCCAAAAACCATTTGCTCGGCAATGAATGGTGCGAAAATGCCAGTGGACTGGAAGCCTATCCCGCACTTATTAAGCATTTGGAGAGCGAGAACACAGAATTGGCATGTTCATGGAATCTGGAGTATTTTCTGGGAACCTATGCCCCATTAAAATGGTATGCGTGGAAATTCTTTGAAAGGCATGAATTACAGGAACTTGCCACGCTATATAAATCCATCTACGAAAACTGGCAAAAAGCCTTTGAGATGAAAAAATCTCTTGATATGTCGGCTAAGAAAAACAGAACGGCAATAGCAGAACTCTTAAAACAGGCGGAAGCGTGGGAGAGACAGGCTGTTGACAGGATGTGATATAATAAAATGTGATTATAGAAACAGTTGATCTTACAGGAGCATGAACGAATGTATTGTATATTAGTGGCAGGAATGCCGGCAGCAGGAAAAAGCACTATGGCAAAGGCGATATCAGAAAAGTTTAGTCTGCCGGTCATTTCCAAGGATTCCATTAAGGAATTTCTGTTTGATAATATCGGCTTTCAGTCAAGGGCGGAAAAAGTAAATCTCGGAATTGCCAGCATGGAAATCATGTATTATGTTGCAGGACAGCTTATGAAATCAGGACAGCCTTTTATCCTGGAGAACAATTTTGAGCATTCATCGGAAGACGGAATCAGGAGCCTTCTGGAAAAATATCAATATGCCGCACTGACAATTACTTTAACAGGAGATTACAAAGTAATATACCAGCGTTTTCTGGAACGTGACGTCAGCCCTGACAGGCACAGAGGTCATGTCGTGAACGACTGCTATCCGGAAAAGAAAAAGCGCAGCCTTGAGGAAATAAAAGCTTCCGCTATTTCTTATGAAGCATATGTTCACGCTGCAGAGCAAAGAGGATTTGATACTTTTTGTGTTGATGGCGGACAGATAAAAGTAGATGTGACAGATTTTTCCAAGATTGATATAGAAAAATTGTTTTCACAAATTGCAGCATGGAAGAAGAAAATCTCATAGAAGAATTGTTGATTGTCTTTAAGAATCCCGTAAACCTTGATGTTTACGGGATTAATATTATAATTCTAAATATTACAGACTTCATGAAGCTGGCATCATACCGACCGGTCAATTTCATTATAGACAAATTATCTAAGATTTCTTATAATGGCTTATAATGAATTGAAAAAGAATAATAGTAAAGGTGGATTACAGATATGGAATTTATAACAAAAAACTCAAAAGGTCTGCTTTTATGCCTGATTATCGCAGTGCCTTCATGGTTTCTGGGAAAACAGTTCCCTATCATAGGAGGAGCAGTGATTGCCATTATTGCCGGCATGATCATTACCTTATTTATCAAAGACAAATCCTGCTTTGAGAGCGGCATTAAGTTTACTTCCAAGAAGATTTTACAGTGGGCGGTTGTTCTGCTCGGCTTCGGCATGAACCTGGCAGTTATCGTTGAGACAGGAAAACAATCCCTTCCTATCATTATCAGTACGATTGCAACATCACTCATTATTGCATATATACTACATAAGACCATGCACATCCCGAGCAGGATTTCTACCCTGGTCGGCGTCGGCTCCTCCATCTGCGGCGGCTCTGCAATTGCGGCTACAGCTCCGGTGATTGACGCTGATGACGAGGAGGTCGCTCAGGCAATTTCCGTTATTTTTTTCTTCAATGTGTTGGCGGCTTTGCTTTTTCCTACCTTTGGCAAATTGGTTGGTTTTGCAACTGATACAGGGGAGGCTTTCGGTATCTTTGCCGGAACTGCAGTGAATGATACTTCCTCTGTCACTGCCGCTGCCTCCACCTGGGACAGCATGTGGAATCTCGGCTCCGCAACACTTGACACTGCCGTTACCGTAAAGCTCACCAGAACTCTCGCAATTATTCCAATCACGCTTGTGCTTGCGCTAATCCGCACCCGAAACGAAAAAAGGGATGGCGAATCCGGAAAGAAAGTGAGTCTGAAACAGATATTCCCGTTTTTTATCTTATATTTTGTTGCCGCGTCAGTGATTACTACGATATCCGTCTCCATGGGCGTAGACGCAAGTATATTCTCTCCAATTAAGGAGCTGAGTAAATTCTTCATCGTGCTCGCCATGGCTGCAATTGGTCTGAATACCGATATTGTCAAGTTGATAAAAACAGGTGGAAAGCCTATTGTTATGGGATTTTGCTGCTGGGTTGGTATCACAGGAGTCAGCCTGCTGATGCAGCATATATTGGGAATATGGTAATTTTACTCTAAGAGGATGACGAACTCCTTCTTCTGGACTGCCTCATTTAACTCCTGTATGGCGTCACTGTCCTTCGCCGATACCTTATCACTATAGGATTAACCGCTGTGAAAGGCGTTTTTGTCCTCTTTTCACCGAATATATTTGTGGGTAAAAGAATGGCAGGGATAACTCTTTTCCTTATCCCTGCCGTTACACAGCTATAAATTTTCGATATTTCTCAACTGTTTCTGCAATTGTTTATCACATCAAAATTTATTTTGCGAAAATTATCTACTATATCCTCTCTCGAAACCTGATATAAGCCTTCCAAAACATAACAAACTTCCGCCATTACTTCAAGTGTTACATAACAACGTTCTCTTTTAATAACCGCTTTCACCTCTTGAAACTGCTCTTCAATATCCTGGAGCAAAAATCTCAACACGGCATTCGCGTCCAACATATGACTATTTTTGAACATGCTTTTTCACCACTGCCTCTCTCCACGCATCTTTTTCCAATCCGATCATAGATGGATCTGCATATTTATGGAGTCCTCCCGCTGCTGTATCCATTAAGTTCGCTTCATTTTCTATTGGTATAACAACAACCCTTTGATTCATTTGAAGTTGTCCGTTCACTTGGACCGCTGTCCCATCATAATATCCTATAATAGACATATAGATTACCTGCCTTTCATACCTGCTATCTTCCTATTCTCAACTAACATTTTATCTTATTATAATATTCCTTTTGGATTCTCTTTTCTTTAATTATATTATATAAATCTTACTGTCAAAATACAATAATTCTGCTAAAATTCCATTTTCTTTGCAGTTTATTACTAATCTTATTTCTCTATTCCTATGATTTTTCTCATATATTATTTGATAAACTCATCAAAATCATTTCCGATAACTTGCATTCCCTCATCATCCATTCCAATAAATGGAACTTCTATATATCTTCCTTTTATATCTATACCATATGCCATATCTCCACCATTATGGTTATTTTTGCAGCCATACTATCTATCTCTTCATCTGACGATGAAAATTTTTAACAAAACAAAACCCGCAAACATTGATGTTTACAGGTTTTTTACTCCCCGAGTAGGGCTCGAACCTACAACCCCACGGTTAACAGCCGTGTGCTCTACCATTGAGCTATCGAGGAAAATATAAGGGACATGCCCTCAAAACCAAATACCAAAAATCTTCATCCTATACA
>JAAUZS010000131.1 GCA_014804495.1 Lachnospiraceae bacterium
TATTGTTCGCCATTTTATATATCCTTCTCTCTCATATTTTATTCTTTCCGTAGTTCTAAAAACCATCTAAATTAATTTAACACAATTTTGCAAGAAAATAAATATATATAAAATAAAATTCACAAATAATGCACAATTTTTGCAGTCGATATTGAATATCGTATTCCTTTTTTATCTATAACAAAAAATGAGAGCCGATCAAACCGTATCACGACTTGATTAGCTCTCAATTTAAGCCATTTTATGGTATTTCCTTATAATTCCCGACAAATTCATTAGAACTTTCGATAAATTCTTTAGAATTTCCCAGCCTTAGCAGCTTCCTCGATAGAAACTGCAAGTATTGATTTTATAAGGATTTTAAGGCTATTTGTGTGCTACTTGTGTGTGACGTATGAATATTTTTATCTATCCTGAAACACTCAAAGACACACTCTTTTACTCTGACTAAACATAATTTCAATCTGTTTCTTTCGTTCTTCATACTCTGCCTGTATCTCTGCCCTGCGCAAAGCTATATACTCCACCGTAGAAGTGAAACCATGCTCATTATATTTACTCATGCTGTTTCTATATGCCCCGGCTTCCACAATATCAAATTTTTCTAACAACTCACGCTTCGCCTTACCAATCCGCATCCTTCGCAAGCCTTTTTCTTTAATCTGCCTTATCCTATCTAATGATATGCCCTGCTCTCTAGCAATTGCCGCCATTGTCCGATTATTTATGAATATCTCTCTTATTATACTGTTCTCTCTATCGCTTGTGAAACGCTCCACAATGTCCCATAATTCGCTTTTAGAGTGTTCTGCATACATTTTATCTATCGTTTCATTTTCAAGGTTAAAATCAGCCTGTATGGCATCCGCAAGTATCAAACTATTATCATCTGCTATAGGAGTATCTAAACTAGCCACCCCCTGCATCTGTATTTTTAATTCTGGCAGCAGTTCTATAGATATATTCATTCTGTCAACTATTTCTTTATCTGTAGGCATTCTGCATAATTTATATTCTAACTCATGTACGGTTTTATTGTAACGTGTCATTTTCTGTCTTGTGTGGCTCGGTATTCGCACCGTAGAGCCACACTTTTCAATATAGCGTTGTACTGACTGCCTTATCCAATACACGGCATATGTCATAAATAACACATTCTCAGATGTTTCATAATGCTGTACTGCTTCCCATAGTCCAAAATAAGATTCTTGCAATAGGTCAGCTTCGCACTCATAGGCAGTATATGGCTTTATGAATTTTTTAATCAATGGCAGATTGCTTTCATACAGTAATTGCATATTATCCGTTACAGAATAACCGTTCCTAATTTCAGTAACTATTTGCTCATTCGTCATTGCAATGCACCTACCCCTTTGATATAATTTTGAGTAGATGCAGGATATTAAAGAGAAGTCTAACAGTAGGAAGTAGTGACTTCTCTTTTATATTATCACAAAACCGCCTTTTTGTATATTTAGATAATTTATACTGGCAGCAGGACTAAGCCTTTTTGAAAATGTCCGGCAGAAAAAGCCGCTTAGTAGGGATTGTGTACGATTTCATATAAAACCCCCACCTACTACATACTGCCAAAGAAAAAGGCAGCAGTCCATACGAACTCCGCCTAAGCAATCATTATTCTGCTTTCATTTCTCGTTTATATTTATAGAATGTATTCCTTGCAAGCCCTATCAGCTTCATGCAATCTGCATCTGACAAAGTACCATTAAAATCTTTGCTATGCTTCTGTATCTGCTTTTTTGCTTCAATAGATTTCTTTGTTGTCAACTTTACTCCTTGCTTCTGTCCTATCTGCTTACCATTTAATCTTGCTGTTTCTATGCCCTCTTTTGTTCTCTGATGCAAGTCCTGTACTTCTTTCTCTGATTGCTCAAATGCAAGTCTTATCTGCTCTTTTGCAAGTGACATAAGATATTTATTTACACCCTCTAAAATAAAATCAACATTTGTCCCAGTCATTGATATATTACTTTCTAAGGCTTTCTTATATGTGCTTGTATTGATGTGCGGCTCTTTCAGAAAAACAAGCTCTATACCTTTATTATACAGTTCCTCATACAGACAAAAGCCTTCGTCTGCGTTCCTGCTCATTCGTGATACACTATCAAAAATGATTGTATCTCCTGCTTTCGCTCTCTTATACAGCTTATTCCATTCTGGTCTATCCTGCTTTGTTCCTGTATATACTTCTTGTATTATTACAGCCTTATCATAACTGCTCTTAATATTTCTTATCTGTCTATCAATGCTCTGCTGCTTTGTACTTATCCTACAATATCCATACATACACATTAGCAATGCCCTCTCTCTTTTAGTATCATTTCTATCGTTCGTTTGTTTTGATACTATTATTATATCTCTTATTATTGTTGTTGTCAACGACTTTTGATACTATGTGTATATACATTATTTTTGATACTAGCATTGCAAACTTACAGTTATTTGGATAGTCAGCAAACCTATTACACATTACATGCATTATTAGTCAAATGACAGAAATATTAATTTGCCTAAAAAGAAAGAATATGCTAGAATGACAGACAGGAAAACAACCGTGTTGCAGGGTGGGCTGACCCGATATTCATATTGAATGGAGGTGATGCCTATGAAAAATCATTTCGATTTTAAGGACGTAATGACCTTTGGTCTATTCCTTTTGGCATTGCTTACATTCGTTTTTACGTTTTGTAAGTAAAGCTACATAGAAAAACCACCCCTAAACTTTGGCTGAGTACGGGGTGGAATTTCTATCATCATACTTGGTCAACCCACCTTGTGGGCGGTTGTTTTTCCTATTCACATTTCTAATATAACATACGCTTAAAGCATATTCAAGAACTAATTACCGTTAATGTAAACCGTTAGGAAAATAATAAACTGCCGCCTTCTGTGGCTCTACAGGCTTAAAATAATCATCTGGATTTTCTCCGGCTTCTATCAATTCTTGCCGACATTGCTCTATCCTCTGTAAAAGTTCTTCCCGACTCTCACCAGTTATCGCCATTACATCTTCTAAAGAGAAATATTCATGCTGCTTAAATTCTTTTCCCAGACTCATTCTAAGCAAATTATAGGTGATTATTGGTGTAAAGCCCTGTTGCTCTATGCCGTCATTAAAAAGCCTTGTTATTAGGTCTTTAGATACCCCAAACTTGCCGTAGGAAGAATAAAGCTGATTTATAGCCCATTCTGCGGTTATTGCCATATTAAAACCTACTTTCTATCTATAATAGTTCAGGATTTTTTCTCTTTCTATTTCTCCTGTTGTTTGCTTGCCCAACTTTCTTGCAAGCCTTACCGCTGCTGATTCTTCCGGTTTTTTCTTTTCTTTTGGCTTGTGATGCAGAAATGTTATTCCATTGGGAGCCGTTGTCCGCTCTGCTCCTATTTCTTGGCAAATGTCCGGTAAGGACTTAAGAGCAGCATAGTAGTCAATTCCTTGACTTGTAATAGCAACAAGTGCTTGTCCATCAGTGATGCCGTCTTTTCCGGCTGCTTCCAGCATTTCCGAAAGTGTTATTTTTGCATTTTCCATAACTTCCATGATGTCATACCTCACTTTCTACATTACTTCTTTTGCTCGCCGTATTGCAAATTCTGGATCATGTGTCGCTTTTGCTATCTGCCGCCAACGTGCCATCCTGTCTGGTTCTTTCATAATATTTCGCATTTGCTCTTGTTCCTCCTGCTCCTTTTGTGCAAATAGTGCTGCCAATCCCGGATTATTCCGCTCAAAATCCCAAATAATTTTTTGGTTATCTGTTCCCCGAATTGATTTAATTTTTTTCCATTCTTCAAAAGTCATAACATTTTACCTCGCTTTCTCTTTTTCCAGTCTTTCTTGATAATATTTATAGCGGTCTGGACTGCTTTGTTTTAATTCAACTAATGTTTGATAACAGCTAGATTTTGTTAATGCTTTCTTAAAATCCTCATAATTTTCAATTTTCTTTTTCTGCTCCATGTCGCATACCTCACTTTTCTTTGTTTGGCTTTCAGGTCGTTTGATTCTGCCGGAACACAGCCCAGAATAAAAATCCCATAGCCTTTCATTATCTTTTTCGCTTATCTGCGCAAGCCGCCGTTCACGTTCCGCGCTGTTTGGTGGTGCTGAAAACACATAATCACATACTTTTTTCATGTGTTCATATTCTGCTAATGTCATACTAAACCTCACTTTCTTTGTGATAAATTTGATAGTTACCATAAGAATCATTTATCCGGCATATACATAATCGGACATCCCTTTATTGACAGTCCGTAAAACCGCTTTAATTCGTCCGACATACGCCTCTTTATTAGCGACATTTCGGGATAAATTCTTCTAAGTATAGGGCGAACTGTATATATAGCAAAACTATATTTTTCACACATTTTAATGCAAAATTCAGTTTCCAAAATATAACCCTGCTGCTTAATCATGTTATCAAGTTCATCTTTTAAAACTTCTTCTACATGGTTTTTAAATGTCATGCTCCACCTCCTCTATTCCTAATTGTGGTAAAGTCTCACAACTTGGCGGCGAATCATCGAATAGGTTAAATTTTGGCAATTCAGCAGCCGTCAATATTCGTTTTTCTTCTTTGTTTGGTATGCTTTCTTCAATAGAAATAGCATCTTTGTATGATAACCAGTTTTTCATGAGAAAGATTCCGCTTGGAGGGCTTATCTTACCACCTAACATAGCCTGCTCGATAAATGCCCCAATAAATGCTTTTGCAGACTGTACATATTCCTGACACTTTTCACTGCAATTCGTTCCATTGTTCCAGTTAAATAATGTTGTCCGGCTGATATGTAATGCCATACATAAGCTTTCAATGCCTGGTCGAATACTGGAGCTTTGACAAAATGAAAAATACTCGTCAATCCGCTGTTTAATTTCCTCGTCTGTTGTCGGCTTGCCCCTGTCATGCAACTGCTTCAATGATGAAACAATCTCTTGTACTGTTGATGGTTCTAAATCGTCAATCTGCCTTTGTGGATAACTGTTTTTTGCCATGTTTTACCTCTTTTCTGCTGATTTCAGCTAGTTTTTATAAAATTTCTTTTTATGATGTTAAGATTGCGTGTGACACTTAGCTTTTACTCTCTTTTGCGGTTATAATATGCATGTATCTTCTTATGACATGAACCGCACAAAGTGCAAAGGTCTGTAAGTACATTCTCATTGCCTAATCTGGCATAGGTCACATGATGCACCTGTATGCTTTTAATACGTTCAATCGGTCTACCGCACATCACACAACCACCATCAATAGCTATGCGTTCCTGTTTCTTAGCTTCCCAAGCATCACTACGTATATAATCTTTATACTGTTGTGTCTGCATTTTGCATCATCTCCTTCGACTTACGTTCAAGTTCGCTAATTACTGCCAATAACAAATCGCGGACAAATCTACAGTTGTCATACTGCTTTGCTATCGCATCACTTTCGGAAACTACTGAATCCCAATATTCATCTGTATTCAAAATATTGGAATGTTTTCTGTGAAAATCCAATACTGTTTTATAAACCTCAACATAATTCATTAAGCCTATTCCTCCAAAATTCGTTACAAGAAGCCGTAAGATTTCTTACATTTGTTTTGCACACTTCAATTTGCTAAAGTGCTTGAAACCCTTGATTTTACTGGATTTGTGCAAAATGTGCATTTCATATGTGACATTCTAAAGTTAAACTCTTATAGGGAATTTACATTTACTTTGCACAAATTGCACATTTCCAGTTTTTCTTAATCAAAAGGTAATGGCTCTTGCCCCTCGTATTCAATAAAATCCGTTTCCACCGTATAGCCCTTTACGATATTTTTTACTGTCTTGCCTTCCACCGTTCCACTGTTAGCAAATAAACCTTTAGTTTTAAGTTCTGCAAAGAAATTTGACTTGTTTTCTACTCCAAAGCCGTTTTCCTCACACCACTTTGAATAAACCTCATAAATATCTTTAGCTTTACTGTTTTTATCTGTCTTAGTAAGACACTCATTGATAAAGTTACCGATTTTATCGCTATCCGTTCTGTAGATATTAGTAGCAGTCTGAACTGCTACTGGGGGCTTTAATCCCTCTTTACGATATAGTTTCAACCCCTCAATGCACCAATTCAAAATGCCTGACATTTCACTTTTATCTCTCAATCTGTTTTTTAAATCTTTGTCCTGTTCCTGCGGCTCAAAATGTCGGTCAAAACTAATAACATTTATCCTGCCACTTGAAAAAACCGTATCATCTATAATCGTTGGTAAATAATTTGTGTTTATCACAAGTTTAAATTTGGGAATGAACGAAAATTCCCTCTGGTGTAAATGTCGTGCCGTGATTGAATCCCGACCTAACAAGTATTTCAATAAAGCAGTGTCAAAAAGCATCCGTTTTGGTGGTTCTGATGCGTTACAGAATCTACACCCTGCTAATCGTGCTATATCTCCGCTTGCCTGTCTGCTGTCAAGATTTTGCTTTACTGCCAAACTTTCCGGCTTCATTGTCAAAGCATAATCACCTAATAAATGTATAAGTGTTTCGCAAAACGTACTTTTCCCGTTTCGTGTGGTACTTCCATAGAGGATAAAACAAGTTTCCTGCTCTGTGTTTCCAGTCAATGAAAGTCCTGCTATCTTTTGAAGATACAATATCTTCTCCTTATCGTCCTGCATAATTTCCATTAAAAACTTTTTCCACTCTCTGCAATCGGCAGCAGGATCATATTCAGCATTGCATATTTTTGAAAGAAGCATATCGGGGCTATGTTCAACAAACTTTGGTTTATCATCCGTTAAATCAAGCGTACCGTTCTGTACATTCAAAAGATAATCATTTACATCCAACTGCTCATTACTGAAAAAGTACACATCCTTACTATCCTGAAGCATATTGTTTCGATTTCTGATATTACACAATGTCGATACTGCCTTTAAATACTTGCCCTCTGTATCAACATTTATTGCATATCGGACAAGTGCATCTGATAAGGCTTTTGCTGATGCTCTCGCACTTAATCCCTCAATATCATCAATCCAGTGTTTACCGTTATACCTCATAAAATCTTTTCGTGACGGGTTATATCTGTGCTTGTCCTTAAATACATCTGCAAATAACCGGCCAAAGCCTTTATCTGATGTTTCGTACTGCTCAGCGTGTAAAGTCTTTAATATTTGTTCTAAAGGTCTGTCCTTCTGCTCTTGTAGTGTTATAGGGGTGTCATGTTTTGCTACACCCTCTCTTACGGTTTCTTTAACGCTTTTCTGCTCTTGTTGTAGCATTTGCTCAAACTCCTGCTTACTGTTTCCTGCATTAAAATAGTCTGTTACATCTGCCTTTGGAATATCTGGCATAGGTACAATGATTTTACTGCTCTTTACAACTGATTTGATATCGTTCTGGATTGTTTCAGCAACACGCTTTCCCGGCTCGTCATTGTCTGCCAATATATAAGCATCTGCTCCCTGCATCAATGTAGCAAAATCTGACTGCCAATCATTCACCCCGCCATAAGTAAAAGCTGTATACCCTTGTTTAGTCAACGTATCAACGTCTCTTTCGCCCTCTGGTATAAAAATAGGTCTGCCCTCTGCAATTGCCTTTTTTATGACTTTTAGACTTCCATAGATAGCTTTATAACTCTTTCTACCTACATCATGCCCTAAACCATATACAAAACGGTCATTCTGCAATTTGCCATAGATAATCTTCTTACCCTCAAGCCTAATCTTTGTAAAAGCATAAGGACCGTTAATAGAAACGTAGTTATAAACCGCTTCAATTTTGAGCTTCTCTCTGTTCTCAACATAAGCTTTCCAATTTAGACTTCTTGACTCTACATCATAAAAAGTGTCTTTTTTCTCAAGCCCTACAGCCTTTAAAACATCATCAACGGTACACCCTGCATGACAGTAGAACAATGTACACTTTCTACCCTTTGTAATTGTCAATGAAGCGTGTTTATCATCATGTGCAGGGCATCTGCATTGTGCCTTGTCTCCATAGCGTTTCACTATCTTAAATGGGTGCAGATTACTTGCAAAAATTTCATTGTCTGTCATTCACACACCCCATTTCTAAAACACAACGTATCTGCTCAGCCTCTTCGTCCAATAATTGCATCTTCCATTGACAAAAATAATTAAAATCTTCATCAAAACTAAAATCTGTCTGCATGACTTCCCATTGGTGATACTCTTGCATCAATTCCGCTTGCCTTTTTTTCAACGCCTGCTTTGCTTTAACGGTCATAATCTATTCCCCCTTATAGCCAGTGGCCTCAATAAAAGGTTTCGCAAATATCAAGTAAGTGTATTGTTTGCTATTTCCACGCTTAAAGCATATAGCTCCGGGAATAAGGTTATTTTGAATCATCAATCGAACTGTCTGCGCATCCATGCAAAGAAACTTCGCTGCATCTTCCACTTTAATTCGTCCACTCATGCAATCACCGCCTATTCTGTTGCCAAATCGTCAATGATTCCTAAAATTTCTGCTTTCTTTTCCGCTGGTAATTCAGTTCTCAATTTCCTGCTTAGATTCCCATCATTAATACCAAGTTTTGAAGCTATCTTCCATAATGGAATATTATGATTTTTGGCATACTCTCTAATGTCTCTATTACAAATATCTTTTCTACACATAAAATAACCTCCATATAAATTTGTTGTTGTTGACAATTCCGCTTGCAAGTGGTAAGCTAACAATACATAAATCGAACTTTTATATTATAGTTCGTTTTCGTTGTTGTTGCTTACATCATAACAAATAAAATCCAAATTTTTCATAAAGTCCGTAAACAGTCTCAAAAACGAACCTTTCATATATAAGTTCGGCTTACGAACTTTTAGAAAGGTGGTTCGATAATGGAAAATCGTTTCAAATTACTTCGTGAAGAAGAAGAAACAAGACGTAAAGACATGAATCCTAAAGCAAAATTCGGTCAGAAAGAATTGTGTGATGAATTAGAAAAAACGTGTGGTTTTTATATAAAATTAAGCAAACTGAAAAAACTTGAAGCAGGGCATCTAGATGTAAAGATTGACGAAGAATTGCTACTTGCATATAAAAAATTTTTTGGTGTATCTACTGATTGGCTTATTGATTCATCCGTCGAAACCAGACAAGTAATCGGAAATAATGCAATGATATCATCAATTACCGGTCTTACTGATAACGCTATAAATACACTTGCTTTGTTAAAAAGCAAAAAATATGTTAATGGAAACCGTTTTGGTTACGCATTACATACACTCAACATGATTTTAGATAATTATGAAAATACAAACCTATTTGAATTAATTTATCATTATCTATTTGGAGATTATACAGACATGGGGCATTATGATGAATACGGACAATCTGTATATGACGGTAGTCAAGTGTTTGTATCTGACAGATTTCTTGCTAATCAAATGGAAATAAATACTGAATATGTAGATGCCGCTGTACTTCATATGATTACAAAACAACTCGATTATTGGAGAAACTATATAAAAGAAAATTGCCCTGTAAATTATGGAAAACTACTTCCGGAAAAAGATACTCTACTAAAACAAATTGAGGAAAAAGAACGTAACAAAGAGGAATTACAAGAAAAATTGCAATACCTCTATTCCCTTATGGAAGCAGAAACAAATAAAACTCCTGTTAATACCGAAAGACTAATTGAATTAGCTGAAAGTTACCGTTCTATGAAAAGCGCAATAGAGCTCACGCAAAGAAGTATTGATGAGTTTGCATATACACTCAAAGAAATATATCACTATGATTATGAAAAGACTGATGCAAATAAAACTACCTAATGGCTTTTACTCTGTCTATAGAAAGGAAGTGATTATATGGCCTTACTAAAATGCCCTGAATGTAAACATGACGTATCAGACAAAGCTACCACTTGCCCTCATTGCGGTTATCCTATGAACAGTCCCACAAGTTCAAAACCACGTATTAGAAATGGCAAACCCACAAAATTACCTAATGGGTATGGCACAATCTACAAACTACCCGGAAAGCGTTCTAAGCCGTTTAGAGCGGTCAAAACTGATAAATGGGTATTAGATAGCATCACAGGTAAAAGCAAACAAATACGCTTTACAATCGGCTATTATGCCACTCGTGAAGAAGCCATGATTGCCCTCGCGGACTACAACGAAAACCCTTATGATATCAAAGCGGATAGCATTACATTTTCGGAAGTATACGAAAAATGGAGTGAAAACTACTTCCCTACTCTCTCCAATGCGTCTAGTATCAGAACAGTCAAAGCGGCATACGCTTATTGTAACGGTCTTTATAACATGCGAATGAAAGACATAAGGGTATCTCACTTAGAAGGCGCTATCCTCGATGCTGATGTTGGAGATAGCACAAAAAGCAGAATGAAAAGCCTATTTAATATGCTATATAAGTATTCTTTAGCACATGATATTGTGGAAAAAAACTATGCTGCCGTAATGTTTGCTAATGGCAATCCAATAAAAAGAGAACGTGAAAAGGAAATTATTACTTTTACGCCTGATGAAGTGTTACTGCTATGGGATAACATAGACATAATACCTTTTGCTGATATGGTCTTGATAGATATTTACAGTGGATGGCGTCCACAGGAATTAGCAATTTTAAAGGTTACAGATATAGACCTTGAAAACGCAACCATGAAAGGCGGTCTAAAAACTGATGCAGGCAAAAACAGAATCGTTCCCATACATTCATTGATAATGCCGTTAATAGAAAAACGTATGCAAGAAGCTACTGCCCTGCAATCTGAATATCTATTTAATGACGAAAATGGACAGCAAGGTACATATATGACATATGATAAATACCGCAATAGATTTCAGAAAATCATGAATAGATTAAAACTAAAGCACCGCCCACATGAAGCCAGACACACATTTATTACAAAAGCAAAAGCGTGTGGGGTTGATGAATATATCTTAAAGCTGATTGTAGGACATGCCATAGAGGATATTACCGAAAAAGTATATACCCATAGAACAATTGAGCAGTTAAGAACTGAAATGGAGAAAATCGCTAAATGAGGAAAGGAGTTGATGCAGATTGATTGTCGCAATTAAAAAGGCTCTACAGTACCGCAAATACCATAGAGCCGACAACCCAGTAACTGTACACCAAAACAATTAAAGGGAATATGTTTATTGTAACATACTTCCCGACCAAAAGAAAGGAAGATATCATGAATAATATTATTTCGAGAAAAAAACTTGTAACAGATGTACTAATTAGGATAGGAGCCGACACTTCAAACAATGGATTCTATATATTAAGAGATGCCGTCCTTGCATATATGGAATATGACCTTCCTGCAAGTGTGCGGCAACAGGATGTGTTTTAACCTATTGGGAAAAAGTATGGAATAAGCTGGTTAGGCGCATATATCAATGTTAGAAACCTGATAGAAAATATCATGCTGCGCGAAGACATTGAGTTTTTGGAAAGCTATTTTGGTGGATATTACCGAGCAGAAAAAGGTATGGTAATGCCAAAAGCATTTATCTCCAGAATCGCCGATGATGTAAAAATGCAGTGTGAGGAACTTTCTAAAAAGGACTTTGCTGATGTGTCAGACGAAAGAAAACAGGTTATTGAAGAAATTAACAAAGAGATTGAAGGCATTAGCAATATTGCAAAGATAAGCTTTATTTTGGACGTTATAAAATCTTATAAAGAGAAAGGCGTTACAGAATAATGAACAAGGCAATATAAAAAGGAGGATATAGCATTGAAACGATATCTCAATAAATTAGCCAATAATCTACTTTATATCGCGGGTACTGATGAACTTACAAACGCTGAAATGGCTAAAAGATGTGGTATATCAAAAAGCAAGCTTGAGGAAATTATATATAGGAGAAACAAAGGACTTCGACTTGAAACCCTTGTTAAAATATCAGATAATCTTGCAATATCATTACCAGACTTAATTATGAAAGAATTAAGCCTTGAAGATTAAAAAGTATTTAAGGACAAAAAACCGTTACATAAAACGTGTAGGGGGGTGTCACTCAACCGATACCCTCTTTTCAAGAAATGAGGTGTACATGGATTACAAGAAATTGATAATTGAAACTATAAACAAAATAGATGATGAACAGACACTTTCTATAATTTACAATGATAATTTATCTGATTATCATAATGAAGATTCAATCATTCAACTTTATAACGATTGGCTACACAATCAAACAGATGCAGAATTTGATTTAATGATGGAAATAATGTTTCAAGAAAAACTATTTGATGATATGTGTTTTTCAAAAGAATCCATCACAGGAGATTATCTGTTACGTAATGGAAAACACATGACATTTGAAACTGGATTAGCAATAGATGAACAACATTTTCGATTTATAGTAGAACACATTGCAAAGTATGATGCATATACAGATATAAATAGTAGAAAAATCGTTGTAGACAAAAAGCAAATCAAAAATAAATCCACGATATTACATGA
Organism: Lachnospiraceae bacterium; assembly: GCA_014804495.1. Classification (GTDB taxonomy): domain Bacteria; phylum Bacillota; class Clostridia; order Lachnospirales; family Lachnospiraceae; genus UBA3282. The sequence continues at coordinate 12,477 of JAAUZS010000131.1, forward strand.
GATGATACATGCACATGAATACATACTTCAAAAAGAAACGCCTATACTCAAAGAAATTGTATTGATAGAATTATATAAAGATTTAAAGCCGAAACTAGCAAATAGAAAAATTGACCTTGATACATGGATATTTAATCACTCAAATATACCTCACAATATAGAATTAGCTAATTCCGGATGCGAACATGATACACTATTCTTCCTAAAAAGTATTGATTTAGATATACGATGCGGATTTGAGTTATTAACAGTTTTCGGTTATGACTATACAAGGAATTTCAAGGAATTAGGTTTATTATAACTTATAGGGTGTTTGTAATATGCAGATGCCCTTTTTTATACTCAAAATTTTGTGTGCTACCTCATGTGTGCTACCTGTGTGTTACTTGTGTGCTACGTGGCAAAATTTAAGGCTATCGCCGACAATTCATATCAACGATAGCCCTTGATTTTACTACATTTCTTAGAACTTCCCAGCCTTAGCAGCTTCCTCAATAGAAACTGCAACAGCAACGGTAGCGCCTACCATCGGGTTATTGCCCATACCAATCAGACCCATCATCTCAACGTGCGCCGGTACTGAAGAAGAACCTGCGAACTGAGCATCTGAATGCATACGTCCCAATGTATCCGTGAAACCATAGGAAGCAGGACCTGCAGCCATATTGTCAGGGTGAAGTGTACGTCCTGTACCGCCGCCTGATGCAACTGAGAAGTATTTCTTTCCGGCTTCTGTTCTCTCTTTCTTATATGTACCTGCTACCGGATGCTGGAATCTGGTAGGATTGGTGGAGTTACCTGTAATGGAAACGTCTACGTTCTCTTTCCACATAATTGCAACGCCCTCCGGAACGGAGTTAGCGCCATAGCAGTTTACTTTGGAACGAAGTCCGTCTGAATAAGCGATTCTCTCGATTTCCTTTACTTCATTAGTGTAAGGATCATATTCTGTCTCAACGAATGTGAATCCGTTAATTCTGGAGATAATCTTTGCAGCGTCTTTTCCAAGTCCGTTCAAAATAACGCGCAGAGGTTTCTGACGAACCTTATTAGCCTTCTCAGCGATACCGATAGCGCCTTCTGCCGCTGCAAAAGACTCATGACCTGCTAAGAATGCGAAGCAGTCTGTCTCTTCTTCCAATAACATCTTACCTAAATTACCATGTCCAAGACCTACTTTACGGGTATCGGCAACTGAACCGGGAATACAGAATGCCTGAAGACCTTCTCCGATTGCTGCAGCAGCATCTGCTGCTTTCTTACATCCTTTTTTGATTGCGATTGCAGCTCCGACTGTGTAAGCCCAGCAAGCGTTTTCAAAACAGATAGGCTGGATTTTCTTAACCTGCTCGTAAACATCTAAGCCAGCGTCTTTTGTAATTTTTTCAGCTTCCTCGATAGAAGAAATGCCGTAATTATTTAATACTGAATTGATTTTGTCAATTCTTCTTTCATATGATTCAAATAAAGCCATCTTATCTTATTCCTCCTGTTTATTTTTGACTATTCGCATCTGGGATCGATAATCTTAACAGCATCATCAACGCGGCCATACTGTCCGCAAGCTTTTTCATATGCGGTGTTAGGGTCATCGCCTTTTTTGATAAAGTCTGTCATCTTGCCAAGACTTACGAATTTGTAACCGATGATCTCATCATTTGCATCAAGTGCAATTCCTGTTACATATCCTTCAGCCATTTCAAGATAACGAGGTCCTTTCTTTAATGTGCCGTACATAGTGCCGACCTGACTTCTTAATCCTTTTCCTAAATCTTCAAGACCAGCACCTACAGGAAGACCTTCCTCTGAGAAAGCAGACTGGGTACGACCGTAAACAATCTGTAAAAACAGCTCTCTCATAGCTGTATTGATTGCATCACATACAAGGTCAGTATTGAGAGCTTCCATAACGGTAAGACCCGGCAGAATTTCAGATGCCATAGCAGCTGAATGTGTCATACCTGAGCAGCCGATTGTCTCAACCAGCGCTTCCTGAATGATACCTTCTTTTACATTCAGGGTCAGCTTACATGCGCCCTGCTGAGGTGCACACCAGCCTACACCATGTGTCAAACCGGAAATATCTTTTACTTCTTTTGCCTGAACCCATTTTGCCTCTTCTGGGATTGGAGCACAGCCATGATGTACGCCCTGTGCTACAGTACACATTTCTTCAACTTCTTTTGAATAAATCATGTGATAACTCCTTTCGATTATGTAATAATATTTGCTAACAGACTATTTTCGCCCACATTCTATCTATACAAAATATGTGTATAAAACAGAATTATGAACTTCCATATTCTGTCATAACCGCTTCTTTTATTTTCGCACATTACAGATAAAAAATCCAGTCATTTCTATACTTATTTATGCCACTTATTTATGCCGGCGCAGACACTATCAACTGCAAATTACCCTGAATACTGATACCGCCATATCCGCAAGGAAGAATGAAGTGATCTCCTTTGCAGATTTTCTCATCATTCAGCATACCTTCTCCATTTATAACGCTCATTATCATAAAGTCCTGATCCTGCTGCATTTCAAACTTTTCTGTCACATCCAGTTTCCAGACCTTATAATAGCCGCATGCAACCAACAGGTTAAGTTTATTCTCCGGCAGTTTATCCGCCTCAAGAATACTTTCATCTACAGACTTAGCAGGTACAGTAATAACGTCCAGACTCTTCTCAAGATGCAGCTCCCTGGGTTTTCCGTTCGTAAGCCTATTGTAATCGTATACCCTGTATGTAATATCGCTGTTCTGCTGTGTCTCAAGGATCATCAGACCGCCCTTGATAGCATGTACGGTTCCCGGTTCTATTTGAATGAAATCACCTTTTTTAACGGGAATCTCGCGAAGCAGTTCATTCCATTTTCCTTCTCTTACCATGCTTGTAAGTTCATCTTTGTTCGCAGCATTATGACCCACAACCAAGGATGCGCCTTCTCTGCTGTCAAGAACATACCAGCATTCCGTTTTGCCTAAGGAACCGTTTTCATTCACCTTCGCATAATTATCATCAGGATGCACCTGAATGCTCAAATCATCTTTTGCATCGATTATCTTCACAAGCAATGGGAATCTGTCTTTTCCCGTATTTCCGAATAATTCAGGATTTTCTTCCCACAGTTTGGATAATGTCTGTCCGGCATAAGTGCCTTTTTTGATGGTACAGTCACCATTTGGATGTGCGCTGACTGCCCAGCATTCTCCGGTATTGTCACCGGGTATCTGATACGGCCAGTCTTTTCCCAGCCTGTCACCGCCCCATATCATCTGTTTAAAAACAGGATTTAAAAATAATATTTCTCCTGACATAATGAAATCTCTCCCCCAACTATTATATTATAATATACCTAATAAGAAGCAATCAGCGATGTAAGATAAAACGGAACTGCATCATCTTCATGAGCTTCTTTTATCCTGACTTCTACTTTATGCAGTTTATTATCAATGTGATGAGCTATCGTATCAATGGAAAGGCTGTCACCCCATGTCTGGTCAAAGTTAGCATCTAATATAACCGCATTNTCNTCNTCNCCATCTACTATAGCAACAGCAATAGGCGCAGGTTTATTGACTGACTTACGNTATTGTACCGCCAGTTCNGTTCCCTGAACCTCAAATATTATGCTTGCACCCTTATCCGAAGCNGTCCATCCGCAGCGGAATATATCAGTCACATATTTTTTCAATGAATTATCAGGCACAAATCCNTTACATACAGGTTCACAATTATAGTTCTGATACCGTTTCGCTTTCTCATATGCGTTAGCCGTAAGAGCNNCCGGCATANTNAACTTNTCTTCCGATTCATCTTTCTGCGCATATACCTTTTCCAGAAAATCACAAATTACTTCTGCAAGCAATGCATGCCCCGNCGTATTCGGATGCAGGTCATCCGGCGTGATTTCACGGTTTGGAATAGCACCTGAGACTACTTCTTTATAAATAGTAGATTTCATGCTTACGCTTGGCAGNTTGTAGTGCGCACCAATCTCACGATGCTTCTCCTCNGCNCTTACACCTGTGTCATAACAAATGTTATGTACCAAAAATACCGCCGGTTCAAACNGATTACCGTATACCCTGCGTACCAGTCCTTCATATGTTTCTTTATAAAAATCCGTATTATCATCATTTACGGAAAACTCAATCAAAACCAAGTCAGGCTTATATGAAAGCACATCATCTTCTACTCTTGATACTCCAAACTGTGAAGTCGTGCCGCCTATACCCGCATTAATATATGTAAAAGCTGTCTTAGGAAATTTCCTGACAAACCAGTCANAGACAAGATAAGCATAGCAGTTAGTATGCTGCGAAGAAAGGGAACCCTGCGTAATAGAGCCTCCCAGAAAAGCCAAAGTCATCTTATCCCCTGCCTCGGCACGTTTCATAAGTTCCTTCAAGCGATAGAGACTTCCTCTGTTTACCCAACCTTGTTCTGCATGAACATTATATGCCATTATACATTCCCTCCTGACTTCTTCTAAATTGTGATACAAATATTGTACTATTTACTTGATAAAAAGACAAGACAAACATAATTTTTACATAACTTTTTCCACATATATATAGCAAGAAAGAATAAAATAATTCTCCAGTGANATAATACTAATAAAAATTTTGGAAGGAGTTTGGGTAAGTGGATAAACAAGAAACAATGACTACGGCATTAGATGAAAATATGAGATATCTGGCTGAAAGATTGGCGCCCGATACCAATTTTGATATAGTATACAGAGTAATAGAAGTAGGCGGCAGGCAGGCGTGTATATACTTCGTAGACGGCTTCTGCAAAGACGAGCTGATGATGAAGATTCTGCAGTACTTCATAGACTTAAGCCCTGAAGATATGCCGCCGAGCGCACATGAAATGGCCAAAAAAGCGACTCCGTATGTAGAAGTTGATTTAAAGGANAAATGGGACGATATTTTTTACAATATCCTGTCCGGCGTATTTGCTCTTTTCATTGAAGGATATGACAGATGCGTTTTAATAGATTCAAGAACTTATCCTGCCAGAGGCGTGGAAGAACCCGAAAAAGATAAGACCCTCAGAGGCTCCAAAGACGGATTTGTNGAAACCGTTGTTTTCAATACGGCTTTAATACGTCGAAGAATCCGAAGCACAGAGCTTCGGATGGAAATGATGAATGCGGGAAAAAGCTCCAAGACCGACATNGTACTCTGCTATATGGATAACAGAGTGGANCATGAATTTTTAAATAAAATCAANAAACGTATTTCAGAAATCAAGGTAGATGCCCTTACGATGAATCAGGAAAGCCTTGCCGAGTGTTTATATAAAAGATGCTGGTTCAACCCTTTTCCCAAGTTCAAATTTACGGAACGTCCCGATACGGCGTCAGCGCAGATACTGGAAGGGGATATTATCATTCTCGTAGANAATTCNCCGTCTGCCATGATTGTTCCGACTTCGATTTTTGATATTGTGGAAGAAGCGGATGATTATTATTTTCCGCCGGTCACGGGAACATATCTGCGTCTTTCCCGTTTTGTGATTAGTATTATGACGTATTTGATTACTCCTACATTCCTGCTTTTGATGCAGAATCCTGAATGGATACCGGAGTCATATCAATTTATAATGGTTAAGGAACCGTCAAATATACCGCTTATTGCGCAGTTTCTTATATTGGAACTGGCAATTGACGGGCTTAAATTAGCAGCTATAAATACGCCGAATATGCTCAGTACGCCGCTCAGCGTTATGGCAGCGCTCGTACTCGGTGAGTTTTCAGTTAATAGCGGNTGGTTTAATTCAGAGGTTATGCTNTATATGGCGTTNGTAGCGATTGCCAANTATACGCAGTCGAGTTATGANCTTGGATATGCGCTGAAGTTCATGAGAATCCTCAACCTTATTCTGACTGCNNTGTTTGGTCTATATGGATATGTGGCTGCAATTGTCATACTGCTTCTTGCAATTGTATGTAATAAGACTTTGTCGGGACAAAGCTATATCTATCCGATTCTTCCTTTGAATCCGAGACAATTGGCCAAAAGATTTCTGCGAATGCGGCTTCCTGAATCAAGGGAATAAATTTATTACTGTTTACCTGTGCTTCCGTGTCCTCCCCTGTCCTCATTGCCGAGACTTGCTACTTCTTCAAAAACAATTTTGGGCTGGTTTTCCATAATACGGAACTGGCAGATTCTGTCATTGATGTGAATCTGCGTGTCGCGCACAGCATATACAGGCATGAACCACTGGTCATTGTCTCCGCAGTAAGTGTTGTCAACAACACCCTGATGGTTAGCCTGAATAATTCCGAAGTTCTTAAAAGTAGAGCTTCTCGGAACGACGTGCGCCTCATACCCTTCGGGCAGTTCCATTGCCACGCCCAATGAAATCAACTTAAACTCTCCCTTTTTCAAGGTAACATCCTCAGCTGAGCGCAAATCAATCCAGTCCGATTTACCGTCTATGTATGTTAATTTATCTATTTTATCCGTGAAATACTTGATTTTTATCGTTTTCATTTAGCCATTCTCCATTCTTTTTGCCACTGGCTTGCGACGAGCGCAGTTTTTGTTTATTCTGACTAAGTTCATGACTCTCGGTAACAATTTATCAACAATGCAACACCGGAACAGATATATCATCTGATTCCAATGTCTTTTGCACATCAATCACCCTCTGATTGCTGCTTCCCTTCCAACGCAGCGTTGTATCTTTTAATTCTACCATAAATTCACCATCTACAAGCACATCCACATATTTCATAAGGGTATCATTCATAATGTTCTCCCAGACATCTCCCGTATAGAGCCAGATTGTCTTATTTGGATATTTTTCTTTAATCTCCATCATTAGACTCCTGACATCAGCTCTGTTGGCAGAATGAAGAGGGTCTCCTCCTGAAAAAGTAATACCGAAAATATAATCCTTTTCTAACTGAGCAAAAATTTCCTGTTTCGCCGCCCCATCAAATGGCAGTCCCCCATCAGGATCCCATGTAATCGGATTCTGACATTCCCTACAACAATGAGAGCAGCCTGCAACCCACAGAACCACCCTCAGCCCATCCCCATTCAACATATCGTCTTTAGTAATATTATGGTATCTCATACACTCAACTCACAATCTCTTTATTTATCATCTATATATTTGCATATGTAATTACGAAGTTCTCCTCCAATAACCAGAACTTAGGAAACATAAGCAAAATAAGGCGCGATTTCGCTTGCGGTGAGTGCCGTTTTTGCTTATGTTTCCTAAGTTCGTGACTTGTGGCAACAGTTTCGTGACTTTGCAATAATCACATACTTTTCCGCTCTGCAATCTCCGCCATCTTAGCATCGCTAAGTCTCGTATCTCCATGAACACGGGAATAAGCNAGATATCCGTTCATCCTGTCTATCTTCGTCAGGTTACGGCTGCCACACACGGGGCAGACATCCATTTCAAGTTCCTGATGTCCGCAATCATCACAATAGGCAAGAGACATATTGACGCCCTCATAAAAGCCCATTTCCATCGCACGCCTGATTAGCGTTTTAATCGCATCAATATTATAATCAATCGGATACTTTACATATTGAATTTTTCCGCCATTGGACAGTTCCCAGAAACGATATTCCAAGTCCTGCTTCTCAATCGGAGTNATATCCTCTGTTACATGGCAATGGAAGCTGTTAGAAACGTATTCCCTGTCGGACACGCCTTCCACAATACCGTATTTAGCACGGAACTGTTTCACCTGCAGACCGCATAAATTCTCGGCCGGCGTTCCGTAAATTGCATAGAGATGACCGTCCTCTTCCTTAAATTCATTAATCTTATTATTAATATGTTCCAAAACTTCCAGTGCAAACTGACCGTCTTCTACCAGCGATTTTCCATTATACAGCTGTTGTAACTCATTAAATGCCGTAATGCCGAAGCTTGCCGTAGCTGTCTTCAAGATAGGCTTTATCTTATCATGAAGCTGTAAGCGTCCGTTATAGAAACCTCCCTCACAATAAGCAAGCGGATTGGTTGATGCACGCATTTCACCCAGATAAGCATATGTTCTGATATGAAGCTGCCTGATCAGATTCAAATAATAGTCCAATACATCATAAAAATCTTTGCTTTCCTGACGTGCTTTTGCCAAAATCATGGGCAAATGCAGGGAAACCACACCTATATTGAATCTTCCGACAAAAATCGGTGAATCACTCTCATCTGCGGGATGCATACCACCCTTTTCATACCAAGGTGAAAGGAATGCCCTGCAGCCCATTGGTGAGATTACTTTTCCGTATTGCTTATACATGCTTGGAACATAACCTTTTCCGGTCAGGCTCAGCCAGTCAGGATACATTGTTTTAGAGGAACACTGCACACCGGCTTCAAACACGTCTTCCAGTTCTTTACCAGGTCCATGCAGATTCTCGTCATAAAGAAATACAATCTTCGGGAACAGTACGGGCTTCTTGCACTCCTTTTTTCCCTGTCCGACTTTACGCACATTCAGCATTATTATAGTCGCCATCTTCGCAAACTTTCCTGTTCCGATACCCGCTGTTACGGTAATAAACGGATAATCACCACGGCTGCTTGCTACAGTATTGAATTTATATTCCCAACCCTGAAATCCCTGCTCAAATTCTCTCTTAACATCCTCCAAAGCCTCTGACTCGGCTTTTTCCTCATCTATTCCAAGCGCTTTGTATTTATTCAGGCTTTTCTGATATGTCTTCTCAGCATACGGCTCCAGTATCTTGTCCACTTCAGGCACCGTAAAGCCCCCATACTGCTGACTTGCTGCGCTTAATACGATATCTCCTATAACATCGAATGCTACATCCAATGTCTTTGGCTCATTATACCAGATATTCCCCATTTCAAAACCGCCATGCAGTACCTCAGCCACATTGAACAGACAACAGTTCATCGTATCCCTTCTTGCAGACATATCATGTACATAGATATATCCGTCACGGCATGCCTGAATTTCTTCTGTCGTCATGAAAAATTTCTGGTACAACTCTTTATTGAACTGATTAAATATAAGGCTTCTCTTGGTAGAAACAAGGGCGCTGTCCGTATTAGCATTCTCCTTATCTCCAACATACATGATAGACTGACTCTTCTTATAAACATCATCCATCATGCGTACGAAGTCCTGTTTATAATTACGATAATCCCTATAGCTCTTAGCTACAATCGGTTTAATATCCTCCAATGCACTCTCTACCACATTGTGCATGAGCTGAATCGGAATCTCATCATCATTCAATTCGTTTACCTTATTAACTACGGTCTGGCAAATATGCCTTTTCTCTTCATCTGTAAATTTGGTCAAAGCACGATAAGCACTTTTCCCAACAGCATCTATGACTTTCTGGACATTAAAAGCCTCAAGACTGCCATCCTTTTTAATGACTTTGACATTTTTAACCGGCTTAAACTCATCCCCAAAATTCTCATCCACAGCGCTCTGTGATTCTAACAGATTACTCATAACATCTCCCTCTCATAATTAATCACATGGGTTATATGCGACTTGTCTAAAAATACAAAATATAGTTGTTTGTTTACATAACATTCCTATATTTTGTGGTCGTAAGAATAGTATATGATAATACTGATTCTGTGTCAATCTACACATGAAAAGAATTTTTGACAAAAAAGACGATTATAATTTGTAACATATCCATAAGAATAGGCAAAACTACAGACTAATTAATGATAGTTTTTTATAATCCCATCAATAAACTCCTGATACTGCATTACAACACTCTCCGGTGCAATAAGCTTTGCACCAGCTCCCAAGCCTGTAAGCCATCCGAAGAACTGTCCACTGATGGCTACGGTAACGCGAACAGAAAAATGTTCTTCATCTCTCACTCTAATAGAAACATCCTGACCGAATCTGTCCATAACAACACCTATAAGGTGATTTTCAAGCTGTATCGTTACAGATTCTTCTTTTCCCCCATACATACTGAATGTTTTATTCGCATAATCCGCAATGTCAAAACGCTCAAATAACGAGCTTCCTTCACGCTTGACATTGGACAAAGCCTTAATACTGCCCATTTTATCCACACGGAAATGCTTGATCTTATCTTCCTCATTGTCATGGGCAATCAGATAATAGTTCTCGTCTTTACAGGTCAGCGCCCATGGACTTACCCTGTAAAGCTTGCCATCCCTGCGCGGCATTAGCTTTTTCTCCAGATTCCACTCCAGATATTGAAAAGAAATCTGCTCGTTATTCTGAATCGCTCTATGTATATCATCCACAATATAATAAATACTTTCATTGGCAGTCTTGATACGGTTTGCTACATACACCTGCCTTTGAAGCTGTCTTGCCTCCGGCTTGGACGCCAGTTTCTCTATTTTAGCTATAAGTTCTTTGGATTTTTTCAGGGTGATGAATTTGGAGGACTGCACGACTTCTACAAGAAGTTTTAGCTCTGCCAGTTCAAACTCCCTGCCTGCCATATAATATCCGCCGTTTACCCTGGATTTTATCAAAATAATATCATAACCGAAATCAATCAGCTGATTTATATCGTCATAAATACTTTTTCGTTCAGCTTTAATATCGTACTTCGCCAATTCTTCAATCAATTGCTGTGTACTTATGCAATGTTCTTCGTCAGTCTGTTCCGACAAAATCTTTATAATATAAAGTAATTTTAATTTCTGATTTGATGATTTGGGCATTAATTTTTCCTCCAGTACATTTCTTTACACACTAATAACCATGCTCCTATCTCAGCCTGCGAATTTGTGCTGCCAATAAACCGCGATTTGGGCAGCGCTGTAAGCGCTTTAGCATAATATGTTAAGAAGTTCTCGTAAATTCCGTATTTCACAGTCAATTGAAATTCCTAAAGAATTAGGATATCCAGTGGGATTATACCAGCAGGTTGCTATTCCNGCATTTAGACCGCCCTGNATGTCACTCGTCAGAGAATCTCCCACAATGATGCATTCGTCTGCACAAACCCCATCCATTTTTGCTAAACAGGCATNGAAGTACTCTTTTTGCGGTTTAGGGCAGCCTATTATTTCCGAGACAAAGACTCCGTCTACCATCTTGTCCAGACCTGATATATGAACCTTATTGGCCTGAGTTTTGTTAAATCCGTTTGTTATAATATATTGTTTGANGCCTTTGTTTTTTAACTGNAAAATCAGCTTATCCGCTTCATCCTGAAAAAAGAAAACGCTTCCTAATGCATTCTGATATATTTCTTCTATTTCTTCTGCTGTTGTTTTAGTNANNCCAATCTGTTCGAACAAAGTCTTAAAACGCCCTTTATGTATCTCTTCTTTTCCTATTTCTCCCCGCTCCAGACGTTTCCAATAGCTGTCGTTGATATCATTATAAAGCGATATTATATCATTATTTATCTCAAGTCCCAGCTTTTCAAAGCTATACCGCAGCGCGTAATCCTGCGATTTTTTAAAGTCCAGTATCGTCTGGTCTAAATCCCATAGAATTGTCGTAAATCTTCCCATCTGCTTTCTATATCCTTCCTGACATATTCCGTCATGTCAAAAATCGTNGCTGCCGNCGNAATTCCNTATAGTGTAAAAAAGAGTCGGCACACAGCCAACTCTTCTTCTATTATACTTTTTCGTCATTTGAAACCGACTGTACTGCATTTTCTCCGCCGGCCGCCGCAAGCTTTTTGTTCTTACTCATGCGCCATTTTGCACCAATAACACATGCAATAATTACAAGCACTACTATGAATACAAATAACANCAAATATGAAAGAAAAGAGTTTAAAAATAAAATCAAATTGTTCATCGGTTTCATCCTTTCCGTAATGTAATACGATTTTTACAACTTCTTACAAATCTTATTTTATTTTACCACTAACTAAACGTTATCGTCAAGCAGGTTCTCTCCATCCGCTGCAGTTGTTGCAAGCTTATCGCATCTTTCGTTTTCCGGATGTCCGTCGTGCCCTTTTACCCACTTAAATTCTCCCGGTCCCTCGGGATTGCCACGTGCTGCGCAGTCTGTATAAATTGTTACTCTGCTGTTTCTACCTGCTGTGTCCGCCACCGCCATGTGAATGTCCTCCGCTTGAAGTATGATGCCCTCCGCCGCCTCCGCTGCTATGTCCGCCACTGCTTCCGCTGCTCGTTTCAATAGTTCTGCTTGTGACGTTTTTCCTTAGGAACGTATCCTCTCTTCTTTTATAGTTTGGCTGTCCGCCATTTACATATGTTCTCGTGTTTACGGTTTTCATTCCTTTTCTTGACGACAAATTAATTATTATGTATATTAACGTAACAACCGCCGCACACAGATATGATAAATAAGGCGGAATTTCTTCAGCTATCGGTACAGAATCCGACATATCATAGTAGACATTATCCACAAAGGTTTTATATGCGAGATAGGGATCTGTATCAACGTTTTCATAAAATACATCCAAAATACGGTTAATCATTCCGGTGCTGTATCTGTCTTCCGCCTTTCCCGTTGTACACATCCATGTATACACGCGTCCGTCATCTTCTCTGTAAATATTATCCAGCAAAAGAACACCGTCACCTATAGGCTTATTATAACCGAATTTGTATTCCTCATAAAAATTATCCGCATATATCATAGTGAACTCACTATATGGTGCATCCGGAAAATAAGACCTTGCATATTCCTTTAAAGACTCATTCAACGTAACCAGAACGATATCTGCCTGAATCTGCTTTTCCCGCTCTGCAATCTGTGCTCTTAGTTTGTCTTCCTCTTCGTCAGTCAGAACATCAGCGTAGTCAAATACCCTTTCCTCCGTAGTGCACTCGGTATTGGTTCTTTCTGTTGACCCACTCTCGGCAAGCTTAATTATATTCGAAAAAATACCAAGCGCTATTATAATAACAAATGCTATAAATAGAAAACGAAAATGTCTAAAATACTCTTTCATCTCAATAAACCTGCTTCCTTAGATTTGGTAGAATCTCAGTACTATTTCAAACATAAATGCCACAATAATAAAGACAGTAGCCGCATACCCTATAAGTTTCTGCTTAGAAAGCGGCGTTTTTCCGACTGCCTTTCCCGTCTGCCCGTTCACATAGAAAGGATATGTTTTATCTCTGTATCTATATGTATACACCCATACCGGAAGAAGTGAATAAAAATATCCGAGTCTGTTAGGCTGTACATGTCGGTGAAACTGCTTTAAGGATGAGTAAGCCCCTAATGATTCATTCAAAATCGCTTCCGAAGCTCCCTGTACCTTAGACAAAGCTCTTGGTTCCAGTTTCTCAGCTGTTTCATTAAAAAATTCGGCGTAAAAACCTGACATATATTTCTCCTGAAAGTTTTCCAATGCTTTATAATCATACGGCTCCATCAGATCCATGGTTCCGTCATCCATTCCAATCGACGCATCCACCGGGATTTTATCAAAGTCAATATCCATGTCTCTGATAACACGATAATAGCTTCTCTCCGTATATTCCTTGTCGCCGCTTCGCCATGTGCGTACTTTAGTTCCCTCTCCGTCAAAGACACAATTCGATACATAATCATAAAGCCAGAAAGGTACATATGTCCCTTCCATAGTGTCCAAAGTCGCTTCCGAGAGAAAACTTGTCGGAGTGAAAGCTCGCTTCTTAAACTCTTTTTTCAATATTTCTTTTACTTTTTCTTTTCCTACCTTAAACGGTAAAATCAAATTGGGCTCATAAGCTCCCTGCACTCTTTCATCAAACACAATATAATGGCCGCAATGCTCGCACTTTGATGCCGATGTAAACTCGCCTAAATTAATAGGCGCACCGCAGTTAGCACACGTTGTCTGTGAATTTCCGTCTACTTTCTGCTGGCTGTCAATTCCTTCACAGTGTGGACAGTACATCGCCTCTTTTTCCGGGCTGTATACCACATTTCCACCGCAATTGTTACATTTAAAAATCATCGCTGAATCCTTGCTCCCTTCTCAAGCCTGTTTCTTCCTAATCCTGTGAATCTGCATGCCATTGTCCTGTCTGCAAAAATGTCTGTGCCATCGTTTCAGCGGCATTTACAAGCTCCCTGTCGTATCCTAAAACCTTAAGGAGCGCAATCGCATTTCTCGAAACAGCAGGGCCTTTTTGTAATTTATAGGGAAAGAAAATATCATCTTTTTCTATTTCTTCTTCAAAATGATAGTTTTCATATATATCGGCTAAAAGTTTCGTCAGCTCCAAATCGTGAGTAGCAGCAAAACAGATTACGTTATCTCCGGCAAGCGCCTTCAAAATCTGCGTAGAGGCAGAAATGCGCTCCACCGTATTCGTTCCACGCAACACTTCATCCACAAAGCATAACACATGCTTTTTTTCTTTCTCCGCTTCCATTACTTCGTTTAATATTCTTCTAATCGACTTGACTTCCACCATATAGTAGCTGTCGCCGCTCTCCAAATCATCCTTTAAGGACATGGATGAATAAACACGGAACATCACACCCTGATATGACTGTGCCATACAGGTGTGTATCGTCTGAGCAAGAATTGCATTCAGAGCAACCGCCCGCAGGAAGGTAGACTTACCGGAGGCATTAGAGCCCGTCAGCAGCACTCCCCTGTAAACTTCTATGTCATTTTTTACCGGATCATTTAATAACGGATGATATAGCTGCTCTATTTTAATATAGCTTTCCGAGTTTTCTCTTTCGGAAATAAATTCAGGCAGACAGTACTCCCCTTTCAGGCTTGCACGATATTCTCCTACAACAATAGATGTCTCAATCATGCCTATGAGCGTAATCATCTCATCGATCTCTTTAATATGTGTCCTGACTACCCTGAGCATCTGATTAAATTTAATCAGGTCCAGATAAAAAATCATCCTAAGATAATCAAACAATGACTCCAATATATTGCTGCTTGCAGACATTCCGGAATGACCGCCGGGGCTTGATGTAACTATAAATGAGTTGCGTTTAAAGCCCTCCAGTGATTTACAACAGGCTAAGAGCCTCTCCTGCTCTTTACTGATCTCACTAACGGAATGCTTGCCAAGCTTCCGGGCGGCATCCATCAGCCTTGAGATATAGCAAAAGCTTGTGATATATGGTCCGATTTCTTTCTGCTCCTTATAGTAGTTAGTCATATTAAAACATAAAACGGCTAGCAATGCGCATACACCTATAGGTACAGAAAAGAACAATGCGCATACACTTATAAAAAACAACAGAATCGCCATATAATATTTTAAACTGTTACGTTCCCCCAGAGTATCAAGGAAATCAATATACTCATATAAAGAGTACTTGCTCATCCTGCCAAGTTCCGCAAACTGAACCTGAAGCTTGACCCTTGTATCCTCATTATTCATAAAATACTGAATGTGTTCTTCAAAACGCTTAAGTTCTTCCACACTCTGAATCGGTGTACGCAGCCTGTAATAAAGATATTCCTCTCCCGCAGAGCTGTGAGAATAATTCATTTTACGATAGATTTCATCCATATTTAAGTCATTCCATGTGATATCATCTATCTGATGGGCTTCCACATGCTTCTTATAGTACATGGAGATATGCTGTTCTAATTCATCAGGTCTATATTCCCGCTCTATGGCATCTCCATAATTTTCATGAAGTTTTCTAATAAATATCTTTCTGGCTTTTCTGCTATCCAAATATCCCATTATCATAATTACCAGAATAAAAAGAAGCATCGCACCTACAAAAACTATATATTCCATACCGATGTTATCCTATTTTCCGTTAATCTGTTCTTTTATCTCACTCGCTTTGCCATAAATGGCATCCTCGTCAATGAAATCCGCAAATTTACCATTCATATATAAAATCTGACCGTTTATCATCGTCATTTTTATATTCTGTTTGCTGCCGCTGTAAACGATGTTTTTCGGAATGTTATTAATGGGCTGCATATTTGGTTGATGCAGGTCAATCATAATTATATCAGCAAGTTTTCCCTCGGCAAGTACATCCGTATCAGGCAGATACATTGCCTTAGAACCGTTTACTGTCGCCATTTTAAGCACTTCCCATGCATCTACGGCCGCAGCGTCTTTTTCCTTTAATTTGGCAAGCCCTGTTACTAAGAACATTTCACGGAACATATCCAGACAGTTGTTGCTCGCAGGACCATCAGTTCCTATTGCCACATTGATTCCCTTTTTAAGATATTCGGAAATCGGTGCAATACCGCTTGCCAGCTTCGTATTTGAGCCGGGATTAGTGACTACGCTTAAGTTATGCTTCTTAAAGACCTCCATATCTTCTTCTGTCATATGGACACAATGATAACCGCCACCGCCATAATCAAACATTCCAAGTGAATCAAATAAGACCGGCGGTGTCATACCATAACGTTTCTTACATTCCTCTACCTCTGTAAATGTTTCTGATATATGGGTATAGACGGGCGCTTTGTATTTATGTGATAAATCTGAAATCTTCATAAGCAGTTCCTTAGCACAGGTATATTCCGCATGGAAACCAAGCATATAGCTGGTAAGAGGATTGCTGTTATTCAGCTTATTATACCTTTCTTCAGTAAGCGCTACCCCTTTTTCAAAATCACTCATTCCGCTTACGCCGCTNACCTGTACACACCGCATCCCCATATCAACACAGGCNTCCGCGGTCGTCTCCGGCGCCAGATACATATCAAAAACAGCTGTTATACCGCTGGTCAGATATTCCAGAATGGCAAGCTTCGTCAAATGATGAATCATCTCACCGTCCANCTTAGCTTCTACCGGGAAAATCTGCTGAGTCAGCCATTCCTGCAGTGGCATATCATCGGCATATGAGCGCAGAAGCGTCATTCCCGAATGTGTATGGGCATCTTTAAAGCCCGGCATTAANAGATTGCCTTCGCAGTCGATTTCNTTATCCCANATTATACTTTGGAGGTTCAGATTCTTATAAACCTCTTCTGTGTTTTTTCCGTCTCCAACATAAANTATGCGTTCATTTTGAACCCAGATTTCACCTTCGGNAATCTCGCTGGTCTTCATTGTAAGTATTCGTGCATTAAATAATCTGATATTCATGTATATGATATTCCTTTCTNATTCTGTTAAAAGTCTNNAATTGTNNTACNTTTAGTGCTGGTCACGAACATAGCCAAAATAANCAAAAACGGGGCTCATTGCGGAGCAGAGACGCCCCGTTTTTGTTTATTTAGGCTATGTTCTGGTTATTGGAGTTTCTAAATTTATTATTAACTAAAATTGTAAATTTGNGGCNCCGAANCCATTNGGAAGNANTTCCTCAAGNGTTNTNANTTNNTATTCGTNCAGNTGACTTNGCGACAATAATCTGAAATGTCTGCGGATTACAGAATTCCATCATCACCTGCCTGCACACGCCGCACGGATANGCATATTCCGCTATTTCTTTTCCCTTNNNNCCNCCNACTATNGAAATTGCACTAAACTGNCGCTTTCCCTCACTGACCGCCTTANAAAATGCCGTTCTCTCAGCACAGTTGGTTGGGGAATATGCTGCATTCTCAATATTGCAGCCNGTATATATATCCCCATCCTCTGTCAGAAGCGCCGCCCCCACCTGATAATNTGAATAAGGNGAATANGAATTCTGCCTTGCATGAAGGGCNGCNTCTATNANTTTNTNAATCATNNNTTNATTTATCAAAGNANTCCTCCAATCTACGNNNTNNGNTAAATTNTAAANCNGTTATTGCAAAGNTNCGGACTTGGACAAAATTAANAAAATAAGGGGCGTCTCTGCTCCGCAATGAGCCCCGTTTTTNTTAATTTTGTCCAAGTCACTCACTANCGTGNAAANAGCNAGCNNNTAAAACNNNTTAATNGACTCCGTCAANAGCTTCTCAAACTTNGGNGCNACTGCATTAGCAGCTTCCTGTACCTCTTCATGAGTCAGCGGCGCACTGTTCATACCTGCCGCCAGATTGCTGACACAGGATACNCCGCAGATTTTCATACCCATATGATTTGCAGCTATTGCTTCTACCACCGTACTCATACCGACAGCGCTTGCTCCAAGCATCTGAAGCATCTTTATTTCTGACGGTGATTCAAAAGAAGGTCCTGTTAACTGCGCATATACGCCCTCAAATAATTCAATATCATTTTCTTTTGCCGTGTTTTTAATGATTTCCTGTAAATCCTCATCATAAACATGCGTCATATCAGGGAATCTTGTACCCAACTCATCAATGTTAGGTCCGATTAACGGATTAGGCGCAAAACTTGAAATATGGTCTTTAATAAGCATCAGGCTGCCCGCATGGAAGTTCGGATTGATGCCGCCTGAAGCATTTGTCAGGAATAAGGTTTCAGCACCCATCAGTTTCATCAAACGGGTAGGAAGCACTACATCCGTAATCGGATANCCCTCATAATAATGCACCCTGCCCTGCATCAGCACAACAGGCACTTCACCAATATACCCGAAGATAAATTTGCCNGCATGTCCCGGNACNGTAGAAACCGGAAAACCTTCTATTTCCGAATAAGGCAGNTCTGCCTCTACATTTACTGTTTTAGCGAAGTTGCCAAGCCCTGAACCAAGAACAACTGCNACCTTAGGTTTAAAATTTATTTTCTTCTGATAACACTCATAACATTTCTGTAACTTTTCATATACTGCATTCATATAGTACCTCCTCCAATATCCNTTACATTTTTATATAGTATATCATTTTCNGATAAAATAAGAAAGGGATATCTTGCAATATATCCCTTCCTTTCCATTTAATTACATATGTTATTTNCATATTTTTTCGGTTATCAGATGATAATACATACCATTCCGCCATTACTATCGTTNACAATTTTTTGCATNGTTTCTTGCAATTTNNCCTGACTCTCCTCATTTATCATGGCAATTTTGCCGGATATTCCGTCATTTACGAGTTGTTCTATGGTTTTTCCGAAAATATTGGTCTCCCANATGCCNTCATCGCTTGTTCCNGTATCGGTAATATATTGAATCAAATCCTTCGCCTGCATTTCCGTTCCGACAATGGGCGAGATTTCCGTTTCGATGCTCGCCTTAATCATATGGATGCTCGGACTTTCCGCTTTTATCTTTACACCAAACTTATTGCCCTGCTTGATGACTTCCGGTTTTTCCAGCACAATCTCCTCTTTATCCGGCATGACTACGCCATATCCCTTGTAGCGCACGGATTCCATAGCATGAAGTACCTTCGTATATTCCCTTTTCATCTTCGCCATCTCTTTTAAGACAGATAACATCTGGTATTCGCTTGTAATGGATTCGCCCACCAGCTCGCTTATCATTTCGTAATAATAAGTATCGTCCAAATCTAAAACAATTCTGACGCTGCCATCCGACATATTGATGCCGTCAAGCTTACATTTCTTGATATATTCGCTCTCTAATTCAAAATTCGCTTTAGTAATATCCCTGACGTTGGTAAGCTCACTCATCAGATTCTTGACCTGACAGATTATATCCTGCTTCATTTTGTGGTCATATGACAGCATCTCTACCCATTTAGGCATATAAAATTCTATCATCGTCAGTGGGAACTCATATAAAATATTCTCCATTATACGATTGATATCTTCCTGCTTTAACTGTTCACAGTTGACAGGCATAACCGTAACCTGGTATTTCTCATTAATCTCATCCGCAATCTGTCTTGTTTCCTCCGAATAAGGCTTAGCCGAGTTAAGAAGCACGATAAAAGGTTTATGTATCTCCTGCAGTTCCCTTATAGTCCTCTCCTCCGCCTCTAAGAAACTGCTTCTAGGCAATTCCCCGAAACTTCCGTCACATGTAATCACGATACCTATTGTAGAATGGTCTTTGATTACCTTACGCGTTCCGATTTCCGCAGCCTTGGTAAAAGGAATATCCTCCGCAGACCACGGCGTTTTTACCATTCTCTCTACATCTTCTTCCATGTGCCCCGCCGCGCCATCTACCATATATCCCACACAGTCTATCAGCCTGACTTTGACATTAATATCGCCTTCCAGACTGATATGGGCGGCTTCTTTGGGAATAAATTTCGGCTCAGTAGTCGTAATAGTTTTGCCGCCCGCGCTCTGCGGCAATTCATCCTTCGCCCTCTCCTTCTCGTGTTCATCTTCCATAAATGGCAGCACCAGTAAGTCCATAAATCTCTTAATAAAAGTAGACTTTCCGGTCCTCACAGGTCCAACGACGCCTATGTAAATCTCTCCCCCCGTCCTGTCCTGTATATCCTTGTATACCGCATACTCATTTCTGTTATTAATATCCATACAAAAACCCCTTCCATACTTACTAATATGTATGTGGAAGGGGGTGTTTTTATGACTTTATTTAATCTGTCTCTTTTTTCTGTCACTTTTAATCTGTCACTTTTATTTCCCACCCTTACACTTATGGAAAATAATGCAGTTCGGCTGCGGCACCTTCAATTCCTTTCCGTTCATAACAAGCAGCCCCTTCTCCAAATCGACATTAAAGAAGGTCATCGTATTAGTCTCATGATTAAGCGATACCAGATGCNTGTTNTCAGGGAAAAGAACAGCNTCTTTAGGATAATCTCCACTGACAGGCAGGCAGAGAATCTTCTCAAGCATACCCGATTCCTCATCTATCTTGTAAATGACCGCACTGTTATCTCCTGCATTAGAGCTTACCATATACTTAAAATCTGTTGAAATATTTAATGCGCTGGCAGCGGAACCGCCTGCATGATAATCATTCAGAGTTGAAATAGTCTGAATTTTCTCAAACTCCGGATTGCCGTTTACTTCTTTATATGTATATACAGTTATATAATTCTTTAATTCATGTACAATATACAGAAAATCGCCTTCCCTGGAAAACTTCATATGTCTGGGCGCTGACTCCTGCTCGCTTCTGATCATATCTATCTGGCTCAGTTTCCCNTTCGCATGATTAAANCGGTANACATTGACATGATCCATNCCCAAGTCCGCAGCACATAGATATTTNTTATCTCTTGTCATCTTTACACAGTTAATATGCGGNCTGAAATTACGNTCNGCNATACTTCCNAGCCCTTTATGNTATATTTCNTCCGTAATNTCACCNACTCCGCCGTCNTCATTCAGCCTCAATACCGTAATCTTACCGTCATGGTATCCGCCCACGAACAGGAATTTATCTTCATAATCCGTAGACAGATAGCACCCTCTCATTCCGTTAATNCTTCCCTTATTAATTTCCTCTAAATCTCCCGNAGGAAGGATTTTGTATGCCTCTACTCCAAAATCGGTTATTGAATATAAGTATTTCTCATTATGGGAAGTAGTAATATAAGAGGAATTGGTAATNTTTACCTGATTNTTCTCCGTCATACGNCCATTTTCCATATCGACATCATAAATTCTGATACCATACTGGTCTTTATCCCCTATCGTATAACTGGAAACATAAGCTACATACTTTTCCTTTTTCATACAAATACCCTCCATTCATTTGCTATAGCCATAACACACGATGATTCTGTATATACATATAATACACTATGTCAGATATCAAAATCATCCCCATCTTTTATATCAACATCAAACTTCATCTTATCTTCGGGAACTTCATATTGAAAATCTATTTCTTTCCTCACATGCTTTTTAGGCAGAGGAAGCGGATTTTCGATAAAACGCGGCTTTGGAGCAGGCGCATTACNCTGAGACTCTGCGGANTGTTCAGGTATGCCGGCAATTGCTGCTACTGCTGAGGTATCTGCGGCTTCCGCTATTTTTTGTGTCTCTTCCGCTCCGGTTATTTCTGCCGTATGCTTATCATCTGAAACGCAACACTGCTGAAGTCCGATACCTGCAAGCGCACTCCAGATAAATATTGAAAATANCTGATATGGCAGTACACCTATTCTTGCAAGCGGAGTCGGGGCAATTANCAGCATCAGGACTATCCAGGGCGAAGCATTCTGGGTTTTTTCAGTATTCCAGTATGAAATCACCAGAAACACTGCAATAATTATCTGAACAGAACACTCTATCAGGTAAGATTCAGAANGCATGTAGTCAATGCGCAGATACGACATATACAATTCAATCCACGCTTCTACAACCTCCCTATATGCCAATCTGCTTGCATAAGCATCCAATGCAAATGCTCCCATAACTGTCAGAACGGCAGTTGAAACGGCCAAAATTATTAAAAGTATAGAAAATTGTTTCGTAAAAGTTTTACTTTTTTCTTCGTCTTCATTTATTTTGCATACACCTGTTATAAGTCCCGGCAGTAAAACAAACAATGTAACCGAAACCGCATCCAGATACGTAAGCGTACCTATAACTATTCCTGAAAATACTGCACCGCAAATCGCTGTAACAGCGTTTAAGCGGTTATGACAATATGATTTTACATAGCCTCCGACAGTAAGCATGCCTATCAGGTACAGTGCAAAAAACAGTCCTTCGGGGCTGGTAATAAAAATCTGATTTACATATACAGAAGAAACTGCCAGCATCAGCATTGTAATACACGCTGCAATCTTTCCAGCCATTTTCTTAACGGTAAAATACGCCAGCAGAAGCGTTGCCGTCTGAATAAAAATCTGCAGCCATACCGCCGCATCTTCAAAGAAAGGTAGTACAAATGACAGACAAAGTATGTATAAATATGAAGCTCCATGCAGTATAATCTCTGCATATTCTCCGATACTTCCGGAAGCCGCCAGATAATGCTCAGTCGCTTCCATTGAGCGCATTCCGTAATGCATATACAGTTCAATACGGTAAATAAGTCCTGCAAAACAGATACAAAATACTGCGATTATCTCCAATATAAGTGCAGTACGCCGGCTTATCTCATACTTATTTCTCAGCTTTAAAGCGACCTTATTTATAAGAAGATAGCATGAAATAACCAATACAAGAACCAGCGCAACAAAGGCTATCATATGATATACTGTTCCCGTACCTATTTCATTTTTCCAAAACAGTACTGTATATATGGCTAACAGTGTTCCTGCAGCACATGTATACACTACCCACAGCAAGCTGCTTAACCATGTTCTTTTATATATCATCAACCTGCTCCTATATTTGGTTTAAAGCCTGTTCCAAATCTTCTATTATGTCCTTTACATTCTCAATTCCGACAGAAAGACGAATCAAATCAGGCGCAACGCCGGCTTCTTCCAGTTGTGCGTCATTCATCTGTCTGTGCGTATGGCTCGCCGGATGCAGAACACACGTTCTTGCGTCTGCAACATGCGTCACGATTGCGGCAAGTTTAAGCTTATCCATCATATCTGAAGCAGCCTTTCTTCCTCCCTTAAGCCCAAATGAAATAACGCCGCAGGTACCCTTAGGCATGTATTTCTGCGCAAGCTCATAGTATTTATTGCTCTTAAGTCCCGGATAATTCACCCAGGCGACTTTTTCATGCGATTCCAGATATTCCGCCACTTTCTGAGCATTATAACAGTGTCTCTCCATACGAAGCGGCAGAGTCTCAAGCCCTACATTCAGCAAAAAGGCATTCTGCGGCGACTGTATGGAGCCTAAATCCCTCATGAGCTGACTTGTTGCCTTAGTAATGTATGCTGCTTTTCCGAATTTCTCNGTATATGTAATTCCATGATAGGATTCATCCGGCGTGCACAGCCCCGGAAACTTCTCAGGATATTTTGCCCAGTCAAAATTACCGGAATCCACGATACAGCCTCCAACCGACATAGCATGTCCGTCCATATATTTCGTAGTGGAGTGGGTGACGATATCAGCGCCCCATTCAAACGGATTGCAGTTAATAGGCGTGGCAAATGTATTGTCCACAATAAGCGGCACCTGATGACTATGCGCCAGATTCGCAAATTTCTCAATATCAAGTACCACCAATGCCGGATTCGCAATTGTCTCGGCAAATACACACTTGGTATTCTCCTTAAAAGCCTTATTCAATTCATCTATATCCGTATCAGGATCGACGACAGTACATTCAATGCCCATCTTTTTCATTGTACAGGTTAAAAGATTAAATGTGCCTCCATAAACTGTCGAAGACATTACCACATGGTCACCCGCTTCGCAGATATTAAATACGGCATAATAAGTCGCTGCCTGTCCGGAGGATGTAAGCATAGCTGCCACACCACCCTCAAGTTCACAGATTTTGGCTGCTACATATTCATTGGTAGGATTCTGCAGTCTTGTATAGAAAAATCCGCTTTCCTCTAAATCAAACAATTTTCCCATCTGTTCTGACGAATCATATTTAAAAGTCGTACTCTGATAGATTGGCAGCACCCTCGGTTCGCCATTTTTCGGCTTCCAGCCCGACTGTATGCATATTGTTTCCTTTTCATACTGCTTTCCCATTTATATAGCCTCCCTTTTTAATACCCAGAGTTTTGTTTATAATGGCTAAACCCGCCGCTTTATCACTCGCTCCAGTTATGATATACTGCCTGCACATCATCATCTTCTTCAAGAAGATCCAGAGTTCTTTGCAGATTCTTAACAGCTGTCTCGTCGGTAAGCTCCACCCAGTTCTGGGGAATCATGGAAACTTCGGAAGATGCCATCTTGATACCTGCATCCTCTAACGCTTTCGTTACGGTCTCCAAATCATCNGGCGCCGTATATATTTCAAAGCTGTCCTCTTCTTCGGAAAAATCCTCCGCGCCCGCGTCTAATGCAGTCATCATAACATCATCCGCTTCCATATCGCATTCTTCTCTGTCTATAATGATAAGTCCTCTTTTATCAAACATAAAAGAAACACAGCCCGGAGTGCCGACATTACCCTGTCCTTTAGTAAAAGCGCTCCTTACATTTGCTGCCGTTCTATTGGTGTTATCAGTCAGCGCGTCAACAATTATNGCGATACCATTAGGACCATAACCCTCATAGGTCACATATTTGTAATTNACGCTTCCATTGTCTCCCGCCGCCTTCTTAATTCCTCTTTCTATTGTATCATTCGGCATATTGTTAGCTTTCGCTTTAGCGATAATCTGNGCTAATTTAAAATTATTGTTCGGATCAGGTCCGCCGTCCTTAACCGCAACTGCGATTTCCCTTCCGAGAATAGTAAAAATCTTCCCNTTTGCAGCATCATTTTTTTCTTTCTTATGTTTAATATTTGCAAATTTTGAATGTCCTGACATTTCAGTAACACTGCTCCTTTCTCANTCTGTGACTTAGTGTTTTATCATTTTTCACACTATTTTATCATTTCTTTTCTGTTTCTTCAACCATCTGGGCATTTTTTTCTTCGTCCGGCTCCGTTTCAGGCACTTTGGATGCACTNACACTCTGNACCATAAGANTTTTGGCTTCAAGAATTTTAAACAGATANCCTTTATATTGAAATTCAAATTCTTCGCCATCTTCCGGAATATGCTCAAGCCTTGAAATCACAAAACCGTTGACTGTGTCAAAAACTTCCTCTTCCATCGTTATTCCAAGCTGCTCCGACAATTCATCAAGCGGCATCATACCGTCAATTATGTATTCATTCTGACCGTTTTCCTTGATATAGCTTTCTTCCTCATCATATTCATCCTGAATCTTTCCGACAATTTCCTCCAGGATATCTTCAAGNGCAAGCAGTCCCGCCGTTTGTCCATACTCATCTATGACGATTGCCATCTGAATTTTCTCATTCTGCATTGTTTTAAGCAAATCATCAATCTTCCTTGTTTCGGTAATGAAAAACGGTTCTCTGAGCAGCCCCTTGATTTTTCCGATAGGTTTCCCTGACATCTTATCATTCATCTGCATACGCATGACATCCTTNAGATGCAGTATTCCTACNATATGGTCAATCGTGCCGTCATANACNGGNAAACGGCTGTTGTGCTCGTTAATNATAAAAGCCGCTGCCTCCTGCAATGTCATGTCGCTGTCAATCGCAATCATGTTATTGCGGTTGATCATTATATCCTTTGCTTCCTTTTCACCATATTCAAAAATATTCGTAATCATCTCCGCTTCACTTTCAAGCAGAACTCCCTGTTCATGCCCGACACTTATCATGGAACGGATTTCTTCTTCCGTAACATCCGCCGTCTCATCAAGACCCTTTATGCCAAACACCTGTAGAATCCCTCTGGCAGTTATTGATATAAATCCTGTAAACGGCGCTGCTATACGTACAAAAAAATATACCGGTGTAATACAAAGCCTGATCCATGCATCAGNATATCTTGACGCGGCCTTCCTTGGGATGAGTACGCCGAANGTCAGTACTATGTATAACATGCAGACCGTAACAACGATTGCAGTAAGCACTATAAAACATTTAATCTGCCAATCAGCATTCCATCCGATGCTTTTAATGGCGGTAACGGAAAATAACCAGAAATAATTATATAATCTGACTAAAAGGAACGCCCCGAGCAGCATATTAATCATTACAATCCCAAGCTGCACTGCATTTGAGTACTTAGCCGGATTATCTATCATATACTGCAGCCTTTCGNCCTTTTTATCAGGCTTTTTTTCATTATCATCCGCATCAGCGTTTGAGCGGTTCTGCAGTGCAGCGTTAAAACCGTAAAACATCATTTCCAAAACTAAAAGAGTNAAAAATACCAGCACCATGCCAATATCAATCATGTTAATATCCCTACCCTTTCTCAGTCAGTACATCCATACTATTCTTATGTATCAAGCTCAAGACTGACCATTAGACCTGTATTAACTTCTTTCATAATTTCCTTATCAAGATGACATACTCTGTCCTTTAAGCGCTTCTTATCAATAGTACGAAGCTGCTCCAAAAGAATCACTGAGTCCTTCACCATATCATATTTATTTGCATTTAACTCTATATGCGTAGGCAGCTTCGCCTTATTCATCTTGGAGGTNATCGCCGCACAGATTACGGTCGGGCTATGNTTATTTCCNACATCGTTCTGAATAATCAACACCGGCCTGACGCCTCCCTGTTCTGAGCCGATTACCGGTCTTAAGTCAGCATAATAAATATCTCCTCGTCTCATATCAAACACTTCCTTCAATCAATCCAGCAATTCTAAGTAACAGCAATAGTATTGCCAATTTCTCTGAAGGTATACGCATAAATCATTNATCAATCCGCTTTNGTATCCNTNACTTCACCATTCTTTATATAAANTCTCGGAATCCTCTGTCCNAGATTACAGGCAAATTCATAGTTAAACCTGCCGGAAAGCTCCCCCAGCTCTTCCAATGTAATCCGGGCATCGCCATTCTGACCAATCAGGGTAACTTCATCACCCTCTTTTGCTTCCGGAATATCATCTATGCATACCATAAACTGATCCATACAGACTCTTCCAAGAATAGGCGCCTGCTTTCCATGAATAAGGACATATCCTTTATTTGAAAGGCTTCTCGGATAACCGTCACCATATCCTACCGGAATGGTGGCTATACGCATTTCTTTATCTGTAACATATGTTCCGCCATAGCTTACCGGCACNCCCTTTTCCACTTGTTTGATATATATGATATAGCTCTTTAACGCCAAAGCGGGCTTAAGCGACACAATATCCCTCTTAACCTCACTTGACGGCCATAATCCGTATATAATAATCCCCGCGCGCACCATATCCATATTGGCANCTTTTGACTCTATGATGCCTGCNCTGTTCGAGCAGTGCTTCACCGGAATTNTGTATCCGAGTTCGTTTTCTATCCGACGCATGAACCCGCTGATACTGCCAAGCTGCATGTTTACTGATTCCTTATCCNTTTCATCAGCCCTTGCAAAATGTGTAAATACGCCTTCTACCTCAATATTTTTATATGACAGCGCCTTTTTCACGAAACTNAGTCCGCTATCATTCGGAAATATACCGATTCTGGACATACCCGTATCAACCTTAATATGAACTTTAGCTTTCTTGCCAAGTACGGCCGCCCGTGAATCCAGTTCTTCCAGCATATCGTATCTAAACACTGTCTGCCTGATTTCTTTTTCAATCAATTCATCATAACAGCATGGAAANCTGTATCCCAGAATCAATATTGGCTTTCTAAGCCCCGACCGATGCAGACGAAGCGCTTCATCCGCCGTCGCCACGCCATAACCGAATACATAATCAAGCTGCTCTAATTCCATTCCTATTCTGACAGCGCCATGTCCGTATCCGTCTGCCTTAATGATACCCATTATCTTTGTATCGGGAGCAATATTTTGCTTAATCTGCTCCAGATTATAAAGAACNGCATCCAAATCCACTGNCGCATATACCCTCTGGTAATTATCCATCATGCTATTACCCACGCTTCTTTCTCAATCTGCGANTTTTTTCTCCTGATGTTATTTATACTCATCAATCTTCTTAATCAATTCCTGCAGTTTATCTATAATATCAGTCGCTGTCATACTGCGTTCTCCACAACAAGCCGACGCCATATCNCCNGCAAATCCATGCAGACATACTCCCATAACCGCGGCTTCTTCCGCCTCCATTCCCTGTGCAAGCAGACCGGTAATAATTCCTGCCAACACGTCGCCGGAACCTGCCGTCGCCATTCCGGCATTACCTGATGTATTTATAAATCCTTTTTCTGCACCCGGACATGCCACAATTGTTCTTGCATCCTTACAGACTACAATACAATGCATACTATCGGCAAGTTTTTGCGGGTACTCGGTCAGATTCCCAGACACTTCTTTAATACTGCATCCGTATAATCTTGCAAATTCCCCAAGATGGGGAGTCAGAATAATCTTTCTGTTTAACGGCTTATCTATCATACCCGCAAGTAAATTCAAACCGTCGGCATCTATTACAATTGGCAGGCTGCTCTCATTCAGGCACTTATTAAGCATCCATACGGCCTCGCTGCCCATCCCGATTCCCGGTCCTATAAGAATACAGTCCGCCCATGACAGGGACTTTTCAAATTCTTTATCAAAATCGGAATTTTCGCCATAAACTGTAAGCATCGCCTCCGGCAGGGCCTCCAGTATGACATCCCGATTTTTACGTGAAGTCACGATTTTAACCATGCCCGCTCCCATCCTGAAAACACTTCTGCCTGCCATAACAGCCGCGCCACACATGGAATCACTGCCGGCAATCACCAGAGCCTTACCGAATGTTCCTTTATTACCATCAGGTCTTCGCATAGGAAGCCTTATATCATCTATCGAGTCATAAGTATACCAATACGGCTTCTTTCCCAAAAAACTGTGTTCATCAATTCCCATCTGTCCGCATATGATTTTACCACAATATCCTGCTCCGGGATAGAGAATTTCCCCAAGTTTAATAAATCCGTAAGAAACAGTCAGGTTCGCACGAACTGCACATCCGAGGATATGTCCTGTACCGGCATGAATGCCTGACGGAATATCTATGGAGCATACATAACTGTCCATTTCATTGATCTTTAAAACAGCTTCTTTATATATTCCCTCTATATCTCTTGATAACCCGATACCAAAAACTGCGTCGATTACTATATCATATTCACTTTCCGGAATTCTGTCATAAGGCTCATACCCATATCCTTCCAGAATTTTAAGCTGTAATGCAGTTTCTTTGCTGCAATTCTCACGATTTCCAAGCAGGGTAAAATCAACCTTGCAGCCCTGCAGCATCAAAAGTCTTCCGACTGCAATCCCGTCACCGCCGTTATTGCCACATCCTGAAGCAACTAACACTCGATACCCGGCATCGCCCTTTTCCCTTCTTAAATATTCCACAGTCACAAGCGCGGCACGTTCCATTAACACAATTGACGGATAGTTAAAACATTCTATTGTATTCTTATCATATTGCTTCATTTCCGACTGCGTTACAAGATATTTCATTTTAATCCTCTTCCCAGTTTTCAGTTCCATTTGAATTGTCTTCACTATATCTGTCCGGATTATATTTCATATCAAATATTTCTATCACATCAGCCCCGAAAATATCATGCATATATGAATACAGTTCATTGTTCTGCGCTTCTTTTTCCTGCTTACGAACCATTTTTTTCTTTAATTCACGGCGTATATTACTAATCCATTCATTTATTATGCTTAATTCCTTTGTATTTTCCTGCAGTTTCTTATAGCAGGTTTCCATAGTCGCAAGCATCAGCTTTTTATTGGTTCTGTCGATTTCCCTCGGCAGCTCCAGCATCTCTTCTTCATAATCATTAAGTTTTTCGTTACATTCCTCAATAAGCCGTTTATGCACATCCATTTCCTTATTAAGTCTCTTACTGTTAGGCGACTTCATCAGATTGTCCGCAATTACCATAACTTCATTCATAAGAGTTTTCTTTAATTTCTTAATATCCTTACTCTCTGTATTAACTTTTCCCTGCCGCTTTATCAACTCATTCATCCGTTCTTCCAATTCATTGATTTCATGCGTGGAATCAACATGGTTAAAAAGCTTATGCCACTTATTATCCAGAATCAAAACCGGGATTTTTTTCCCTTCCAGTGCATTTTTAAAAACATCATCTTTTTTTGACATGCAATCATATCCTTCCATCCATCAGTCAGGTGAATCATTACTTCTTGTAATAGAATATCACTTATCCGCTTTGCAAACAAGCATTTTCATTCTGCCCCTTGACTATAAAACAGCCTGTGATATAAAATTGTCTGTAGCGTGTATTACTATTGCATATTAAGGAGCATTCACATGATACTTTCAGTTAGCAATATACATAAATCTTTTAATGAAGTTCCGGTTTTACAGGATGTATCATTCCATATCGAGGCACATGAAAAAGCTGCCATCGTTGGTATTAATGGCGCCGGTAAGACTACGCTTCTGCGTATCATAATGGGAGAACTTCCTGCCGATATGGGAACAGTTACCTTCTCCAAGGGCTTGTCTATTGGATATCTTTCCCAGCATCAGGCAGTGTCCGGTGAAAATACAATATATGATGAAATGTTATCCGTCAAACAAAATATTATTGAACTGGAACAGCAGATACGTTCTGCCGAATTGCAGATGAAAACTGCTTCCGGTAAAGAACTTGATAATCTGATGGAAACCTACGCGAGACTGACCCATGCTTTTGAAGACGGAGGCGGTTATTCATATAAGAGTGAGCTGACCGGCGTTTTGAAAGGACTCGGATTTGAAGAAAGTGAATTTTCCAAATCAGTCAGTACACTCTCCGGCGGTCAGAAGACCAGAGTAGCATTAGGAAAACTGTTATTACAAAAGCCTGAGCTTATTATACTCGACGAGCCTACAAACCATCTGGACATGTCCTCTATCACATGGCTTGAAACTTATCTGCTTAACTATAAAGGAGCGGTGATCATTGTATCCCATGACCGCTACTTTCTCGACCGCATCGCAGGAAAAATAATTGAGCTTGATAATACAAAGGCCGCCGTATTTACCGGAAATTATTCTGCTTATGCCGCTAAAAAGGAAATGCTGCGTGCAGCGCAGTACAATGCTTATATGAACCAGCAGCGTGAAATCAAGCATCAGGAAGAAGTCATAGAGAAATTAAAATCATTTAATCGGGAAAAGTCCATCAAACGTGCGGAAAGCCGCGAAAAAATGCTGAGTAAAATAGAGGTTCTTGAGAAGCCTGTAGAAGTCCGAAGCGATATGCACCTTCATTTAGAACCGCGCATATTTAGCGGAAATGACGTGCTGCATGTAGAGAATTTATCTAAGTCTTTTGGTGAAATGACGCTGTTCAGGCAGCTCTCTCTCGATATAAAACGAGGAGAACATGTAGCCATAATAGGCGACAACGGAACCGGAAAAACCACAATACTAAAGATTATAAACGAACTGATTTCGCCGGATACCGGCTTAATACGTCTCGGCTCTAATGTGGAGATTGGATATTACGATCAGGAGCATCATGTCCTTCACCCTGAAAAAACTCTGTTTGATGAAATTTCAGATGCTTATCCGAGCCTGACCAATACGGAAATCCGTAACACTCTTGCTGCTTTTCTGTTTAACGGCGAGGATGTGTTCAAGAAAATAGAATCTCTAAGCGGTGGGGAACGTGGACGTGTTTCGCTGGCAAAGCTCATGTTGTCCGAATCCAACTTTCTGATTCTTGACGAGCCGACCAATCACTTGGATATTATGTCTAAGGAAATATTGGAAGACGCGATAAACGGCTATACAGGGACCGTACTGTATGTCTCACATGACCGTTATTTTATTAATAAGACTGCAAGCCGCATACTGGAACTGAATCAAAAGACTTTAACCGAGTATCTGGGTAATTATGAATACTATCTGGAGAAAAAAGAGGAACGTCTTGCCAAGCTGACCGATACGTCTGTCTCCGACTCTTCTTCCGTACAGAAGCTATCTGATAATAAGCAGGACTGGAAGAAAAAAAAGGAGGAGCAGGCAGCCAAACGTAAAAAAGAAAACGAACTTAAAAAATGCGAAGACAGGATTGAAGCATTGGAAAACAGAAATGATGAAATAGATGAACTGATGGCGGCTCCCGATGTATGTACCGATGTGGCTAAGCTTCAGGAATTATCAAAGGAAAAAGAGGGGAATGAGGCAGAGCTTGCAGGGCTGTATGAGAAATGGGAAGGGCTGTCAGAATAACAGCCCTCTTTTTTAGTCTAATATGCTCTCTAAGGTTTCCCGAATTGCTTTAATGAAATCAAGGCTGTTAAGTATTACAGGATTTTTACATTCTGAAATTAAGGATAGGCTCTTAGTCATCTTTCCGCCTTCTACCGTCTTAATACATGCCTTTTCCAGCTTATCTGCAAATGCGGACAGTTCTTTATTTCCATCCAGCTCGCCTCTTTTGCGAAGTGCTCCTGTCCATGCGAAAATCGTCGCTATGGAATTAGTAGAGGTTTCCTCTCCCTTCAGGTGTTTGTAATAATGACGCTGCACCGTTCCATGCGCTGCCTCATATTCATAAACGCCGGTCGGGGATACCAGCACGGAAGTCATCATAGATAGGTCGCCATAGGCGGTTGCCACCATATCCGACATCACATCTCCGTCATAATTTTTGCATGCCCAGATAAATCCGCCTTCAGAACGGATAACTCTTGCCACAGCATCATCAATCAACGTATAGAAATACTCGATTCCAAGCTGTTCAAATTTTTCCTTATACTCTGCATCATAAATTTCCTGAAAAATATCTTTAAATGTATGGTCGTATTTTTTGGAAATGGTATCCTTGGTTGAAAACCACAAATCCTGTTTTGTATCCACCGCATAACTAAAGCATGCCCTTGCAAAACTGGAAATAGATTTTTCCGTATTGTGTATGCCCTGCAATATTCCTGCACCTTCAAAATTATGTATGAGCTCCCTCACCTGCGTACCGTCTTCTGCCGTATATACCAGTTCCGCCTTGCCTTTTCCCGGCACCTTGATTTCCGTATTCTTATATACATCACCGTAAGCATGACGGGCAATCGTGATTGGTTTATTCCAGTTCTTTACATAAGGAACTATACCTTTTACCAAAATAGGCGCACGGAAAACAGTTCCGTCAAGAATCGAACGGATCGTTCCATTAGGGCTTTTCCACATTTCTTTCAGATTGTATTCTGTCATTCTTGCTGCATTTGGGGTAATCGTTGCGCATTTTACAGCGACGCCATACTTTTTTGTAGCCTCGGCAGAGTCAATTGTCACCTGATCATTGGTCTCGTTGCGATGTTCAAGTCCAAGATCATAGTATTCTGTTTTTAAATCAATATAAGGCATTAACAATTCATCCTTAATCATTTTCCAGAGAATCCTGGTCATTTCATCTCCATCCATCTCTACGAGAGGTGTAGTCATCTTAATTTTTTCCATCATAGCATGCCTCCTTTTTCAATATGTATTATACTACTCTTACTTTTCGTCCTTATAAACGTCATATAATCCATTTTTTACCATATTATCATATGCATTAATTATATGTTTGTTGGCGAGTTCCTCCGCTTTCGCTGCATCTTTGGCTTTAATCGCTTCCATAATATGTCTATGTTCGTTATTTGATTCACGTCCCCTTATGTTCGTTGACAGTGTTTTCTGTCTGACACGAAGCACATACTGATGGAAATCCTTGAGCAATTGTTCTAACATCTTGGAATCACAAGCTTCATAGAGAATATCATGGAAACGATTATCTAACTCCGCCATCTGGTCCAAATGGCCTTTATCCGCGTGAAACTCTGCAAGATAGATATTTTCTTCCATCTCTTCCATCTGTTCCTTAGAAATCTTCTCAGTTGCCAGTCTGGCGCATAAACCTTCCAGCAGGGAACGGATCATATAAATATCTTTTACGTCTTTCGCCGTAATCCCTGTTACATATGCTCCTTTATTTGGAATAATCTGAATCAGTCCTTCTAACTCCAACTGTCTGAACGCTTCACGAACCGGGGTTCTGCTGACGCCCAGTTCTTCTCCGATAGCAACTTCTTTTAATTCTTCGTGTTCCTTGTACTTTCCGCTCAGAATGTCTTCACGAATCTTTCGAAATACTCTGCCGCTCAAGGAATAATTATCATTTATTGTGCTTTTGATATCATAATTATTCATAATAATAACTATGCTCCTTTCACAGCATGCTTACCCTTTTGGAATATGCACACCTCGTATAATTGTATACAATCTTATCATTTATGTCAAGAAGCTCCCGGTATTAATCTTGCAGTAGATTAGCAATATCCAACATTCCCCATCCCTGCTTATTCCATGGGTCACCCAAATCTCTGGCGCTATATACAATTTTTCGCTTTACCTGATCATTATTAAGATATGGATATTTTTGTAAAAGAAGGGCTGCCGCCCCTGATACAATTGGAGTTGCCATAGAAGTGCCGCTTTTTTTCACATAATAATTTCCTCTGTTACTACAGGATTTAATGTCTGTTCCCGGTGCAACAATATCAGGTTTTCTATATAAAACAGAAGTATCTCCTCTTCCTGAGTAGTTTTCACATAAATCACTCCTGTTCCCAAAATATCCGTCGTCATGGCAGCCTACCGTAATTACTTTACGACAGTTTCCAAGCGGCGATATTGTTCCATCCTTAGGTCCTGCGTTGCCAGCTGCACATACTACGACAATTCCCGACTGCCATACCGCTTCAAGAAGACCTTTCAGTTCTTCAACTTTTTTTGCCTCACGAGGTTCACCGATACCGACCGATATATTTAAGATGCGGATATTATAATTAATACGATTTTGCATTACCCACAACATTCCATGATACATGCTTTCAATTGTGCCGTCACCATTTTGGTCCAATACCTTTCCTATGCAGAAAAAGCAATGAGGCGCTATACCTTTATATTTTCCATTGGACATAAGTCCGCTGCCGCCGATGCATCCGGCTATATGCGTTCCGTGTCCGCTGTCGTCATATATCCTATCCCTGTGGTTTACAAAATCTTTAAATTCCACTATCCGGCCTGTCAAATCAGGATGCTTGTAAATACCTGTATCAAGCACTGCTACGGTAACCGGGCTGCCCTTACACGATTGCTGCAGGCTATCGCTGCAGCCTAACTGTTTTCTAACGCGATACATTAAAAACTCCCGGCTTTTTTCATATTTTATGCCGGAAGTTTTGTTTCGGTTCGCTATATTAATTTCTTATATGACTACATTTTATATCTTTCGTCTTCTGCCACGATAAAAAAACAATGACAGCCCGGTGAAGAGAAAACCTATACAGAGGAACCACTTAGGATGGATGCTGTTATCTCCTGTATCGGGAGACGCATCTCTGTTTCCGCCGGATGAAAAATCTGCCTGCCCGNCAATTACCGATGCCGCAGCTCCTGAAACATANTTNTANACAGCNTAAGGCGAAAAATGATTCGTAGTAAATGTCAGATAATCCACGCCATTAGTTGAAAAAATACTGCTTACAACCTCTTCTAACTGTCCGTTGGCATCCATACATATGACATGCAGATTTTCTTCATAAACCCCATCCGGCAAAGGTANNGTAATCTCTATCTTATTTCTTCCAAGCCCTGTAATTGGAATCGATGTTGCCNTGTCATACAAAGTTATATCATATGCTAAAAGATTTGAAGGTACATTGTTTCCATTCAATTTACCATATGCTTCAAGAATCGAATCTTTAGCAGTATCACTTTCGATTATATTCAGTATAAAAGATTCNTCCACACCGTCAATAACAGCGTTTGCCATNTCTGCGTTATCAATCGAATCTCCACTTATATTTACGATAACNCCATCAGGAAATACATCTGCTCCGGAATCTGTAACANCCGCTTCTGATGCAGNATCACCATTCTCCTGAGAGCTGTCTCCCGCCCTGCGAATCGTACCTCTGAACCCATATAATTTTTCATCCAATACCGTACCGTCAAGAGTTTCTGTATCGGCCGGTATAACTGCCGTATTTACACCTTCAAACGCAAGACCTCTATATGCATCATTATATAATTTTCCTGATGAATCTTCATAAGAAAGNCTCGNTATTGCAGCACCTTCAAAAACCACGTTTCCTGTTTTCGCTGCCTTCACGGAATCCGCCACAGCAAACGCTCTAAGCCCAATTTCCTCTACTGATTCGGGAATACTTATATTCTGAATCGAACAGCCGTCAAAAGCTCTGTCTTTGATTTTCCTCAATGAATCGCCGAATTCTACATCTGTCAGGCTGTTGCAGCCCGAGAATGCNCCTTCTCCTATTACTTCAACGCTGTCAGGCATAATAACCTTCTTAACGCCCATACTATCCGCAAATGCACCTGCACCTATNGTTTTTACTCCTGCCGGTATTATTACTGTCGGCGTATTTCCGCGATAATCCAATAATATTCCGTCTCCCACAATTAGAAAATCGCTTGTTCCGTCCTGCTCCCAATTTTGAAGCCAGGGTGTTTTGGCAAAAGCAGATGGTCCTATCTCTGTCACCGAATTNGGNATGACTATATCAGTCAATCCATCGCAATGATAAAAAGCCGCATACCCTATCTTAGTAACTCCTTCCGGAATCTCAATGGAAGTAATACCTGACCTTGCAAAAGCAAACTCTCCTATTTCCGTAATTGTTTCCGGTATATCTATAGATGTACTTTCGTTATTGTAATATGCCTGATTGGCAATCACNTTATTATCTATAATCTCGTATTTCGGAAAAGAACCGCCTTTTACCACATCGCCGGAAATATCACNTATTGTCTCACCGGTCTCGCCAAAGACAACGCCCTCAACACTGCCTAAATCCGGCGTTCCTGTATTTACCGTAGCTGCAGTATTATCAACAAAGACAAATACCTGACTGCCTATAACTTTAGATTTTCCTCTTACTGAATCATCTTCNTCGTCTTCCAGAGAATTTATATGTGTCACTTCATGATAATAGTTCAGATTTGCATCGGTTGAATCTTCGGCATCATCATAGTTCTCTTCTTCATCAGAATCATTTATAGTATCCAATGATGTGTCTTCATATTCCGTTATATCTATATCTTCAAGAACAAGACTATCCGCAAAAGCCTTCGCTGTNCTTCCCGGCACNGCATCAATCGTCAGCTTCGTACAACCATCAAATGCTGTGCTGTGAATTCTGCCTACCGAAATCGGAATCGTAATATTNCGCAGCCTGATACAGTTCTCAAACGCCTTCATTCCTATTGCTTTTACCGAGTAAGGAATATCAACATTTTTAAGATTAGCGCAATTAGAAAAAGCATATGCGGATATCTCTCCTACATTACCGCTTATTGAAACGCTTTCAAGATATCTGTTACCCCAGAATGCATATGGTTTTACATTAGTGACNGCAGACGGCATCGTATAGTTTGATTCCTGTCTTCCGGATAATACGTCATATAATGTAGAGCCNTCTGCCTTACTATATATTGCGCCTTCATTGCATACAAAGTTCNGGTTATCACTGCTTATACTTACGCTCTTAAGTCTTATATCTCCTGCAAATACTCCATTTCCTAACGTTTCAAGTCCCTTACCAATACTTACGTCTTTAAGCGCAAAACAGTTGGCAAANGCGGCATTTCCTATNGATATCACAGAGTCAGGTATAGTTACCGACTTGAGCGCATTGCAGTCTTCAAAAGCGGCTGANCCTATGCTCTGCACATTTTTACCGATTGTTACATTCTGTACATATTCATTTCCTGCAAATGCCTGTGATTCTATCTTTTCCACATAATCGGAAATAGACACGTCCTGCGCCGTGCCATTNTANTTGANCANTGTNGTTCCNTNNATNTGAAANTCAGANGCAGAAGCGGTNTNTNCCGCTTCCACATCNGTNAACAGGTATCTGTGTGACGGCAATTGCTATCGCCATCAATACAGCTCCCAATGCTTTTCTAATCTTTTTTCCCATAGGCATCCCCCTATGTATCTTCTGCTATTGTTATGCCGCCTTAACCTTTACCGGTTTCTTATCCTTCTTCATAAACAGGATAATTGACAAACATGCAAGACCAAGTGACAAGAACCACTTCGGATGAATCGGATCACCGGTCTTAGGTGTTATATCCAGCGCACCATCCGAAAGCTGCTGCGTATTGACATAAATCGTATACGGTGAGAAGTGCGTCGCCGTAAAGCTTATACAAGGTACTCCGTTAATTGTCGAGAACTTCACACCTAAATCTTCCAGCTGATCTGACACTACCGCTCCCGCCATATTATTACCGCCGAATACAGTGAGCGCATCCGGAATCGGAATCGTAATATCAACCGTCAATCCCGTAGTATCGGAAATCTTCACCGTTCCCGTCGAATCATACAGACTGATATCCATTGCATAATACAACACGCTATCCAGATTACCGTACTTATTCGTCAATGCATTCATTACAGCCTGTGTTGCTTCAGGGGTCTCGGAAATCTTAACTACAAAATTATCCGTAGAACCATTGACATTGGCTGTTGCCAAATCCTTATTGCTGATACCGGGTTTAGTAATATCAACTCTGG
Source organism: Lachnospiraceae bacterium (assembly GCA_014804495.1). Taxonomy (GTDB): domain Bacteria; phylum Bacillota; class Clostridia; order Lachnospirales; family Lachnospiraceae; genus UBA3282. The sequence goes on from JAAUZS010000131.1 coordinate 51,299, forward strand.
TTCCGCCATTATTACCGTTTCCGGTATTTCCATTAGTTGAAGTACCGGCTACCGCATTGCCGTTACCATTTACATAATTAGCTGTTACCGTTACATTATTATTCGGCATTACAAATGTAGTTGCAGAAAGACTTACACTTGCAAACGTCACGCCTGCTGATTCCGTAGTCCAGTTTTTAAATACTTTACCCGTCGCCGGAGTATTAGCTGCTATTATTACAGTAGAGCCAGCATCATACGTACCGCTTCCACTTCCGTTTATAACCGTTACAGTATATTTTCCGACACTTTCCGCTCCCGTAGAGGTGGTTGATGTGGAATTACCCGAAACAGAATTGTTACTGCTACTACTGCTACTCTGTGTAGACGAAGACGAGCCGCTTGTAGTACCGTTACCGCCATTTCCGCCTGGATTTGTTCCAGTTCCCGTTCCGCCGCTATACATAGCAAGCGCTATGGAATTCTTCTGAATATTCGTAAGCGAGTCACCGCCGTATTTAAGGAAGGTATATCCCGCATGCACCGGCGCCTGAGGTATAATTGCATCTCCGCCCGGCTCTACAAGCTGGCTGCTGAATATTGTACCATCTACCTGATCCATGAAGTCAACCTTATATTTACCGTCCACCATGGAACTTGTAGAATAACCAACTGCTACAAATGTCGTATCCGCTGTAATTGGATTCTTTGGATCTGCATTATTCGTTCCGACCCAACGGTCAAATATCCAATCTTCTTTAACCGGGTCTTCCGGTACGGTCGCATATCCGCCATCATCTACAATCTGCTCTTTTCCTATCTGGTTCAAATCAGCATCTAAGAAAATTACACGCCAGTTATCTTTCTTATGCCATTCAA
>JAAUZS010000132.1 GCA_014804495.1 Lachnospiraceae bacterium
CCTATAACACACTTGCCTTTTTTTAAAATCCTTATGTATGAACCAAGTAAAAAAGCTCCCATAATGAAGCACAATAGACCAAGTATAATTAAAAAGATCATAGTATGTACCTTTCCTTTTACACAATTTTAGTAACTTAATCGTCCAATTTTTGTTTAAAACACAATTGCAAAAATACGCTTTAACGAATTATAGCATATTTTTATTATATATACATTAACATTACTAAAACTTTTTTATACTCTCATCGCTTTATTTTATTTTCCCTTATCGTATCGCTGAATGACATTTTTTCATAAACAATAATTTGCAGATAGCAGTATTCCTCAAATCCGTATACAATATATCTTTAATAAAATACGATAGACAAAGGAGACATCATCATGGACAATTTACAGACAATCATTAACAATTACTTAGACTTTTGCCGGTATCAGAAACGGTTGGATGCCAAAACTATGAAGGCTTATAGAATTGACTTAAATCAGTTCACTTTGCATATAGCTTCGGAAAATGCAGCTGACATAACACCAGATATTCTTGAGAAATATATTATGACTTTACATCAGACATATAAACCCAAGACAGTAAAAAGGAAAATCGCATCTATAAAGGCACTGTTCCGATACATGGAATATAAGAGCTATATTGACGTCAATCCCTTCAACAAGGTACAGATAAAATTCAGGGAACCTGTTATTCTGCCAAAAACAATACCGCTGCATACTATGGAACAGCTTTTATCCACGATTTATAAACAACGCTCACTGGCAAAGACCGCCTATCAAAAGCGAAACGCCCTGCGCGACGCAGCAGCCATAGAGCTTTTGTTTGCAACGGGTATGAGGATTTCCGAGCTTTGCTCACTAAAAGCCCAAAACGTCAATCTGAACGATTGCAATATACTGATATATGGAAAAGGTTCTAAAGAAAGGCGCATACAGATTGGAAATCAGGATGTTAAATGCGTTTTGGAAGAATACTCTCTGGAATATCAGACGGAAATAGAACGCTGTAAATACTTTTTCGTAAATCAGTCCGGACATGCCCTGTCCGATCAGGCTGTCAGGCGAATGATTCGCAGATACTCTTCTCTGGCAGATATTGACTTGCACATCACGCCGCACATGTTCCGCCATACTTTTGCAACCTGTCTGTTGGAAGAGGATGTCGATATCCGGTATATTCAGGAAATGCTTGGTCATAGCTCTATTAATATCACGGAAATATATACGCATGTGGCATTGTCGAAGCAGCGAGATATTTTGAGTACTAAACATCCGAGGAGGCATTTAAAGATTTGAAATGAGCTATCAATTTTCCATACTTTCCTCAAACTGCTGCAGGCTTTCTGCTTTTGCAGCAGTTTTCAGCCAGCGACTCAGAGTATCAAGGTCTTTTTCAGCCATAATTTTCTCTGATAGTTCATCGGAAACATCTCCCAATTCTTTCAACAGTTGCAAAATATCTTCTGCCTTTCCATTTGCCTTTCCAAGATCCCACACATATTCATCCTCTGCCCTACGGTCTCTTACTGCTTTTAAATGTTCTTCATACATATAACGCAATGTTTTACCAAGACTCATCGTTCTCAGTTCCTTGATTGCTTCAATGATTCCTGCACTTTTTGATTTAATCATACTGAGGTCTTCCTCGCTTTCCGCATTAAATAGCCGTATCCAGTCATTTACCGCTTTCGTTCCATTGAGTTTTTTTCTTAACTCTATGATATGTACTTCAAACAAGTCCGTCAGGTCTTTTCCATTTTCATCACGCAGTCTGTATATCGTATGATATTTATCACTGTCCACCAAATCAAAATCCAATATACTGATGCTTATGCATTTACGCAGTTTACTGTAATCCTGACCTATCTTTAAATCGTCCGTATACATTTTCGCCAAATAGAACAATGTCCTCTTGGTCCAGTTTTTCTGAACCCTCACCTGCATTTCGATTCCTGCTTTGGCATCTTCCGCAAGCTTAATATCCAGCGCCAAATCCATTATCCCAAGCTTTTGCATACGATAGCGTTTCCATAAAAAAGGCGTCGTGAGTTTTACGGATTTTATATGTTCCATACGAATACCAAGCACATCACTGATAAACTGTTTTCTGACATTTTCGTGGGTAAACAGTTCCCTGAACGCATAGTCATTTTTCAAAGAAATAAATTTCATGTTCTCTCCTGTTCCGCAGGAGAAAAACAATGTATTGCACGCTTGAAAATCTCCTGCTTTTATTTTGATAAATTAATGGAATAAAAGCATAGATTTTCTGAAAACAATAGAATATTTGATTTGATATAATAATCTAGAAAGTGATATGCTTTGTACTTATTTTAACACATTTTTTCTCATTGTCAACTGCTACTCATCTGAATTGCCACATAAATCTCTATAAAAAATATCTATAGCTTTATCTGTTATCTTCCCGGCGTTTATGACAAAAAACAGATAATAGAATACCCCGGCTATTACCGGAACAAGCAACGCTGCCGCTTCCGACCAGACACCTATATAAAAAAATAAGTAAACCGACAAACATAACCACACAAAGTAGACCATCCATGTCAGTGCCGTGCCGTACAGCATTAGCTCCACTTCCTTGTTGCCATCCCGCTTGTCCCTGCTGTTTGCTCTTAGCCACCAGAAACGATTTCCGTTGCTCAATATGTTCAATTTATCCACAGTTTCTTTTCTCACAGATGGTACCTCAGCCCTAAGTTTTTTATAAGGACAAAACAATGGCATATTTTCATTCATCTTCTTGTGCCTATAGATTTTGACACTATCGTCATATCTGTGGATTAGCTGCATTAAATCAGTTTCATCTGAATCCCTCGGTACCCTCAACAATTCCGCTGAAATATGAGTGCCATCATCATAATAAAATTCCAATTCACAGTAATACATATGTACTCCATCGCTGTAGTACCTACGTCCCTCCTGAATTCTATACCCCATATATACACTATTCAGTCCCTTTCTGGGAATACGGTAGAAACCAATAATAATAGACTTCTCTGTGCTATAGCCCCAGTTTTGCACCAATTCCTTTTCCCCTGCTAAATCTTTCTCCATCAGTTCCAGCTCTTCCAGACTTATCATCTCGGTTTTCAACCAGACATGAGTTAAGTAAAAGACAGCAATGAACACAGAAATATACAATATCATTCCCAAAATCGAACACCAATCATTTTCTTCAATCAGCCAAAAAAACAAAGTACCAAAAGCGAAAACTGCCAAATGAATGCTAAAAACAACCATGCCAATATTCTGCATGCTTATTGCAATTTGAAATTCCTCATAAACATGGGGATACTCCTTCAAATAATTCCCTACCCGCCTTTTCCTCATCCCGTTTTTTTCCATCTTATTATCTCCTGCATCCCAGTTGAAATGGCTTTATCCCTTTTCCACCTTTCAGCCTCATATTATATTCACAGTTTCTTTTGGTAGCATACATATTCGCCCACACAATGAAAACCACAGGCAAGCGCATCAGACTGCGATTCCTCATCACAGAAGAAAACCATATGCTTCGTGCCTCTGCGTTTGTCATCGTTTAGCACTGCTGTCAGCAATTCTCTGTACACCCTGCCGTCATAGATACCATCAGGGAAGTCCACGCCGAAGATTTCCGACATAGTTTTGTCTTCAAAAATTCTGGAATATATTGCTCCTGCGGCTTTCCCTTCTCGCAGTAAGACAAAAATTCTCCAGCCGTCAATCGCATTTAGGATTCTTTGTGAGGTCCAATACATATCATCATCATACTGCGAATGAATATCGGCGAAAAGCTGAAAATTCTCCCGTGTAATAGGAATAACATCTGAACTTTCAGGCTGTTGCATATATTGTTCAAAATTCATGACATTGTTATAGCTTTCCTCAATACACTCAAATCCATAGGCATTGAGAGCCTCAACCGCTTCAATATTCCCTTTTGGAAACCCCAGATACAACTCACTGCCGGAAAAATGTTCACGTGCAAATGTTATAAATTCATTCAGAGCCTCACGCATTCCTTCGGCCACACAAAACGAGCTGGTACCCAGATAGTGGTCATCCGGTAAGTGATAATAGTGTATCCATCCGTTCACTTTGCCATCTTGCTCAAATAGCAGTATTTCTTCACCATTGCGGGAAAATGCCTCACGGGCACGAGCGATAAAATCATTCTTTGTCTTTATTCCGTCAGCATATGTAGGATAACCCGATTTAGTCATATCCAGTGCAAGCTCATAAGCAAATTCTGCATATTTGTCAAAATCTTTCTTTTCCAGTTTCTTTAGCATACTAATTACGTCTCCAAATCAATATTTACTATTTTCTCTTTTCTTTCTTAGATAGTTCCTTTGTATAATAATATTTTTTGCAAATATCTCCTTTCTAAACGCCTCATAAACATGTGGATACTCCTTCAAATAATTCCCTACCTGCCTTTTCCTCATCCCGTTTTCTTTCAACTCATTTTCTCCCGTTCCTTAAGGCGTCCGCTTTCCATAATTCTTTCTGATAATACGTAAAATCGCAAATTCGATATTCTTTATACTTATTTTAACACACTCATTAGTATTGTCAACTGAATAACCTCTGTATTTCTATACCACTATCTTTAAACTATCTCAACCGTCAGTTGAATCATTATCCCCGATTCCCTTCCCACGTTATTGCTATGTACGCTTTACTATATTAATATAAAGGTATCACAGCGCTGTATTCAGTAAATAAGAAAGGATGACACAGCAAATGGACAACATGAAAACAGGAGAAGTAATAAGTAAACGACGCAAAGAACTCGGGCTTACCCAGAATCAGCTTGCCAAATCGCTTAATATTTCTTTTCAGGCAATATCAAAGTGGGAAAACGGCACGACATTTCCCGATGTAGCCATGCTTCCGAAGCTGGCGGCAGCGCTTAACACAACGGTTGATGCGCTGCTCGGTTACCGAGGTGTAGAAGCCGATTACGACAACAGATACAATACCGAGGGATATTATTGGGGGCTCATGCCTAACCGTATCTGCTATGATATCATGAAAATTCTCCCGCCCATAAAGCCTTACCGTGTATTGGATATAGGCTGCGGTGAGGGCAAAGACGCCGTTTTCTTTGCAAAATGCGGCTATTCGGTAACAGCATTCGATGTATCTGAATCAGGAATTGAAAAGGCAAAAAAGCTTGCCGAACATAACAGAGTAGACGTGAATTTTTTCAGAGCTGATATTTTTGATTATCGTCCCGACAGCGAATATGACATTATATTCAGCAGCGGAGTATTTCACTTTATCCCGCTTAATCAAAGAGAAGATGTCTGCAACAGCTTAAAAGCCCATACCTCAGATAATGGTATAAACGCTGTAAATGTGTTTGTCAAAAAACCCTTTATACAAAGGGCTCCGGACAGCACCAGAGATGAGGATAAAAGACACCCATGGCATTCAGGAGAGTTATTCGGATATTATCACGACTGGCTTTTTCATTTATGCACCGAAGATGTATTTGACTGCAACAGCGGCGGCACTCCGCACAAGCATTGTATGGATACGCTTATTGCGCAGAAAGTGAATGAGTAAAGCGATTCAGTATATTGGCGGTATTTGCCCATAAGTTTCTAAATCAGCTTTCTATGCTTTCTTCAAACTGCTGCAGGCTCTCTGCCCTCGCAGCAGTTTTATGCCAACGGTTAAGGGTATCAAGGTCTTTTTCAGCCATTATTTTCTCTGATAATTCAACAGAAACATCTCCCAAATCTTTCAGAAGTTGCAAAATGTCTTCTGCCTTCCCGTTTGCCTTTCCAAGATCCCACACATATTCATCCTCTGCTCTGCGGTCTCTTACTGCTTTCAAATGTTCTTCATACATATAACGCAATGTTTTACCAAGACTCATCGTTCTCAGCTCTTTGATTGCTTCAATTATCCCTGCACTTTTTGTTTTTATCATGTTGAGATCTTCCTCACTTTCCGCATTGAATAACTGTATCCAGTCGTTAATTAATTCAGTTCCGTGGAGTTTTTTTCTTAACTCTATGATATGTACTTCAAACAAGTCCGTCAGGTCTTTTCCATTTTCATCACGCAGTCTGTATATCGTATGATATTTATCACTGTCCACCAGATTAAAATCCAGTATGCTTATACTTATACATTTTCGCAATTTTCCGTAATCATGACCTGCCTTTAAGTCATCCGTATACATTTTCGCCAGATAAAACAACGTCCTTTTTGTCCAGTTTTTCTGCACCCGTACCTGCATTTCGATTCCTGCTTTAGCTTCTTCCGCCAGCTTAATATCCAACGCCAAATCCATGATTCCCAACTTTTGCATACGATAACGTTTCCACAAAAATGGTGTTGTAAGCCTTACGGATTTTATATGTTCCATACGGATGCCAAGCACATCACTGATAAACTGTTTTCTGACATTTTCATGGGTAAACAGTTCTCGGAACGCATAATCATTTTTCAAAGAAATAAATTTCATGTTCTCTCCTGTTCCGCAGGAGAAAAACAATGTATTGCACGCCTGAAAATCTCCTGCTTTTATTTTGACAAATTAATGGAATAAAAGCATAGATTTTCTGAAAACAATAGAATGTTTGATTTGATATAATAATCTAGAAATTGATATGCTTTGTACTTATTTTAACACATTTATTTACATTGTCAACTGTAAACTTCGCTCATAATCTTCTAAATACCGCCAATGTTCTTCTCCGCCATCATATAGTAAACGCATATTTTATATCCGGCATATCCATATAAGTGGTCCAATCCGGTATAGGTATAGCTAAGAAAAGCTTCTTTCATACCTATATCTCTCAAATGCCTTGTTCCGATTGTAGTAAGATTAACTGCAATATGCCGCCCATTGTAGGCAGGTCTGACTGTTGTACAGCCGATACTGCCTATATTTTTTTCGCTGTCTTCAACTCCGACAATCAGGGTACCTACTACCTCGTCATTCATGACGGCAATTAAAACCCTTGAGTCATTGCCTGTATCATATAGCTTTTCCCACTGATAAAATTGTGTAAATTCCTGACAGGCATCATCTGTGCATGCGCATACACCGCTCAGTTCATCTAATTCCGCCCATTTATATGTAATACCATCTATGTTATCTCCTACATTATACCCTTCGCTGTTAAATTCGCTCAAATCAAACTTCATATCAAAGAAATCGCAGTTCCTTAAATGTGCATAACATCTTTTTTCAAAAAAGTTGGCAGCTTTATCATCAATATTACTATCCAAATCCACGTTTTCCGTCTTGAAATAGTTCCTGGCAGTAGGCACTCCGGGCGTAATATAATCAAAGCCTTCCCCTATGACAATCCTGTCATATCCTTTATCATTAATAACTTTTTCAGAATCTTTTAACAGCCGGCTGCCTATGCCTTTATTCCTGTGCTGCTCATCGACACATAGTAAAAGTATTGTATTCTGATTTATGACAGACACGCCTATTAATTTATTATGCTCATCCCTTTCCTCTAAAATAATGTTATCCGCATTATTTAAAATATTCAGAACCGTTTCCTTCGCTCTTATAATATAGGGAAAATTTCTTTCATAAATCTCAAACAATTCGTTATTCATACTGCCTCCCATCTGTATTATAAATATATTAGATGTTTATAAATTTCTCCTCCAACAACCAGAACTTAGTCATAATAAACAAAATAAGGTGCGATTTCGCTTGCGGTGAGCACCGTTTTTGTTTATTATGACTAAGTTCGTAACCGCAGCAATATTCCCCCTTATTCACTCACCAACTGCTTCACTGATATATTATTGATCATCTTTACTATAGCACATGTACCAATAAACATACAAGCCGGCAGCAAAACAAAGCTCTTTGCTGTTCCGCTAAGAGAATTGGCAAAAGGAAATTCGGCGAGCCCTAANAATTTAGCATACGGAGNCAGTAAANNAGGNATTATAAACATACCCATTATAAGCCCTAAGCTGTTNCCTGCAAGTGCAGACAGGCAATTTCTCCATAAATAAATCCTNAAAATCTGCCATGANGTCATTCCTATTGCNTTTAACAAACCNATTAATTTCTGCTCCCGCCTGATTAACAAAAAGGTAAGATTTACTGTAATCAAAACAGANATACNNAGNAGNATAGTCAAAACGGTTCCGACAGCAGGCGCCAGAAGACCTGCAATATTCTCTCCNTTTGANTTNGACGCAATAAAAGAAAACTTTCCGCCATACTTTTCGTTCAATTCTTCNGCATATNCCCATTTATCGACACCGGCCGAGAGAACAAGCATATAATCTCCATACTTACCATCNNATTNTACAAATCGGTCTAAGTCATTCGTTACCATCCGTATGATATTTCCATAATTGGANAGCGTCTGAAAAATGCCTGTAATCTCATACTCNTTCTTTTCTCCGTTCACCACTAATTCTATCTTCTCACCAATCTCCANCCCATATGCTTCTGCAAGNGTAAGACCGACTCCTATCTCATCTTCTTTCTGAGGACGCCTNCCATACATCGTTCTGTCTTTTATTTCATCATTCCACGGCAATTCATAAANCTCTGTTGTAATGCTTTGCCATGTTTCGCTGTTATCAGGCTTNTACTTTACATATACCTTATTAGCTCCATATGTATAATCGACCCTTGNGTCCTTTTCCAATTCNTCTATTATGCNGCTCACCGGCGTATCTTCCANNGAAGTGACATAAATGTCATCTTTTATAAAACCCCATATCTCCGGNTCCTTATCAATANTCCTGACAGCATTCAGGCAGCCCATACAGATAACGGTAAGACACCCTATTATAAGGGACACTCCCGCTATATATGCATATCTTGTCTTTTTATTCCATATTCCCCTGACTGCATAATACAGTTCAAANGANCCCNGNCCATTATAGTGTATGTCCTTCGGNTCTTTCATATCTCTTTCNTTTGTCTGCCAAGTTCCTCTCCTTATNGCATGAGAAGCATTCAGTCCCTGTACCCTGAAAACGGCGCAAAAACATATCATAAAAACTGCACTCAACACAACAATCCACACTAAAAAACGATATCCATTGGTCTGTGTAAAAGGAACTGAATATATTCCAATATTTCTAAGAATGCCCGATATAATACTTTTATTAAGCAAGCCGCCAACGATACTTCCAAATGAAGCTCCCGCAATACCAATCACTCCGTAACAAACCAGATATACACCTGCAATCTGCATTCCTGTCATTCCTAATGNTTTATAAATACCGATATTTCTTATATCTTCATTAATATCACTTGTTATCAAAAACAAAGTCAACACAATTATAGTAACAGACAACACTACACTTACCAGACACAACACCGCACCCACCATTTGATATGGCGCAGTATATCCGCTTCTTATCNNNTCATATGTATAAACCGTATCCGCTATAGGCATGTCAAAAAACGCTTCTGCATCACGGATAAAATTCTGCTCTGCCTGTCGGCTGTATTCATTGAACCTGACTTCCAGATAGCTTACCACATTGTTCGTTGCCAGAGGAAAATCTGAAAGCTGTCCATATCCGCACCACATTCGGTAAATGTTTGTGGTACTGCCTCCAAATACAGTATCAGCTGTTATTTTTACAANCTTCACCTCCACTGACTTATCTGCTAATTTCAAAAAAACANTNTCCCCCACCTTAAGGTTCAGTATATTAGCCATTTTNGCAGTAATCCAGATTTCATTTTGTCCGGGCATCTCAAGGTTTTCTGTGTCCAATATTTTAGGTGAAAGCATATNACTATTCAGCGTTTCGGGAAGNTCCANCACTATGCCGTTGCTNAGTTTCACTCCGTCTTTTTCGATGTANTCAATGGTTTTCGTATTCTCCGTTATCTGATATACTAACTTCTCACTCCATTNATCCATGTACTGCCTGACAATATCAGGCGGAATCATTTCATTNCTCCACAGACAGCACATATGTGTCCCGTTCATTTCTTCATATGCCCTGTCAAATATTGTGTTTAATTCTTTCATCAAAATTAGAGCATTAACTAACAATGCCGCCGTAATCAGAATGCATATCCCCAATAATAAATTAGGGATTTTCTTCCTTCTCAGTTTTGCCAAACCACACATAAGACCTGCTTTCAAACTACCACCCCCTCTGCTGNAGGAAATTCATGAGTTTTTCTTCTCTTTGCTTTATTGAATTGAGGGCATCCGTAAATTTCAGTTCTCCCGCCACACGGCCATCTTCTATATAAATAACCCTNCTGCCTCTTACAGCGACTTTAACATCATGTGTGACNAGAATAATCGTCTGACCTATNCGGTTCAATCTGTTTAGCAGTTCCATAACAATGTTTGACTGCGCCGAGTTAAGACTTCCTGTAGGTTCATCACACAAAAGAAGCGGCGGTCTGTTTATAACCGAACGTAATATGGCTGCTCTCTGCTGCTGCCCTCCTGACAATTGCGAAGGATACTTTTTGATATGCTCTTTAAGACCAAACTGCCCGCACAAATTTATAATAGTCTCTTTCTTGCCGGCTTTCTCTTTGCGTTTTCCGCTAAGCATTATCGGAAGCATAATATTTTCATAGACTGTAAGATCCGGAATCAGGCANTGNTGCTGAAATACAATCCCTATGCTTGTACGCCTGAACATCGCCTTTGCCGTTTCGCTCATGTGCCCGAAGTCTACAGTTCCATCAGACTGAGTCCCCTTTCCTACTGCCATCCCCAATTGCGAACCGCGAACTGCCTTTTGAGTATACCTTATCGTNCCTTCGTCAAAATCATCAATACCTGCTACAAGATGCAGTAAACTTGTTTTCCCAGAACCGGAAGCCCCCATAATAATTACAAATTCTCCCTCTTCAACNTTTAGGTTTACACNGTCAACAACCTTATTTTCTACTGTTCCCGCNTANTACTTTTTAGTNAGATTTTTNACCTCTAATAANTTNGCCATTTTATAACCATGCTCCTTTCCTATCCCATAANTTAATTATGTAATTGCATAACTCAATTTCAATAACCAGAACTTAGACAAAGTAAACAAAACGGGGCGTCTCTGCTCCGCAATGAGCCACGTTTTGTTTACTTTGTCTAAGTTCGTGACTTGCGATAACAGTTTAGCAATTAACTACCTGAGAGTTTATACTTTATTGTTCCAACTATTCGATATGAATGTTTCGTTTTAATCCATATATCAGCATCACATAAACCGTTTCCACTATTGCCACATAGATCAATACCAGTACGATTTGTGCAAGGGCGGGCCAGATTGAACTTAAACTATTCAAATAATTCAACAGTGAAAATAAGCTCAATGCAAATATAAGACAGCCCAGTGTCAATGTCAGAGTGCAGGCATATTTCATTGCGTGTATAGCCGATTTTGTTTCTTTTTCTGATAATTTTCCATTAGGAAAACATGCTCTCCATGCATTTATATAATCATGGAACCAACCGGAAACCGACAGAATTATGAACTTAAAACCTAACAGATATAACAAAGTAGGCCAATCAAAAATATCAGCAATTCTCCCCATACTTAAGTTTGAACTAAGCAGTGCCAAAAAAGCTATGCCGATAAGTATAATGCCGAAAATCGTACCGATGCTTCTGCTTTTTTTCTTTTTATCCACATCATTCAGTTCTTTTACAAGATTCACAATATTACTTTCTGTTTTTTTCACATATTCTTCTGACGAGAAATCTTCTGATATAAATTTCTCCCCTGCAAGCAGTTCGTTGACATCAATTTTCAGTACAGAACTGAGTTCCAGAAGAATTGATGCATCCGGCAGCCTATATCCTGTTTCCCACTTCGATACAGTCTTATCCGTCACATTAATCTGATCCGCCAACTGCTTCTGTGTCATCCCCTGTTTCCTTCTCATATCCGCAATAAAGTTTCCTATTTTCGTCTGATTCATTATCTTACCTCCCGGTCCGGCTTTATATAAAATTTCCATTATTTCTTGTTGCCAAACATTGTATTCAAATTATATGGTGATATAATCACGGAATTCAATCCCCAAACAAAAGAATGCCTATCCATTTTGGAGAATTCCATGAATAGGCATTATTACTATGAGTATTTTTATTTCAAGGCATAAAATAACAAGTGGAATTATACAAAAAACTTGAAAAAATACAAGAAATTAGTACGACCTAATCTTCGTATCCTGCGCATTACCCGCTTCCGGTATGTATAAACGCATTCCGGGCAGAATCAGATTTTCATCCCAGCCGATAACGCTCCTGTTTACACGGTGCAAAAGTTCATAATATGAGCCGTGTCCATAATATTTATACGCAATATTCCACAGACAGTCTCCCGGTTTCACCACATATTTGTGATCGTCAAGCGTGTCTTCTACATCCTGCGGCATCAGATAATGCTGCTGCCCCATATCTATTGCTTTTCCATAGAAAAGTTCTTTTTCCACAGTTCCATCCGCTGATACTTTTTTCACGGCAGGGCTTTGCCATTGAGTGCGGAAATAGACTATGCTTCCGTCATCGCAGGCAAGCTCCCAATCCTCTTTGACCTGATATGTATATTCATCAACTTTTCCGGCTTTNTCATCATACTCATAATAATAAAGTGTTATTTCGTCCTCTGTTGTGACTACCTTCAGGACACAGTCTCCATGCTCATCATACTGATAGATTCGATACTCCCAGGCTCCTACTTCGTTTGTGCCCCAGAAATCAATATATTGCAGCTCCGCCATAAGTCTTTCNCCATCATAATCCGCCTGATATCCACGGTCAAAAAAGAGTTCATCGCTATAGCCATATCGGTCAGAACCCACATTACGGCTGTAAGACAGCCGGGTTAACAACCTGCCGTCTGCATCAAACTTATAATTACTTACCTCGAACATATAGCGATATGCTACATAGTAACCTGAATCGTACGGCNTACTGTTTGACTTATAATATATGTATCTGCAGGCATGCTCATCATCATCCCATTCATAGATATTTTCTTCACAATAACTGGANCTGTCTCCNAGAATTCCTGCGGAGTATCCCAATACATAGCGTAAGCGGTTNCGTTCATCGAAATANGCATGNGANAATTCTNCCATNTCTTCTTCGCTNTAACTTTTCGCAACCCATGTATAACTGTCATACATATAGTGACCGACAGGATTCTGGTCATACTCATATGTTTCATGAGCAATCTGCTCCAGTCTGTCATCTTCCTCATATATATTTTGAGATGAAGTTTTTATATCTTCCTTGGCATCAGCCACACCCAAACCGTTACCCTGACCGTTAAGGTACACCAGTAATAGTGACAATATTCCTATACAACGGCAAATACGCCGAATAACGTAATTCTCTTTCATATACAGACACCCTTTTCATGTATTTTGTAATAAAGCAACCGCAAATATATTATGTCATAATTAATTTTCATCTGCAAGGCATTGAAATTTCTGCTGCAATTAAAATTACAGACAAAGAAAGGCATAGGTTTGTTAAAATGAAAACATTACATATACTTCTTGACGCGAACATTTTCAACTTTTTCCTAGTGACAAGCTTTTTCTTTTGTGCTATAATCGGAAAGTACGTTCGCGGACAAGCAATCCGCTAATTTAACAAAAAGCGAGGCATTAGATTTAAAATGAAAAAATCACATATACTCCTTGTTGCTTTATCTTCCACACTTTTACTATTTGGCTGTGGCAGCAACGATGATGGAAAAATTGAGTATGTAGAACCTGTAGTTGAAATCATTGAGGAAGAACCGGAACCTATAGAGGCAGAAATAGAAGAACCGGAACCTGAAGAAGAAGTAGTAGTAGATATTCCACCGGCAGAGGGCATGGTTCGCAGCCGTATTACCAATGAGTGGGTAACAGAGGAAGTAAATAATACACGCCCTGTCAGCGTTATGACTCCTAATACAAAAACAGCCGCTCAATATGGCATTTCCAAAGCAGACATATTATACGAATGTAATGTTGAAAAAAGCATAACAAGATTGATGGGCGTATATCAGGATTGGAGTGATTTCGAAAGACTCGGTAATGTCAGAAGCTGTCGTGATTACTATGTTTACTGGTCTTTTGAATGGGACGCTTTTTATATCCACTTTGGCGGACCGTTCTACATTGAAGAAGTTATCAGCCGTCCTGATACCGAAGATATTGACGGTATGAGCAGCAAAAATTTCTGGCGTGCCAATGATACAGGCAATACAACAGATAACGCGTATGTCGATACAGAAGGCATTAAAGCAGACATTGAAAGGCTTGGGTATGATTTAAATTACCGCAGCGGATATGCTGATGAGCAGCATTATAAGTTTGCGCCGTTCGACAGCCCAAATACACTAGAGCAATACAGCGATTCAATCATCGCAAACAAAGTTGATATGTCGCCTACTTATCCGTTAACAAGATGCTATTTCATATATAATGAAGCAACCGGCTTATATGACAGATATCAGCATATAACCAATACTAACGATGGTCCGCATATTGATAAGGCTAACGGACAACAGCTTGCATTCAAGAATATTCTGATTCAGAACACATATTTCGAGGTTCGTGACGAATCAGGTTATCTTGCCTTCCAGTGTACCGATTCCACAAGGGATGGCTGGTTCTTTACCAACGGCAGGGGAATACATGTGACTTGGAAAAAAACTTCCGACTATGGCGCAACAAGATATTATGACGATGACGGAAATGAAATTGAACTTAATACCGGTAAGACTATGGTATGTATCGTAGAAGACGGAGATTCTTTCATTGTTGATGATCAAAAAATCACTTCCGGAAATTGATTTTCCGGAAGTTTTTTAGTCAAACAAGAGCTCATCCACTGTCACGAATTCATATCCTTCCTCAATCAGTCTGTCAATTGCCTGCAATGCTGCTGTCACTGAAGTATCATAGTAATCGTGCATCAGGATTATGTCATTATCATCAACTTTGCTGATTATTTTATTCACTATGCCGGAAGCGCTTTTACTGCACCAGTCCAGCGTATCAACTGTCCAGAGTACCGGAATCATGTTCAATTCCTCTTCAAATTTCTTATCCCACGTGCCATATGGCGGACGCACATAGATAACCTCGTCACCGGTTATCTCCTGTATCACTTTACTTGTCTGCACTAATTCTTCCTTGAATTTTTCTCTGTTGCTCTTCGTCAATTGAATATGACTGTATGTATGGTTGCCGATTAAATGCCCCTCTTCATGCATCCGCCGGATAATGTCAGGATGCAGCTTGGCATGTTCTCCGGTCACAAAAAAAGTTACATGAACCCCCCGTTCCTTCAGTCCGTCCAGCAGTTGTTCCGTGTAATACGGGTGTGGACCGTCGTCAAAAGTAAGCGCAATTTTTTGCAGTTCCTTATTATCCTGTTCTTTCAGTACCTTTTCAACCAGAATACAGCCCTCTGCACTTGTTTTTTGCGCAGTTATTACTACCTCGGGTCTTACGCTGTGCTTTCTGCCCAAAAAATAAAAAAGCAGACTCACAATAACTATCATTGAAAAGAAA
>JAAUZS010000133.1 GCA_014804495.1 Lachnospiraceae bacterium
CCCAGACTGGAAAAGCCGCACATATAAGCAGTGATTATTTTACCGGACGCAAAAAATACTACAGCATGTATGACAGTTATAAAACGTTTGCACGTGAATGACGGCTGTACGGTATGTGTCCGGGAATCCTGGAGCCCCTGCGGAAGGATAACCGGACACATACCGTACAGCTGCTTATTTTATGTGTATATATATTTTTTTACTGTAGCGGTGAAACGAACCCTTTACAGTAGGAAGTATATGTTAGCCTGCCGACAGGCGCTGCCGCCATGCTCTTCCGGGGGCACCGCCCGGCGGTAGGAAAACATATACGCGGGTTCCTGCTGTCAAGGGCGCGGAAGTTTTCTAGGTCTAGTATTACCCTAGAAAACTTCTGTAACATGTAACATTTTTAAGTTTTTGCCGTATTTATCGGAAAAAAAGTTGTAACATTTTTTGTAACATCTTCTGTAACATTGCAACTTCTGTAACATTTTGAATATAGAAAGGGGGGTATTTAATGGATAGTCAGATACTATTTTATAAAGCTGTAATGCAAAAAAGAATTGATCTGGAAAATAGAAAAAAAGAAATATATAATTCTGCTTCCAATGAATCTGACATGCTTACTGGAAATAAAAATCGTATGTTTGTATGTGATGATATTGAAGAGTTGGATAAACATCTTGAAGTAGCTCATATCAGGATTGATAAAATATATGAATTAAATAAAGAGCGTCTCCAGATCGAAGCAGAATTGGAAGAACTTCTTGGACTTAAATAATAGATTAAGGTTTGGATAAAAAAAATGAATGACAAAACTCAATCTAGGAAGTGGCTGCTTACTTTCAATAATCCTGAAAAATACGGATTTGACCACGATAATATAAAAGCAGCTCTGAGTAATATAAAAGACCTTGATTACTGGTGTATGTGTGATGAAGTCGGAAAAGAAGGGACATACCACACACATCTGTTTATTTACAGAAAGAATCCCATGCGCTTCCAGATGATAAAAAACAAGTTTCCTACGGCACATATAGATTACTGCCGGGGGACTACTCAGGAGAACAGGGACTATATCAGGAAAGAGGGAAAACATAAGGATACTGACAAGGAAGATACAAACCTGCATAATACCTTTGAGGAATATGGGGAATGTCCTGTAGAGGAACAGGGAAAACGTAACGACTTAAATATACTGTATGGAATGATTAAAGACGGCTTAAGCAACTATGAGATAATGGAAAGCAATCCTAACTACATGATGCAGCTTGATAAGATTGAGGGCTGCCGTCAGGTAATCAGGAATGAGGAGTTTAAAAACAAGTTCCGTGAAATGGAAGTCGAATACTGGACAGGTAAAACCGGAGTAGGCAAATCAAGGACAGTAACCGGACAGTATGGACTAGAAAATGTATACCGCGTAACAGATTATACTCATCCCTTTGATAATTATATGGGGCAGGATATTATAATCTTTGAAGAGTTTCGCTCAAGCTTAAAGATTCAGGACATGCTTAATTATCTTGACGGATATCCTTTATACCTTCCATGCCGTTATAATAATAAGGTCGCCTGTTTTACCAAGGTATATATATTAACTAATATTCCACTCAGTCAGCAGTATGTTGATACTCAACGTGAATATGAAGAAACTTGGAAAGCATTTCTTCGACGCATTAATTGTGTAAAGACCTTTGGAGAAAAAGGGCTGATAAAATATGAATCAGTCCACGATCATCTGTATGGTTTCCATGAGGTCAAAGAGATGGAGCAGTATGCACAGATGGAAATGTATCCGGATATACCATTTGAATAAAAAGAAAGTAGGGTGATTTTATGAAAACAACAGATTTAACTACAAAAGAAAAAGATTTAGAAGTGTCTTATGGAATGTTTAACCTTGTTCAAGAAATCAGGGAAGGTGCATATACATCCTTAAAATATCTTTATACTGATATTACTGATATTCGTAAATATTATATAAGGCTCGGTTTTCATCTTGATGAGTTTGAACGTTACAAATATTATGAAGATTTTGGATTTTTAACCTTAGAAGATTTTTGTGATAAAAATCTTGGATTAGATAAAAGCGCAGTTTCAAGATGTATAAATGTATATCGTGAATTCAATGCATCCAATTATGTTACATATAAAAATGGAGTTGCCCAAAAAGGCTCTGCTATTGAGCTTAGTGAACAGTGGGAAAATTATTCTTATACACAGCTTTGTGAAATGCTACCACTTAATTCTAAACAGCGAAAAGACATCAAGCCTGATATGACTATTAAGGAAGTACGTGAATACAAAAAATCATTGAAAGAAAAAGATACTGCTTCTTCAGTTGCGTCAACGCAACAAGAATTTATACCGTTTGATATAAACAGATATGATAATACTTCTTCTAAAGAAGTCAGAAAAGAATTAATAAAAAAATGTTCTGCAATAGATGAAAATGTTGTTTTTTATATTTATGATAAAAATGGTAATCTAGTAGATGGTAATGTCTGGTGTCATCTTTTATATGCCAAAGGTGGAAGATATTTTTTCCGGCTTGAACAATCCAGAGATAATAAAAAGTAAATTTGATTTTGCCATAATCAACTTTTTCCTTGACCGTATTTTTTAATATCCAGCGTTAAGAAGCACGGACGGGAACCCATGGGCGCTTTGTAAAGAGTAAAATCGATTCGATATTTTTATATGGATACATGTCGGTAACGGGGAAAGATTATACTTGGGTCCGTGCTTTAGCGTCCGTTTCCATAGCTTATATTTAAAAGGGATTGTTTATATTGGTCAACAAGGAAGTATTAAGTCCCCCTGGGGGGATTTAGAGGGGACTAGCATAAGTTACCTTTGTGGCATACTGTCCGGTTTACGGCAGTTGTCCCTTGCCATTGGGAGATGGGCTTGTAAAATGTTCCGGGAATCAATAAAGTAAATTTTTGGGAAGGGAACCCTTTCCTTCCCAAATCGCAGAAAAAGAGATATTTGTAAAGGGCGCGCAGCGTTTATATACCCTTTATAAATATCTTTTTTTCTGATACTCTCGGAAAAAGAGGGGGAACAAATCATGAATAAGTATATTACTGAAGCAGATAGATATCAGATAGAAATACTGTTAAAAGAGAAATATACCAGAAACCAGATATCTGAAATACTCGGCATTGAATACCATACCCTGTGGCATGAGATAAAAAAAGGCACTGTTAAGCAGTTAGATACTAACCTTGCAGAGCATTATGTATATAAGGCAGATTATGCGCAGATGAAAACTGTTAAAAACATGTCTAACCGGGGACGCAACCTTAAAATAGGAAATGATCATAAGCTTGCAGGATACATAGAAGAAATGGTTAAAAATAAGTACTCTCCCGAAGCTCTCCTGTTCCATGCCAGAAATTCTGGAATTGATTTTAGTGTAAAAATATGTGCAAAGACAATATATAATTACTTTGATATGGGATTGTTCTTGAATGTTACATATCATGACCTTCCGCAGAAGAAAGCTGTAGCTAAAAAGAAAAAACGCGAATCCAGTGTTGCGCTGAATAATAGAAAAGGGCAGTCAATAGATAAACGTGATCCTGAAATAATGGAGCGGAAAAGTTACGGACACTGGGAAATGGATACAGTTGTCGGCGGTCAGAATAAAGGTAAATCGTGCCTGCTTGTATTGTCTGAACGTATGTCCCGGGAAGAGATAATTATAAAAATCAAAGACAAAAAGGAATCTTCTGTTGTCCATGCTCTGGACGTTCTGGAAAAGAAATACGGCAGCCGGAAGTTCCGGGAGAAGTTTAAGACCATAACCTGTGATAATGGGGTTGAGTTTCTTGATACTGAAAACATTGAGAAAAGCCGATACACGAAAAGAAAACGTACCACTGTTTACTACTGCCACCCATACAGTTCATGGGAACGCGGTACCAATGAAAATATAAACCGGATGATAAGGCGGTTCTTTCCGAAAGGGATCGATTTTGATACAGTGAGTGAGAAGCAGGTGCAGGCGGTCGAGAACTGGATCAACAATTATCCCAGAAAAATATTAGGCGGTATAAGTTCCAACCAGTACAGGGAAAGTCTTCCGGCCTGAATATCAGTTATGCGGGTAAAAGGTGTAATAAGCCAAAAAGTACAGTCGCGACTTGCAGCCCCCCTGGAGATGGGGAAGGGGGCGCGTTGACATTACTTAGTGAGGTATTTCACGAACTTAGTAATGTCCGCAGGGGATTAGGAATGGTACCTAAAAAGTACTATTAATTATGCTGCATAAAAATAATAAAATAAATATGTTTAGTAATAATATACAAAAACAAAGTCTGTTTTAGTGCCGCATCCGGATTTAAAACAGACTTTTTGTTGTGAATTTTTCACAAAGATTTTGATTTTGTAAAACAATTATTGCAAAGCTCTAAGAATTACTTTTTTCTTGCTATCACACAATACCAGTCCGTCTCATTAATGTCAATATTGTTAAAATGTGACGGAAAATTCATCACTTCAATATCCTCATATCCCATTTTCTGCAGTTTATCCAGTAATATTGTTTGAGAGACAGGAATATAATGTTCTTCAAAATGTTCCTTTTGAAATATCTTATTTTCTCTTTCAAAAGTATACAGCAGATTGAATGTCATTGTATCATCCTCATGATAATCCCATACCTGCATCAAATTAATCCTTGTATCACCGTCAAAAAATGGGTTGTATAAATAAAAACGATTTCTGTCCCTCAAAATCTTATCCCAATTTCTTATATCAAAATATAAGTAACCGCCCGGTTTAACCAATGAATCCATCTGCTCTAAGGTCTTAAGAACATCTTCATTGTTCACATAAGGCAGAGAATTACCTGTGCTGGCAACGCAATCAAATTTTCCTGTGAACTGACTCGCCACAGTTCTGAAATCACAGCATTGCAATTCCACATCAATGTTTCTTGCATCAGCCTTTTTTCTGCAATTTTCCAGCATCGATTTACTTAAATCCGAACCCGATAAAGACACGCCTAAATCCGCCAGCGCCAGCGTAACATTGCCTGAACCGATACTTACATCCAGAAGTGTCCCTATATGCCGATTCTCCAATATATGTTTCCAATGCTCCTTGTATACATCATACCGGCTTTCATCCTCTATTAAATCATAAATATCTGCTCTGTCATACAAACTAGCCATATAAATTCCTCCTCCATCATCGCTACTCAAAAATGAAAATCTCCTCAATAGGCGCATCAACAGCTCTTGCTATGTCAATCGCTAATTTCAGAGAAGGATTGTATTGTGCCTTCTCCAAGCGCATAATTGTTTCCCGTCGTACTCCTACCTGCACAGCCAACTGCTCTTGCGTCAGGTCTTTCATCTGTCTGTACTTTTTTAATCTGCATTCAAAATCCGGCACTTTTATTCCTCGCTTTCTTCAAACTGTTCATCATAGTCATAACGATACAGCAGATATTCGCCAAGAAACACTTCAAGCGCTATGGAAAGCGATATAACAATGATAAGCGCAATCAGCGTATATTCCGGATTTCCCATAAACATTCCCTGTCCCAGAATGAGCATCGCCAGGAAAATAATGGTCAAAGCAATTTTATTCGCTGTCATATGAGCTTTAATTTTGTTCTCTTCGTACCTTTCGTCCATAAAAGTATTTGACATCTTTCCCTCATAGAAAAATCCAAAATACCCAAAAAACATGAAGAACACAAACGGGAAAATAATTTTTTCCATACTATAAGTCCAGAAACCAAGGAAACCGGCGAAGCCAAGAAATCCCAAAAATCCCAGTTTAGGGCTTATTGTTCTGGTAGTGTTTGCAGTTACCGCTTGACGCTTGTTTGCGACTATAGCCCGCAACATCAGCGCAAAAAGATATAGAATATACAATGCAAAAAGCATCACAGAAATAATCATAGGCAAGTCCTGCATGCGGAATGTATATTCTGACAACTCTGTCGGTGTAACAAGCCTCGAATCATTAAATGCTATGCTGTACCATGTAGATACTGCTAAAAGCAGGACGCATATCACGCCCAAAAGAATAGTGAATTTTGTGTTACTCTTTTTCATATTTTTGACCTCCAATGTGATGTATTTATCTCTTGATGATACAAATATATCACGTGGCATTATCGATGTCAATAGAAAAAGTTACAAATATATCACTTTTCTGTAATCCACTTAAATCAATTCGCCAAAATCATTTCAGATAATATTAAATAATTCCGGTAATTCAATCAATTTCTAATCAATTGTCTCAGTTAAATAACGTGCGATATTTAAATCCTCAGGCGTAGTAATCTTAATGTTTTCGTAGGAGCCTTCTACTAATTTGACAGGATGATGCAGCAGAGTCTCGACAACCATAGCGTCATCCGTAATGCGTATACCCTTTTCTTTAAGTTCTTCTTCCTCTTCAAGCAGTCTTAAGTAAGCTTCCTTTGCAAGCTTTATATCAAAAACCTGCGGCGTCTGTATCTGCCAAACGTTTTCCCTGTTTGGAGTCAGCTTGGCAAATCGGTTCTCATCCGCTATTTTAATAGTATCCTTCACCGGCATTCCCACTACGCAGGCACGATATTCTTTTACCGCATCATAAGCGCGCATTAATATTTCTTCCGTCACAAAAGGCCGCGCCCCATCATGGATAAAAACATACCCTTCACCTTCAATGGCATTTAATCCATTAGCTACGGAATGATATCTTTCCATGCCGCCCGCGACTATTTTTTTTACTTTTGAAAAATTATATTTCTCCACAATTTCATTTTGACAATAAGCTTCCTCGCCCTTGCCTGTTACGAGTATGATTTCATCAATAAAGCTATCCTGAAATGTTTTTAAAGCATAATAAATGACCGGTTTGTCCTGTAACAGCAGGTATTGCTTCTGCACATTGCTGTGCATCCTCTTGCCCTGCCCTGCTGCCAGCACCACGGCCACTGTTTTGTTTTCCATATTCGTTTTAATATCCATGTTACTCACACTTTTCTCCCAGCCTCAGATTCGGTACAGCATTCAAATCATAGCCATGGCGCACGCCCTTAAGGTACTCATAATAACCTGCCACTCCTATCATTGCGGCATTATCCGTACAAAAAATCGGAGAGGGACAGTAAAATTCTATTTTTCTCGCACTGCACTCCTTTATAAATGCTTCACGCAAAGATGTATTGGAAGCCACGCCGCCGGCAATGGCGAATTTACGCAGTCCGTGTTCTTCAACTGCGTTCATGGAATGTTCCGCCAGCACATCTACTACGGCTTTCTGGAAAGAAGCCGCCACATCCGCCTGACATACAGGAATTCCTTTCATTTCACATGAATTCAGGTAATTGAGAACCGCTGATTTCAAACCGCTGAAGCTGAAATCATAGACTGAATCCACAACCTTTGCACGGGGAAAATGGATTGCGTCAGCATTCCCTTCCTTAGATACCTTGTCTATCTTAGGTCCTCCGGGATATCCCAGTCCGATTGCCCTTGCCACCTTATCAAACGCCTCGCCTGCCGCATCGTCTCTTGTCTTTCCCAGAATCTCATATTCACCGTAGTCTTTAACAATTACCAGATGAGAATGTCCTCCGGATACGACCAGACAGATATAGGGCGGTTCCAATTCTTTATTCTCAATATAATTTGCGTTTATATGTCCCTCTATATGATGAACACCTATTAAAGGAATCCCTGATGCAAGGCTGATTGCTTTTGCAGTAGATACTCCGACTAACAGAGCTCCAACTAATCCCGGTCCATAAGTCACCGCGATGGCGGTAATATCCTTCAACGTGACATTCGCTTCATTTAATGCCGCTTCAATAACCTGATTGATTTTTTCAATGTGTTTTCTGGACGCAATTTCAGGTACAACGCCACCATACACCGTATGTAATGCAATCTGTGAAGATATTATATTAGATAAAACTTCTCTGCCATTTTTAACAACCGCCGATGCCGTTTCATCACACGAGCTCTCAATTGCCAGAATCAGCACATCTTCCTTTTCCATTTTTAATCCCATATTCCTTTTTCAATTTTTGCTCTCTTCCCAGCCTAAAATTTTCCAACGTTTATTTTCGTCCTGACGTAAAATAAACACTACATCACTATAGAACTTCGCCGTTCCCTTCCTTATGTTATAATTGCAATAAAGTCTGGCGCAGGAGCTGTCACCTTCATCAAAAAACTCTACTTCCGTACTTGCAGGCAGCGAATAAGATAAAATAGACTGATCTAATGTCTTAAATCCACTGATATCCTTTTCCAAATCATCCAGATATTGAATAAGCGGATTATTGGCAACCAATTCATCATCATAAAGTCCCATCACCTTTATTGCCAATTCAGTAAATTCATCATCTGTGTATTTCTCATTATACAGGCATCTGGAAAGTTCATTGAAATACTTCACGACTTCTTTCGGTGTAGGCGGATAATTTTTGTCCAAATCACGTATCAATGTTGCCTGAACCAATGTGGATTCAACATTTTCCTCTTTTGTTTCTTTAGTCTTATTGGATAGATAATAAAAATATCCGACAACAAGCGCTGCCAAAACTACTCCAATAACAACAATTTTAATTCCACTTGACTTTTTCACTGTAACCCTCCGTTCCTAAACAACACGACCTGTGATTAATCCTCTGTATATAATAAGTCTACACTCTTTCCATCTTTTCCCGCAAGAGCATTTGGAAAAATTTTCCTCACTTCACCCATATAGTCTTCTGCGCGAACGAGTGAAGGGCTGTAATGAGTCAGCCATAATTCGCTGACATTTGCCGCTTTTGCCAGCTCAGCGGCTTCATAGAAGGTCATATGTTTATGTTCCTTTGCTTTCTGTACTTTATCAGGCTCTCCATACATGCCTTCGCATATGAATAAATCCGCGCCCTCCGCATTTCTGACAATACTGTCAGTTGGTCTTGTATCAGTACAATATGTAAGCTTTATACCTTTTCTCGGCGGACCAATTACCATGTCCGGCGTAAGCAGCCCTTGTTCGGTCTCTATTGTTTCGCCCTTTTGCAGTCTGTTCCAGTATCTTACGTCTATTCCATGCGCCTTTGCCTTTTCTACATCGAATTTTCCTATTCTCTCAACCACTATATTATATCCGTAACAAATCGTATTGTGATTGACCTTAAACGCTTCTATCCTTAAACCATCAAACTGTATTACCTGCTCCGCTTCCGTCAGTTCAAGACATTCTATGTCAAAGGGAAGCTCCGGCGCGATTATGCGAAGCGCAGACACCACTTTCGTCAGCCCCTTTGGTCCAATCACAAGAAGCGGCTCTGTCCGCTCTGCATTCCCCATTGTCAGAAGCATTCCCGGCAGTCCGCTTATATGATCCGCATGAAAATGTGTAAAACATATAATATCAATAGGTTTAGGGCTCCACCCCTTCTCTTTCATGGCAATCTGCGTACCTTCCCCGCAGTCTATCAATATACTTTTTCCGTTATATCTTGCCATAAGCGAAGTGAGCCATCTGTATGGCAGGGGCATCATGCCCCCCGTTCCAAGCAAACAAATATCTAACACAACAATTCCTTTCTTTCCTTAGTTTCTGCCGGAATCTTAAATGTTTCCGTCATTTTTTCATAACAGTCCTCGCACAAATCAAAAGATTGTGTTTCGCCGTCTCTTTTACTGAAATAACCAAAATCATGTGAAATATGAATACATTCTTCCTTTAATATTCCATTTTCTACCAATAATTCCTTTTTGCAGCAATTACAAATCACTGCAGCCAGCTTTGTTTCCTTTTTATTGAGATAAGTCCTCATATTCATCCATCCCCTATTCTTGCATAACATATGCAGGCATATGTGTAAAAATTATTTTGTCTTTAAGTCCGATACCATTATAACAGTCTGTAGCATGCAAAAACAGTGGTAAATACTTTATTTGTTTCCTATCTCTTCCACATTATCATAGCATCTTCTGTCGGTTTTTCATAGAAGTTTGGACGAATTCCTTCGGAAAAAAATCCCAATTTTTTATAAACATGAATTGCAACTGCATTGCTTACACGCACTTCTAATGTAAATGCATTAAGACCGTTCATATATCCGTCTTCAATCATGAATTGCATCAATTTCGTTCCGATTCCCAGATTTCTTACATTTTTATCTATGACTACATTGGTAATATTTCCTTCTCCCGCCACCAGCAGCACGCCGCATCCCCCAACGACCTGCCCTTTAAGTTCAGCCACATAGTATCTTGCGTCTTCCTTCTCAATCATTTCTTTAAAAGCATCACGTGACCACGGCATGGAAAAAGTTTCCTCTTCCAGTTCACTTATTCTCTCTACATCCGCCAGTTCCATCATTCTAATCCGGAGTCCGTCTATATTCATATGCTATTCCCGCTCTTTCCGTTCACGTTCTGCCTGCGACAGCCTCAGATATTCAGGGGAATGCTCCGCACCGCTCTGAATTTTGCCCTGTGCGTAATAAATACTGCCAAGAGCCCCTATGCTTGCCGCGCGCTGCCTGTTCATATGTGCAGGCGCAAAGGTATACGCCGCCTGCATTACTTCCTTCATTCTGTCCCTGTAAACCGGAACTCCGTCACCCAGAAAGATTACTTCCCTTCCGATTTCATTCAATGCAAAAGCGATTTCGTCAAAGGCTATAGCACATTGTTCTTTTATACTATGTAAGCTATAGGCATCTCCATCTTTTACGAACTCATAAATCCCAGTATAGACCTGATTTCTTTTGGCGTCCATGATTGGACAGACGATTTTATCGGTTCCGTATAAGTTATAAGCAAGTCCTTCAACTGTCGGGACCGCCACAATTGGTATGTCCGCAGCTAAAGACAGTCCTTTGGCTGTCGCAGAACCAATCCGAAGCCCTGTAAAAGACCCCGGTCCTGCAGCAACTGCAATGCCATCCACCTTATCAAAATCCAGCTCTATCATATTCCTGATTTCATTAAGCATCGGCAGCAATGTCTGCGAATGCGTCTTTTTATATTGAATGGTATATTCTGCGGCCAGTATATCATCTTCTATAACCGCTACGGAAGCCACCAACCCTGAACTATCTATTGCAACCAGCCTCATTCTGATACCCCTGCTCCTCTCAATCAAACTCTTCCACCGTAATTTTCCTGTAATCAAAACATTTTTCAAGATTTTTCTCAATTGTAATCTTTATATATTCTTCCGGCAGTATCTCTTCAATCAGATTCGCCCATTCAATCAGGCATACTCCATCCCCATAGAAGTACTCGTCATAACCTATCTCATCCATCTCCTCAATATCGCCGATTCGGTATACGTCGAAATGGTAAAAAGGCAGCCTGCCCTCATCATAGACCTGCATAATTGTAAAAGTCGGACTGTTCACAGATTCCATAATTCCCAATCCGTTTGCTACACCCTGTGTAAAAACAGTCTTACCTACTCCCAAATCTCCAATCAGGGAATATACCTCACCCGCCCTTGCACGCTCTCCAATTTTTTTCCCAAATTCAAACGTTTCCTGTGTACTATAAGTTTCAATAATCTGCTTCATCTTCGCACCCTTATCAGCAGCCGAATTCCTGTTTACCCTTTAAGTTTTGCCCTCTTATTGTTATCCTTTAATCTTTACTCTTTTTGCCGGCATATGAGTAGAAATCATTTCTATCACTTTATACTTATTCTCTCCAAGATCTTTTTTGGGAAAAATACATGCGTTTATCCGTGAGGTATATACAACTATGCTGCTTCCTGTGGAAACGGCTTTATACATATCTTCCCATTTCTGGCTTTCCGTCGTATCCTCCTGAGATACCTCAATACCCTCTTCCGTCAGCTTATAATGCAATGGCTTCTTAAATGCCGGATTGTTCAACATCTGCTGTCTGGAACGCAGAAAAAGCGACCACGGCTGATAAATGAGGATAATCACTCCTGCTGCCAGAAAGAGTATCTGTCTGTTCGAAAAGAAAATAATAACCATCAATGCACCGACAACAGCTCCGAATATGCCGGTAAAACTGCTGAATGTATGATGCATCATATAATCGTATAAAATTCCCGCCTTCATTTTTACATCAAATTCAATTTCCATATTGAGCCTGCCCTTCGTCCTTTGTCTTTACAGGTTATATCCAATAATTATCTATACCGCGAAAAACACCTACATCGCAGGTGCTTTTCTATAGTTACCATATTAATTATTATACTGAAATTCGGGCAAAGTGCAAGTCTATATCCCATATGGGATATTCTCATTCATGCCGAAGCGCTTCAATCGGGCTTAGTTTCGCTGCCTTTTTGGCAGGATATATGCCGAAGAAAATACCGACTGCGGAAGAGAACAAAGTAGCTCCGATAATTGTGGATATTTGTGTACTTGCAGTAAGTCCTATAATAGAAGATATCAGATTACCAAGCATTATACCAAGTACAATTCCTATAACACCGCCGAGCATAGTTATAATCCCGGCTTCCGCCAGAAATTGCAGTAAGATAGAGCCTGTTCTTGCTCCCAGTGCCTTACGTATACCGATTTCCCTTGTTCGTTCGGTCACAGATACCAGCATTATATTCATAACGCCGATGCCGCCAACCAGCAGCGANATTGCTGCAACAAGAGAAACAAAAACTGTAACAATTCCCAAAATACTGCCAACTTCTGCGGACATATCCGTAATACTTTGTACCATAATCTGATTCTCGCCCCGCACCTGATATTTATTCTCCAACAATCTTACTGCATTCTGCGCCACTTCCGTGCAGTATTCCGTAGATTCGGCAAAAATCAGCATATCACTGAATTCATCAATATAGAAATAGAAGTCATTACCCATTACGGATATTGGAAGCTCTACATTAATAGTCTGATTTGTACCACTGTTGACGAAGCTTGTGGCGTTGTCTTCACGAATGCCCACTATGGTCAGTTCCTGCGAATCTCCATATAATGTCAGTTCAAAGCTTAAGCCTACCACATCTGTCGTTCCAAACAAACTTACCGCGCTGCTTTCGGGAATCACACATACCCTATTACCGCTTTCTGCATCCGCCCTTGTAAAATACCTTCCTTTGACTACCTTTCCGCCATTACCTGAATAATACTGCAAACCTTCATTACCTGCCGCTGCCATAGCCTCAAAGTTTCCCTTAGGTCCCTCAGCCGTTCCCCAGGCGCCCATAACCGGAGTAGCGCCCTTCACATGCTCGACTTTTTCCTGAATAAGCTCAAAGTCATCCTGTGAAAACCTCATAGTAGTGCTTTCTAATGTGGTATCCAGCATCAACTCGATTAATCCGCTGCCAATGCTTTCNAATTCATCATTNATCTGTTCTCTTACGCCATTTCCGATTGCCATAATCATAATTACTGACGCAATACCTATGATTATACCTAACATGGTAAGAACAGAACGTCCTTTATTGCTTTTAATGTTCATCAGGGCGATTTTAATATATTCAAATATCTGTGCCATCTATATATTTACTCCCTTTATTTCTCCACCAAATAAAACAGTAATTANTATTCTGAAACGGCTGTGACTGACATTCCCTCAACCATATCTACTGTTACATTGCTTACAACCTGATCCCCTTCATTCAGACCTTCCTTAACTTCACAGTAACTATCGGATGAAATGCCTGTAACAATACTCCTTTTCATCAATACACCATCCTCAACAACATAGACAAAATCGCCTTCCTTATCACTGTTCACTACTTCAATCGGTACGACCAATACCTGTTTTGCGACAGAAGTATTTATCTTTACCTTTGCTTCGACTCCAAGNAAAATATTGGAATCCGGATTTTTAATTTGAATTTCNGCACCTACCACAGCGGCGCCGCTGGCATTTGTCGTTGCCATTCCGTTTATCTTCGACACAACGCCATTATATGTATTTCCCGCAATAGTCACTTCNGCTTCCTGCCCCAGTGCTATTTTTTCCAAATCATACTTAGATACNGAAATCTCNACCTTAACCTTTTCAGTGCTNTCCAATACAAGCATCTGCGCTCCCACCATTGGAGTATCACCTTCCACAACGTTAAGTTCCGTTACAACTCCGTCAAAATCAGCATATATACCATTCTNTATCTCCTCTATAGATGTCNGAATCTCTGTTGCATTGATATTTTCTATCTGCCTGTTGGCTGACATCTGTTCCTTACTTCCGCTGTCCAGAATACTGTTTTCAGAAGTAGTTTTCTGGCTTTCCATCTCAGCCTTNTATTCTTTGCAGGCAGTAACGGTTTCCTGATANNTNTCTATTTCTCTTTGCCATTCCTCAATTTCTTTATTGTGCTGCTGCTCATAAGAGTTTCGCTGAATCTGCTTCTGTAATTCCATATATTCTTCAGAATCCGGCTGATCAGACCAATCTATGAGTGAAATCTGCAGATTAGTTCCATCCTTGGCCAGACTATCCTGCTTATCCGTAATCTTCTTATTCAGTTCTTTTATACAGTTTTCTGCATATGCAATCTGCAATTCCAGTATATCCAGATTAAAATTAGCCTCCCCAAGCTCATTTATGAATTCATTGTTTTTGGATATGGAGCTTGTGTAACCGCCTTCGTTAGCCTCTATCCGAAGCTGTGCCAACAGTTTTTCATTCTCCAGCGCATCCGCATCATAGGACAGAAGAGCCTGTTCCTTTTTTACATTGTCTCCAAGCTCCACGTCCACCTGCGCGATTTCAATTGCCATAGTTGAAAAATATACCTTACTCTCTTCCGTTTTCACTGTTCCGCTCGTGCTGAGAACCTGTTCGACATCATCTCTTTCAACCGGAGTAACGTATACAACTGTCGGTGCATTTTTTGCCATAATGGAATTTATCGCAACAAACGCTATAATTACAACGAAAATTACTCCAATAATAATTCTTCTTATAATCTTTTTTATTTTTTTCTTTTTTGACTGATCCATCGGTACTTTTTCCTCTTCTTCCTTTTCCATAATTATACACTCTCCCATTCTATGTATTTTCCGTAATTATTCTGTGTCAGAACGTGCCTTCTGACAGCCTGAATCCTGTACTATCTTTCCATCAATTATCTTGATAACCCGCTTGGCCTGCTCTGCTATTTCATTATCATGTGTAATCAGAATAACCGTCCTGCCTTCTTCATTGAGCGTTCTCAATATTCCCATAATTTCCTTACTGGAGCCGGAATCCAGATTTCCGGTAGGCTCGTCGGCAAGAATAATCGGAGGTGCCTGTGCAATGGCTCTGGCAATCGCTACGCGCTGCTGCTGTCCGCCCGACATTTCAGAAGGTTTATGTCCTTTCCTGTTTTCCAGTCCTACCTTCTTAAGTGCTATATCTGCAAGCTTCAGCCGTTCCCGCTTGCCTACTCCCCTATAAATAAGCGGCAATTCCACATTCTCCATCGCTGTCAGCCCGGCGATCAGGTTAAAGCCCTGAAAGATAAAGCCTATTTCCTTATTTCTCACATCCGATAGTTCATTGTCACTCATATTGGACACGTTCTGACCATGCAGATAATAGTCGCCGCTTGTAGGTACATCCAGACACCCCAGCATATTCATTAATGTAGATTTTCCTGAACCGGACTGCCCGATAATAGCTACGAATTCATTTTCATAAATTGTCAGGCTGACATGGTCCAATGCCCTGACCTCATTCTCTCCGGGGTTGTATACTTTGCAGATATCCCGGACTTCTACCAATGCACCCATGAATCTTCCTTTCTTTCTTAAAATATATTAAATAATTGCAAATCTCTAATTGTTGTTTATTTTGTTCAAATTCGTGACTCTTGACAGTATTTTCAGTATATAATATATAACGTAAATATTCCATTAAATGTCTTCAAAATATATCTTAAATTTTTCAAAAAAATTCCTTACAATCATTTTTCTTTTTCTACAGCATTATCTCATAACATAAAAGAAGCTTGTGATAAGAATATAGCATTGCCATCTTAACTCAAGCTTCCTTCAACCTTAATAAAACCTTAATTTGATATATTATATTCGATTTGTTTTCTTTAAAACAGGACTTAATTTTTTGTAAACCAGCATTGTAACGAGCGATACGACACTACCCTTCAATAGATTGAGTGGTGCCACAGCATACATAACAAGTGTTGTTGTATTATTAATGGCCGGATTTATCTTAGTTCCTATTCCAATAATTTCTTCTAATGGCATGCCATACAATTTGGAAAATGCCGGAATCAGATAAACCGCATTAAAAGCGCTTCCAAAAACCGTCATGCATAAAGTTCCGATAACGCATCCGATAACAGCTGTTTTTTTACTTTTACGGAACAGATATGTAATAGACGCCGGAACCAGAAACGAGCAGCCGATTACGAAATTAGCCATATCACCTACAAAAGCCGTAGAAGTATTTTTAAACAACAGTTTAATCAGTATCTTGCAGAACTCAATCATCACCCCTGCTACCGGACCGAATGCAAATGCGGCAATCAACGCGGGCAGTTCACTAAAATCAAGCTTATAAAAAAACGGTGCAAACGGAACCGGAAAATCCAACATATGCAATATTGCCGCTATAGCAGAAAACATACCTATTATCGTAATTTTCCCGGTTGTCAGAATCCTCTCTGTTACACCTTCCTTCTTTCTGATATACTTCTCCGCCGCATACGCGATTGCCGTCATCAGCACAACAATCCCCGCAAACTCCAGAAAGAAAACTACATTCTCCTGTACACTTTTTACCAATCCATTCATTTCTTTTTCCTCCATTTTTCTTTTTTTAATAAAATATCAAAAAGGAAAATCTTCGTTATTAGCAAAAGCGCAGCTTTGTTTATACAACAAAAACCCCGAATTAAAATAATCCGGGGCACACTCATACACATCCTGCTTCTTCTTTCATCCAGACTTTACTGTTGGTTACGGATTCTGACCGTATCGGCCGATTATATCATGAGCCTTTCNATAAACNANCNCAATCAATAATCAGTTCGTGGACTTGTCTGTCATAAGCAGATATCACCACCAGTAGGGAATTTCACCCGACCCCGAAGAATTTACCTTTATGCACTTGTATTATTGNNCATCTTTNCCTATCTTCATCGTCAGNCCTATNCGTTTTTTCTCCAAATCCACGGAAAGTACCTGCACATCAACCACATCGCCTACACTGACAGCTTCTAGCGGATGCTTAATGAATTTGTCTGTCATCTGCGAAACATGTACTAAACCGTCCTGATGTACTCCTATATCCACGAATGCNCCAAAATCAATAACATTTCGGACAGTACCCTTTAAAATCATGCCCGGTTTCAAATCCTTCATATCCAGTACATCACTTCTTAAAATAGGCGCAGGCATATCATCACGAGGATCTCTTGCCGGTTTTTCCAATTCCTTCANTATATCTGTCANGGTAATCTCGCCGATTCCGAGTTCCTCNGCAAGNTTCTTTTTATCCTTGATTCTTTTCTCCAGACTGCTTACNGTCNCTTCCGATTTCTCCGCAGTCTGCACNGCAGTATTTGCATTTTCAAGTGAAACTCCACCCATAGCCGCTGCAAGCGCTTTTCCCATAGCGGTATTGGTATTTCGTATAACTACTTCTTTCTGTTTCTTCGGCCTTTCCTTTGTTACAGGAGCTTTTTTGCCTGCCGCTTTCTCAGCGGCAGCCTTTTTCTGCGCTTCTCTGACATCCGCCATCGTTAATCCCATCTTGTCCAGAAGTTTTTTAGCTGCTTCGTAGGATTCAGGATGCACACTTGTAGCATCAAGAGGATTATCTCCATCCGTAATGCGCATGAAACCTGCGCACTGTTCAAAAGCCTTCGGTCCGAGTTTGCCNACCTTAAGCAATTGATTCCTATTGGTAAAACGCCCGTTTGTTTCCCTGTAATCCACGATATTCCTTGCGATTACCTTGGTTACGCCGGAAACATACTCAAGCAGCGAAGCGGACGCCGTATTCAAGTCTACGCCCACTTTATTAACGCTGTCTTCTACAACGCCGCTTAANGCATCACTAAGCTTTTTCTGGTTCATATCATGCTGGTATTGACCAACGCCGATAGATTTAGGATCTATTTTAACAAGCTCTGCAAGAGGATCCTGTAATCTTCTTGCGATAGAAGCCGCACTTCTCTGACCGACATCAAAATTCGGGAATTCTTCCGTCGCAAGCTTGCTTGCAGAATAAACAGATGCTCCCGCCTCATTTACAATCACATATTGTACAGGCGTATCCAGCTCTTTGAGAAGTTCTACTATGACCTGCTCCGATTCTCTTGAGGCAGTTCCGTTTCCCACAGAAATCAGGGATACATTGTATTTTTTGATTAATTTTTTCAGCTCAGCTTTGGCTTCCGCAACTTTNTTCTGTGGAGCNGTCGGATAAATCACCTTTGTATCCAGCACTTTGCCTGTAGCATCTACAACTGCCAGTTTACAGCCTGTTCTGAATGCCGGATCCCAGCCAAGCACTACCTTGCCTGCAATCGGCGGCTGCAGCAGAAGCTGTTCAAGATTCTTACCAAATACGGAAATNGCGCCATCCTCAGCTTTTTCCGTCAAATCATTCCGAATTTCCCGCTCAATTGCCGGAGCAATAAGCCTGGCATAGCTATCAGATATTACTTCTTCTAATATCGGNGTTGTGACATTGTTGTCATTTTTAATAACCTTAGTACGTAAATACTGTAAAACACGCTCTTCCGGTGCAGCAATCTTAACAACCAGGAACTTCTCGTTCTCC
Source organism: Lachnospiraceae bacterium (assembly GCA_014804495.1). Taxonomy (GTDB): domain Bacteria; phylum Bacillota; class Clostridia; order Lachnospirales; family Lachnospiraceae; genus UBA3282. The sequence goes on from JAAUZS010000133.1 coordinate 18,699, forward strand.
CCTCTGTTGAGCGCCAGAATACGGTGGCCTGCCGCTCTTTTTACAGGTTCCTCATAATTATAATACATCTCGTATACGCTCTGTGCCTTTTCGTCTTTGGCAGTGCTTACGAGTCTTCCTTCTTCCATAGTAATATTTCTGATGTATATTCGATAATCCGCCTCGTCGGAAATCATTTCCGCAATAATATCCTTTGCGCCCTGAATTGCATCTTCGATGCTCTTCACAGACTTAGCCTCGTCTTCATCCTCGCGAAGATATTTTGCCGCCTCTTCTTCAATCGGTGCAGCAGCTTCCTGAGCCATGATATAATCCGCCAGACCGTCAAGTCCCTTTTCCTTCGCTACACTGGCCCTTGTTTTTCTCTTCGGACGATAAGGGCGATACAGGTCATCTACAACAACCATTGTCTCAGCCGCAATGATTTTTTCCTTAAGTTCTTCCGTCAGTTTACCCTGTTCCTCAATACTCTTGATAACCTGTTCCTTCTTTTCCTCAAGATTCCGCAGATATGTAAGCCTCTCGTAGAGATTACGCAGCACCTCATCATTCAATGCTCCGGTTGCTTCCTTACGGTATCTGGATATAAAAGGAATAGTGTTTCCTTCATCAATCAGTTTTACGGCAGCTTCTACCTGCCATTTTTCTACTTTTA
>JAAUZS010000134.1 GCA_014804495.1 Lachnospiraceae bacterium
CCCATTTTTAATCAATTCTCTTAACATATTCGTCCCATTCCTGCTATCTAATCCCAATAATTTCTAAAACTATAACCATTCGCCAGCTATTCATTCTATGCCTTTATATCAAACGAAGATGTATTCCCTTCCTCATCCGCCATATTTACGAAGGTATATTTATCATTGTGCGGAAACAATAATTCCATATATAAATTTCCAAGTAAATTCTTAACTTTGTCAGCATCAACATCTGAAATGGGAATATCACTGATTTCCAGACGTTTTAAATTTTCCAGAATCTTTTCTATCCCCTGCCATTCAACTACTTCCGCCTCAAATTCATTCCTTAAAGGTTTTAATACTAATTCATTTTTTATAGATTCTGAAATTTCCGGCTCCATAATGGGTTTTACTTCAGGAATGTTATATACAACATTTTTACATGTTTTCTCAAAGCATTCCGGATCATATTCTGCCAGATACCTCAAATCATCCATAGTAAGCGGTTTCTTATTATGTATTTTTAGATATATATTTATAAGGCTGGTGTCTTTTCCCATAATTCTCCTATACGCCTTTCTCCATCACTTGTGATAAGGCTCTCCATTGTTAATCCTATAGCTCCGATATATCTGTTCCAATAGAATAACCCTCATAAGCTGATGCGGGAATGTCATCTTAGAAAAGCTGAGCGCCATGTCAGCACATGAGCATACTTTGTCATGCAGCCCTAGGGAGCCGCCAATGATGAACTGAATGTGTCCTTCACCTCTAATCCCAAGATTTGCAAGTTTTCTTGCAAATTCTACAGAATCATACATTTTACCTGAAATTTCGAGTGTAATCACATAAGCGTCTTCTTTTACATGCTTTAAAATCCGCTCCGCTTCTTTTTGTTTAATATTGCTTTCTTCCGCCGTACTTGCGCCATCCGGAGTCTTTTCATCATCCACTTCAATGATGTCTAACCTGCAATATCTGCTAAGTCGTTTTTCATATTCGCAGATTGCATCCTTTAAATATTTTTCCTTGATTTTTCCTACTGAAATAATAGTTATTTTCATCATAATAACGATAAACCTCTAATCATGCAAGTTTTCATGCATGAAAAATTACCAATATCTTACACAGATTTATGCCTGAAAATATAAATATTTCACACCTTAAAATAAATTCTGATAGTAATCATCTATAAAATTATCCAGAAACGCTTCTTCCAGATTCATAAACTTATCCTGTATAATTTTCTTCATTTTGTCGGTGCGTGCAAAATATTTCTGCTCTTCCGGTATTTCTTCATTATCAAACAGTCCTGCATCAATATTTTCTATAGTGAGATTCTCTTCACACCATTTTGTTATCTCTTTTAAAAGGGAGTCCTCAGATTTAGCCTTTAGCGTCAATACCTTAAAAGATTTCATGGATACAAATCCGAAAACAATAAAAAGTATAAACAATGCACTCATGACTCCGCACACAAGATACTTCGTTGTAACGGAATTCTGATACACCGGAATCACATCGCTAAATATCAATATACATACTGCCAATCCGATAACCCCAAGAAATAATAAGGTATATGCAGAAGACTTGTTATCTTCTGCCTTTTGAGCGCTATTCTGATATGCACGACTCCATACAGCTTTTTTGACTTCTGCATCTTCAGGATTTTCATCTGCCAGAAATTCTTCTATCGCTGCTTTTTCATCATCCGTCAGATTTTCATCTGTAATAATATCTTCCGTTTCAGTAATATCTAAAGAGTCAACCAGTTCAGTGCCACAGTCTGCACAGACCTTGATTCCTTCAACATACTCATTTTTACACTTAGGACACCATGGCATATTAATCTCTCCCCTCAGGCTTTTGTATTTTATATAATTGAAAAATAGTGTTTGTCTATAGTTTATTGTATATCTTCATAATCAAAGCATGTCCTGTTCACTGTAACCGTGCCGACATATCCCCCCGCTTTAACATGTGCCGGAGATACCTGATATGCTTTCAATGCTTCTTCATTTTCAAAAACAGAAATAAGCGCAATATCCCTGTTTCCGGACGAAAGCCCATCTATTACAACCTTGAGCGAAACTACGCCATCTACCTGCTCCTTAACCGCTTCAAGCTCTTTTTTAATCCGAAGCGCCGCCTCCTTCTTCTCCGTCTCCGACAACTCATCCTTCAAATTCCATAAAACAATATGATGTACCATAATACACTCTCTCCTTCCTTCGCCAACAACCCATGGTTTGGATAAAATGAACAAAATAAAGGGCGCCTCTGCTCCGCAATAAGCCCTGTTTTTGTTCATTTTATCCAAACCAGTCCGCTATAGTCAGTTATTATCAAAAGAGGTACGGAAAAATCCATACCCCTTATTCACGCCAAGAGTTTTTATCTAGCGTGACAAATATTCATCAATACCCTTAGCTGCAGCCTTTCCTGCTCCCATTGCAAGGATTACCGTAGCCGCGCCTGTTACCGCGTCACCTCCGGCATATACGCCTTCTTTCGTAGTCTTCCCGAATTCTTCATCGGCAACAATACATTTGTGCTTATTAACTTCAAGCCCCCTCGTAGTCGAAGAGATAAGCGGATTAGGTGAAGTTCCGAGCGACATGATAACAGTATCCACATCAATAACAAACTCAGAACCCGGAATCTCTACCGGACGCCTTCTTCCTGAAGCGTCAGGTTCGCCAAGTTCCATTCTGATACATTTCATTCCGCATACCCAGCCATTATCATCCGCAAGAATTTCTGTGGGATTTGTAAGTAAATCAAAAATAATTCCTTCTTCTTTTGCATGATGAACTTCTTCCACACGGGCAGGCAGCTCTTCCTCGCTTCTGCGGTATACGATATGCACTTCCGCGCCAAGACGCAGCGCTGTTCTCGCCGCATCCATTGCAACGTTACCGCCGCCTACAACCGCTACCTTCTTGCCTCTCATAATCGGCGTATTGGAATCTTCATTAAATGCCTTCATCAGATTGCTTCTTGTCAAATACTCATTTGCGGAGAACACACCATTAGACTGCTCTCCCGGAATCCCCATAAACTTGGGAAGGCCTGCTCCCGAACCAATGAATACGGCATCAAATCCCTCTTCTTCTATCAGTTCATCTATGGTAACAGACTTTCCAACTACAACATTTGTCTCAATCTTTACACCAAGTGATTTTACATTTTCAATTTCTTTCTCAACAACAGCCTTCTTGGGAAGACGAAATTCCGGTATACCATAGACAAGCACGCCGCCGGCTTCGTGAAGCGCTTCAAAAATCGTCACGTCATATCCCTTCTTTGCAAGGTCGCCTGCACAGGTAAGTCCTGCAGGACCTGAGCCTATTACTGCTACTTTCTTGCCTTTCTTTTCCTTTGAGCCCTCGGGCTTAACGCCATTCTCTCTCGCCCAATCAGCTACGAATCGTTCAAGTTTTCCGATAGATATCGGCTCACCTTTGATTCCACGTATACATTTCCCTTCACACTGGCTCTCCTGCGGGCACACACGTCCACATACGGCCGGAAGCGCAGACGATTCGCTGATTACCTGATAAGCTGCTTCAACATCACCATCTTTTACCTTTTCAATAAATCCCGGAATATTGATGGCAACCGGACAGCCTTTTATACACTGTGCGTTTTTACAGTTTATACACCTTTCTGCTTCAGAAATTGCTTCCTCTTTATTATATCCCAGACATACTTCCTCAAAATTTGCCGCACGTACCTTTGCATCCTGTTCACGGACAGGCACTTTCTTTAAAACATCCATAACTTTACTCCTTTCTAAGCCTGCTAGTCAGCGCAGTTTCCGCATCCGCCATGGTGGGTATCCCCTTCTTTGGCTTTTAAGAATGCTCTGCCTTCTTCTGTTTTATACATCTGCTGACGCTTCATTGCCTGATCAAAATCCACTTTATGTCCGTCAAATTCAGGTCCGTCAACGCAGGCAAATTTCACTTCTCCATCTACAGTAATACGGCATGCGCCGCACATACCCGTACCATCTACCATGATTGGATTCATGCTGACAATAGTCGGAATATTCAATTCCTTAGTCAGCTTACAAACAAATTTCATCATAATCATTGGACCGATGGCTATGCAGACATCATATTTTTTACCCTCATCCACAAGCTCCTGTATCGTCTGCGTTACCATACCGCTTCTTCCGTAAGAACCGTCATCTGTTGTGATGTACAGATTACCGGCAACAGCCTTCATTTCTTCTTCCATAATCAGTAAATCCTTAGTTTTGGCGCCTACAATAACGTCTGCGTCAACTCCATTCTCGTGAAGCCATTTCACCTGTGGATATACCGGTGCAGTTCCTAAACCGCCTGCTACGAAAAGAATATTCTTCTTTTTAAGGCTATCCGAGTCTTCATCCACAAGTTCGGAAGGACAGCCTAACGGTCCCACGAAATCATGAAAACTGTCACCTGCTTTTAACTGTGACATTCTTTGTGTTTCAGCACCGACAACCTGCACTACGATTGTTACCGTTCCCTTTTCACGGTCGTAATCGCAGATGGTAAGCGGAATTCTCTCACCCTCGCCATCCATCCTAACAATAATAAACTGTCCCGGCTGACAGGATTTTGCAACACGCTTTGCTTCAACAACCATCTCAAAAATGTTCGTTGTAAGCTCCTTTGCTTCCAATATTTTATACATTACTCTTATCCTCCTAACCGCAAATACATATCGCATCTTACTAATAATATAAGAAGTATGCGTATTTTGCAATATTTTTTATTCCAAACCTTCAGACTCCAGACCACCGGACTCAACAGCTATAAACTCTCCCTTTGCATTATATCCAAGCCTTGCGACCGAACCCGTATACGCCTGTACAATAAATACCTTATCCGTTCTTCTCAAACTTCCCGTACCTTCATCGTGATATTCATATATAGCATAATAGATTTCATCCCCTATCTCAAGTACGGAATTGTACTGATAACTGTATGTACCGGACTGTAAAGTCGGATGCCCATAAGCATCTTTCAGATATCCGGTTCCTAACAGGACTTCCTGAAGCCTTATCAACGCTGCATCTGTAGATATAGCATCCGGCAGCGATAATGTATATACGCGATCTGTTACCTCACTGGCTATACCCTCTTCGCTGATATTTACAAACCTAAAGTATGTAGTTCCAAGCGGCATAGGAATCGCACCGGTATAAAGAATACTGCTATCGTCAGGCTCCGAATCATCAACCGTATAAAAAGTACTGTATCCTTCCAGTTCTTCCACCTCTATCATCATAGGCTTAATATATTCACCGCTATACAGATTTATCTCAGGAGCTGTCGGTATTTCAGGACTTATATGATATGTTTTGCTTACAACCTCACTTGTAATTCCGTAATCATTAATAAAAACCGCACTTATCTTGTAGTCTCCATTTTCCAGAAAAAGAGGCGCTGTATAAACGCTGCTGAATTTATTAGGCGTTGAGCCGTCCATCGTATAGTATATAGTTCCTGCCGTATTAGAACTTAATTTTAAAGGGATAACCATATCATAATCTCCCTCGGCATAACTAAACTCCGGCTCCTTTGCCATATATCCCTGAAACATAGTAACAATCGTATCTTCATCACAAGTCAGCAAAAGTTCGTTTATTTCCTCATAACGTTCTTCCCTGGCGTATATCGCAATCATTTTATCATAAGCTTCTTCTACATCTTCATAAGAATAAATTCCCTTATCAATGACTAACTTTAATTCGCGCAGCGCAGATTCATTATCCGACATCAGATAATAGTAATCTGCCTTCGTAAATAAAATCTGTGACTGATTATCATCCTTTTCATATGCACTGTCCAGATATTCAATCGCCCTTGCATATTCTCCATTAGCCGCATACTCCTTCGCCTTATTGACCTTATACTCAACAGTATCTACATATCCGGAATAAAAATGATAGGACAATGCGGCAAAAAAAAGTATAATAACTATAGCAATCATAACCCCGATCTTATGACTGCGCTTTGCTATTTCCTCTATTTTATTTTCTTCATCCTCTTCAGTTTCTGCTTCGTCACCATCCACACCCTGTATTTTCTGCTTGTCATCTTCTTCCGCCTGTTCGTCATCCTGTAATGCAGCCAGCGTGGAAAGGGTTTCCGTTATACTGTTTTCAATTTCCGGTTCAAAATCAGGCACTATCTGAATTTCATTTCCGCATGCTTCACAAATCAGATGGCCTTCTTCTATCTCTTTCCCACAATTTGGGCATTTCATAGGCATTTCCTTTCTAACAATCAGACGGCCGACTCCACACAATTATACATTAACATGGCAATTGTCATCGGTCCGACGCCACCCGGAACAGGCGTAATCGCACTGCAAATTGGAGCCACGTCATCATAATCCACATCACCGCACAACTTATTATTTTCATTTCTGTGGATACCTACATCAATGACGACTGCGCCTTCCTTCACATACTCTCTCGTTATGAACTTAGGTTTTCCGATAGCAACAACAAGGATATCCGCACGCTTCGTTATTTCCTTCAAATCTTTTGTTTTGGAGTGCGTCACAGTAACAGTTCCGTTTTCGCTAAGCAGCAAAAGCGCCATGGGTTTTCCGACAATATTACTTCTTCCTATTATAACACATTCTTTTCCTGCAATCTCAATCCCTGAGCGTTTCAACAGCTGTATAATACCGGCAGGCGTACATGATACAAAGCCTTTCTGACCAATACATAATGCGCCTACATTCTGAGGATGAAATCCGTCAACATCCTTTTTGGGGTCAATTGCATGGATAACCGCATTCTCATCAATATGTTTTGGCAGAGGAAGCTGTACCAAAATGCCATTCACATTTTTTCGTCCATTCAGCTCCTCTATAAGTTTGAGCAGTTCCTCCTGCGTAGTGCTATCAGGTAATTCATAAGAAAGAGATTCTATCCCGATATAGGCACAGGCTTTTTTCTTATTACCTACATATACGGAAGATGCCGGATCATCACCAACCTGAATAACGGCAAGACATATATTTACGCCATTCTGCTTCAATTCTGATACTTTTTGCTTCAATTCTTCTTTTATTTGGGCAGAAATAGCTTTCCCATCTATAATCTTTGGCATTTCAATAAATACGCTCCTCTCTTAATCTGCTTTCTCATGTTTTCATATATTTAGAACAATCCTGTTATGACACCATTGTCATTTACATCAATTCTATAAGCCGCCGGCTCCTTAGGAAGTCCCGGCATAGTCATTACGGTACCCGTCAATACAACTACGAAGCCTGCTCCGGCTGAAACATATACATCCCTGACCGTAATATCAAAGTTTTCCGGTCTTCCAAGCAGAGTCGGGTCATCGGATAATGAATACTGTGTCTTCGCCATGCAGACAGGCATATCACCAAAACCTAATTCTTCAAGTTTTCGAAGCTGTACATCGACAGCAGGCACATAGAAAACACTTCTGGCTCCATATATCTCTCGTGCTACTGCCTCTATTTTTTCCTTAAGAGAAAGTGAATCCTCATAAAGCAAACGAAAATCCGACTTTTTATTCTCTATGACATTCAATACTTTATTTGCCAGCTCTGCTCCGCCTTCGCCGCCCTTTTCCCAGACCTTCGATACGGCAAATTCACAATCCTTTGCTTCACAAAACTGTCTGACATAGTCTATCTCTGTGGAAGTATCGGATACAAATGAATTTAAGGTAACAACAATCGGTACTCTGTATTTCTGTAAATTTTCAATATGCTTCTCCAGATTAACAATACCCTTTTGCAGCGCTTCTAAGTTTTCTTCTGACAGTTTAGATTTTTCTATACCCCCATTATACTTCAATGCCCTGATAGTCGCCACCAGAACAACGGCGTCAGGTTTCAAATCCGCTATACGACATTTGATATCAAAAAACTTCTCCGCTCCCAAATCGGCGCCAAATCCAGCTTCCGTAATTACATAATCAGCCATTTTCAACGCAGCTTTAGTCGCTCTGACAGAATTACAACCGTGCGCTATATTTGCAAACGGTCCTCCATGAATAAGTGCAGGCGTATGCTCAAGCGTCTGAATCAGGTTTGGCTTAATTGCATCTTTCAGCAATGCCGCCATAGCGCCTACTGCATTAATATCAGCAGCAGTCACCGGCTCTCCTTTGTAGTTATAAGCTACGATGATTCTGCCAAATCGTTCTTTTAAATCCTTCATATCCGCTGCCAGACACAGAATAGCCATAATTTCAGAAGCGACTGTTATAACAAAATGATCTTCCCTTACCATACCGTCAGCTTTGTTTCCAAGTCCTACCACAACATTCCTTAGCACCCTGTCATTCATATCCAGACATCTCTTCCATACAATCTGTCTTGGATCAATTCCAAGCTGGTTCCCCTGTTGAATATGGTTATCCAGTAATGCTGCAAGCAGATTATTTGCAGATGTAATCGCATGAAAATCACCTGTAAAATGAAGATTCAGTTCTTCCATCGGGACGACCTGCGAATAACCGCCGCCCGCTGCACCTCCTTTAATTCCGAAACACGGTCCTAAAGAGGGTTCACGAAGCGCCAGAATAGCATTTTTACCCAACTTACCAAATGCCTGACCAAGACCGATACTAACCGTAGTCTTTCCTTCCCCCGCAGGTGTAGGATTAATGGCTGTTACCAGAATCAGTTTTCCATCCGGCTTATTCTTGATACTTTCCATATACTCTTCTGAAATTTTAGCCTTATACTTTCCATACAGTTCTAAATCATCTTCCTTAATTCCTAGTTGATCAGCAACTGTCACAATTGGACTAAGAACCGCTTCCTGAGCAATCTCTATATCTGTTTTCATGCCGATTACCATGCTCCTTTTTCAATCTATTATATTCTTTAGATAATTTCTTCTACTAATTGTTCAAACTCATCCAAAGACATCAGAATTTTTCGGGGCTTTGTACCTTCCTCTTCGCCAACAACTCCGACCTCACATAACTGATCCATGATTCTTGCCGCTCTGTTAAAACCTATCTTGAATGCTCTTTGCAGCATACCTATAGACGCTTTATCCTTTTCAATGATAAATCTGCCAGCCTCGGCAAAATATTGGTCATATTCCGACGAAGAATCGATGCCGCCCGAACCTCCATCTGACCCGGAGCTTCCCATGCTCTTAATTTTTTCTTCCACATCTTCATCATATACATTACCGATCTCCTGATTTTTCAGGAAATCAACTACATCTGATACTTCTTTATCGGATACGAATGCACCCTGAATTCTTGCAGGCTTCGGATAGCCCTGTGGATAAAAAAGCATATCGCCTTTTCCAAGCAGCTTCTCGGCGCCTACCATATCCAGAATCGTTCTGGAATCCACACCACTGGATACGGCAAATGCAACCCGGCTTGGCATATTTGCCTTAATCAGTCCGGTTATAACGTCAACAGAGGGTCTCTGCGTGGCTATAATCAAATGTATTCCACACGCTCTTGCAAGCTGTGCCAGACGGCAGATAGACTCTTCCACCTCTCCGGGCGATACCATCATCAAATCAGCAAGCTCATCAACTATAATAAGAATCTGAGGCATTTTCTTAGGAGCATCGGCATCACCGTCCGCCTTCATGCTCTCAACCTTTTTATTATATCCCGCCAGATCACGCACATTATAATCGGCAAACTTCTTATAACGATCCGTCATCTCAGCGACGCCCCAATGCAGCGCAGCGGCCGCCTTCTTCGGATCTGTCACAACCGGGATAAGCAGATGCGGAATTCCATTGTATACACTTAACTCCACAACCTTAGGATCTATCATAATTAATTTTACATCATCCGGGTGTGCTTTGTACAGAATTCCCATAATAATTGTATTAATGCAAACCGATTTGCCCGAACCTGTCGCTCCGGCTATCAGCATATGCGGCATCTTGGCAATATCAGCAACCACTGTCTTTCCACCAATATCCTTTCCAACCGCAAATGCCAGTTTGGAAGGAAAATTTCTAAACTCTTCGGATTCTAACAAATCTCTTAGGGCAACTCCTGAAGTTTCTTTATTCGGAACCTCAATGCCGACTGCCGCTTTTCCCGGTATAGGAGCCTCTATACGAATATCAGTAGCGGCAAGATTCAGCTTAATATCGTCTGCAAGACCTACAATCTTACTTACCTTTACACCCTGTTCCGGCTGAAGCTCGAATCTTGTGACGGAAGGTCCCTGACTGATATCGGTGACCGTTACTTTTACGCCAAAAGTCCCAAGCGTCTGTTGCAGACGAACAGCAGTTTCCTTTAATTCCCTGTCCATACTGCTTCTATTCTTTCCTTTTCCTTTGACAAGTCTGTTATATGGCGGAAAATGATATTCTCTTGGCGTTTTTTTAGACACATCCCTCGAAAAACCATTAGACGCTGCTGTAGTTTCTTCTGTAGTTTCTGTCGTGTCTTCCACTGTGTTTCTTCTCTCAGGCAGCTTGGCTACGGGACGCTCACGATAAGTATCTTTTGGTGTAATTTCTTCTTTATGTATCGTTATCCTTTGCGCTTCTATTCTATCTTTTTCTATTTCTTCATTTCTTATTTCTTCATTTCCTATTTCTTCTATTTCTCTTGTTTCCTCATATGCAAGATTATCTTCATATATATGAATCTCATCCATATCATCGGATCTGTTTTCTATAAAATGATAAGACTCCTGTCTTCTGATAACCGGGTCCCCATCATACGGCTCTTCATTTAAAGTAATTTCGTGAAGGTCGTCTCTTATTTTCTCTGCGGCTTCACTTTCTTTGTTCAAGTTATTACTCAAAGCAGTATCAATCATAACTCCGGATACTTTTTTATCCATCCTGAGAATCTTCTCATTCTCTTTCTCTTCTTCCTGCTGTAACTTAAGCTCCTTTTCTCTGGCTCGGCGTTCTTCCATAGCCTCACGCTTTTCTCTTGCACGCTCACGCCTGTACGCAGCATCCTCCATAGAACGTTCATATACCTTCCTGCCCTGAGTCTTAACGCCTCCGATGAAAGATTTATCAGTCACAATAACAGCGCATATAATCCCAATCACAATCAAAGCAAGCACTGTTCCTGCCATACCAAGCATCTTGTGTAATGCAAATGCCGCAGAACCGGCAATAATACCACCGCCGCTGCGATTCTCACTACACCGTTTATATATCTCTACAATTTGATAAGTGTCTGCATCCGTATATTTAACGCTTACCAATTCAAAAATCATGCTTATAAGGAAAAAAATAACCAAACCAGCAATCAGTTTTCTGGTCGCAATATTATTGCCAATGTTAGACATCCCAAAAGCAATTGCCAGAAAAATTATTACAGGTGCAACATATGCCATAAGCCCAAAGATGCCGAACATAAATGAGCTTACCGCATTTCCGACTTTACCGACAATACCAAAATTACATAAAAATAGTATAACAGCAAGCGCCAGACAGGCAATCAACAGTATCTCATTACGGATTGCCATATCCATCGGCTCGCCGCGCATACTTCTGCCTGTATCAGTCGTACTCTTTGACCTTCCACCGCCTGCTGTACTTTTCCTTCCGGAAGCGCCGGTACCGCTTTTTCGCGAACCTGTTCCTCTTCCCTGATTTGATGCCATGACTGACCTCCATGCTATAATAATGCTCTAATCGCAATTTATAGTATATCATTTCCCAGGTCAATTGTCATCCCTTATTTTGTATCTGCTTTTTTTCTTTCTACCATATCATGCAGTTTACTTATTGCATCTTTGATTCCGCCGACTTCATTAATGATACCTTCTTCAACTGCATCCTTTCCTACCAGAACCGTCCCAACATCTTTTGTAAGCATACCGGTTTCCATCATCAGTTCTTCCATACGGTTTTTGGATATTTTGCAATGCTCACATACGAATCCCGTAATACGGTTCTGAATCTGCTTGAAATAGTCAAAGGTTTGCTGTACTCCTATAACCATTCCATTTAAGCGGACAGGATGAATAACCATCGTTCCTGTTGGCACGATATAAGAATAATCTGTGCTTACAGCTATGGGTACTCCGATAGAGTGACTGCCGCCCAACACTAAAGACACTGTCGGTTTGCTTAATGAGGAAATCATTTCCGCAATCGCCAGACCCGCTTCCACATCTCCTCCCATAGTATTAAGCAAAATCAGGACTCCGTCTATTTTCTTACTGTCTTCAATTGCGGCAAGCTGTGGCAGTATATGCTCATATTTGGTCGTTTTTGAAGAACTGCTTAAGTTATCGTGTCCTTCGATTTCTCCAATGATTGTAATCAGATGTATATTGTGTGCAGCTTCACTTTCGTCCAAAGTAAGCTGCCCTGTTGATTCGATTCGTTCATCTTTGCGTTTTTCTGCTTCGGCTTTTTCCTTTTTGTTATCGTCATTTCCACCGGAAGTTTTTGTGTTGTTATCTTTTTGACTATTCTCTTTTTTACTGTTCTGTTTATTTCCCATGAATGTGTCTCTCCTTAATTTATGTTAATAATAAGCATGTTTCCTATTGTCCTATTTTTTTCATAATGAATAGTTTCTGTTATATTTTATTTTTTATTCTTTTTGTTTCTGATTTTAAAATATTATTGAGTTTGTATTTGTTACTATGAAAATGGGACATCGGTATGATTCCGCTGTCCCATAAATAAGTTTCCGTATTATTTCAATATTTCTGTATATCCGTTATATCAATGCTGGTACAATCCAAGACACGGCAGTCCACCATAACCTCCTCGGAGGACAGCTTCCTTCCTAAACAGCCAGCTCCATTCCCCATAGAAATAAACCGCATTGATTATGGATAAACGAATATCCGAATTAATATCCTGCTTAAAATCAATTTCAATAATTAAACTCAACAACCGCACTAATAATTGTATTTGTACTCATTCCACAACTGAGCGCGTAACCCATAATATATTTGCATCTATACGTATTTGACTCGTCACCGCGATATGATCTATCGTGACCATTTTTGCATATACTTTCGTCAGCAACATCCTGACCTGTATAATCCCAATCTGAGCCACACTCTANAGGAATTGTATAACATCCGCCACAAGTATTAGGGTTCCCTGTATGCTGGTGATATATATATCTGATTTTGGCATTGGCTGATTGAGCCTGCCCCAGTCCGTCTGTNTATCCCTGTGAATATCTGCTGTCATATATATTCTGTATTGCATTATTTATATCATCAGGGCTGTTAGCTGCAGGTGTGAATCCCAGTCCCGATAATTTATCATATATTTTATTCACACCAACCTGAAAAGCCTGAATCAAATCCTTTACTGCATTGGCTCCGACGACTTTACCATTTTCAGTATTATCTTTAATTGCTTCAATTGAATCAATAACATCATTTTTTTTAACTGTTGTTTGCGNCAGTTCATCAGTTATGCCGGCTAAGCTATTCATGTTTTCCGCAATATTGGCAAAGTCTGAGGCATCAATTAACAAGTCATGTTCATTTCCATTATTATTTGACGAATTACTATCATCATAAATAAATCTGCCATAACTTTTGGGTACAAAAACCTGCCTGCTTTCAGCTGCCGAAACGATATTATTTCCTATCGCACCAACCATAATTACTACCGTTACTGTAATTAACACAACAGTCGCTATACTATATATTTTCTTTTTCAAATCAAAATCTCTCCTTTTCTNTAAATTAACCGATTGCTCTTAAAAACAGCATTTTTAAATAAGAGCGTTATTACTTCAACTTCCGCTATTCCGGCAATTATTTATATCTTAAAATCCATTAATCATTATATGGTGATGTAAATCAAGAAAATAATTAACGATATTCAGATTGTTCAATATAAGATTATTAAATATAAGATAATTCACAAAGACAATATTATTATACAGTCTTTTGGATTGAAATACAAATACTTTTGTCGTTCTCAACAATTATAGCTGTAGAAAAAATTGTCTAAAAAATTCATTAAATACAGGATTGATGTCAATATTTTGTTTGAAATCAGCCATATTCCAAAACAAAACGCTAAATATAGTATTGTGCATTTTTACATATAAATTTTATAGTGCAAAACTTACAAAATCTTTTATCTTTTTTTCTCACAAGCGGAAACTTGGACCTGCAGTATACATAAGATAAACCATAAAACAAAACAACAAAACATGGAGGCAATAAATATGAGTGATTTATCAGCAACAAACTGTGGATGCGGCAGCACAAGAGAGTCTTCAGGCAACAACGGATGCTGTTCTCTGATCTGGCTTATCATCTTGTTCTCCCTCTTTAACAACAATGACGGCTGTGGCTGCGGNGGNGGTCTCAACTTATTNAACGGCGGCTCTGATGGTTGTGGCTGCAACTCTATTATCTGGCTGTTAATCCTTTTCAGCTGCTGCGGTTCTTTCTGCTAATAGNTTTATTCACTTCTTGATGCACATCTGGAAAATAGGCTCGCAGTTTGAGCCTATTTTTCTCTTATGACGCATATACTTTGATAGTATTTAAGTAATTAATCTACCGGCATCGAAAGGCATATGAACAATGAAAGAAGATTCGTCAAACGTTATGGCATTTGATGCCTTATATACNAACAATCAGATACAGAAGTTAAAGGTTCTTCTCCCCTATATAGAGCCTTCCATGCAAAAAAATATGGCNNTTTATATAAAATATATGGANTTAANATATACAATCGACTTATTCAAAAAGCATCCCTTTCAAATCTGTGCCGCTTCCAAAGATACGGAAAAACCTGATATTCAAAAAATTTTTCGCGAATTAAAGCCATACTGTACGGAAGCCGANTCNAAACAATTAGAACAAATGAATTCAATATTTCAGACTATGGAAATGTATCAGGAAATGAGTCAGACCATGAGNGCAATGCAGGAAATGTTTCCTGACATNGGTAAGCAAAATTCCGACAATCCTTCCGGCTCTTCCATGGAAGATTTGCTGATGGGAATGCTGTCTCCTGAGCAGAAGGCTATGTTTGAGGCTTTNAGTAATGCTAATAAATAATGACATAACTAATATCTCTGGTGACGAACTTGAACAAAATAAACAAAAACGTGGCTCATTGCGGAGCAGAGACGCCCCATTTTTGTTTATTTAGTTCAAGTTCTGGTTGTTGGAATATTAGATTGTCAGCAATTATGTAAACTAATAATTGAAAGGAAATTTTATATATGGAATCTTGGTTAAATGATCCTGATGTTGCACATATTGATAAGGCAAAACTTGACTTTCTACAGATGTTGGTTTTTGAGAGCAACAGCTTGACACAGGAGCAGATGCTGCCATTTTTAATGGCTGTCGCCAAACGCGGAAAAGAAAATAATATCAGCTTTACGGAAGAAGAAGTAGATACCATAATAAATACTCTACAGAAATACGCTTCTCCTGAAGACCTTGCTAAAATGAACAAAAATGTGGCTCATTGCGGAGCAGAGACGCCCCATTTTTGTTTATTTAG
>JAAUZS010000135.1 GCA_014804495.1 Lachnospiraceae bacterium
GCCGTATTTTGGCACCTTATGTACCGCTACTGGCGGCAATGCAGCGAGAGCGTGCCTGCGTTGATATTGTCTATATTGTACAACGGCCGTCTTGAAAAACCCCCATTCCGCAAGTACCTATCTAATATCTCTTCCACGTCCTCGAAGAAAACAAAATCATCATCGGCAAAAGTTCCAGCCTCCCCGTCAGCATATCAAACATCAATACGAACTTGGAGAAAAACGAAAATCCGCCGAAGTTGCAGGCCGGTCCCACTGAATGCAGACCCGGTCCCGTATTATTAACAGTCGCCAACACGGCGGTAACATTCGTGGTAGAATCAAATTTATCCAGTGACAAAAGTATGAAGGAAACCACGCAGACTGCCAGATATATCGTCAGATACGACTGTACCGAGCGCACTGTCGAATCATCTACTGCTCTTCCCTCCAAATGGGGTTTCTTTACTATCTGCGGATGAGTTACCCTTAAAAATTCATTCTTCATATCCTGCAGCAGAATCATAAAACGGGATACCTTAAATCCGCCTCCGGTACTACCGGCACAGGCACCGACAACCATCGCAAAAATCAATACAGCCTTGGAAAACTCCGGCCATAAATCAAAATTCGTCGTAGAAAAACCGGTACTGCTTGCAAGCGATGCCACCTGAAAAATCGCATCCTTAAAGGCTAGTCCGATACTGTCATAATACCCCACGATATTGAATGTGATAAGAAGCGCCTCTCCCAGAATCAACATCAAATATACCCTTGCTTCCTCATGGAACAAAGCTTCTGTCGGTTTCCTCGCAACCACAAGCAGATAATAAACGTTAAAATTAAGTCCCCCAAGTATCATAAAGACCGTCAAAATTATCTGTACGGTTGTAGTATAACTTCCCGCGCTGCTGTTAAGTATACCGAAGCCGCCGGTTCCCAGCGTGGAAAAGGACAGTACAATCGAATCATACAGGCTCATGCCCGCTGCCTTGAGCAGTATTACCATTATCACCGTAATAACAATATAGATACTGTACAGAATCTTAGCCGTCGTCTGCACCTTCGGCACGAGTTTTCCGACTGTAGGGCCGGGGCTTTCCGCACGCATCAGGTGCATATTATAGCCACCCGACAAAGGCAGGATTGCAATAATCAGCACCAGCACACCCATACCGCCTATCCAGTGGGTAAAAAGTCTCCAGAACTGCACGCTTTTTGACAGACACTCCACATCCGGAAGACAGCTTGCTCCCGTCGTCGTCAGTCCGGAAATAGTTTCAAAAAGCGCATCGGTAAAATTCGGAATCTCACCGCTTATGAAAAAAGGCAGTGCTCCCACAATACTGAGCACGACCCATGATAAGGAAACGGCAACAAACCCTTCCCTTGCATAAAAAACTTTACTTTTAGGCTTCCACAATTTTCCAAGTTCAGCCACAATAAGACCGCCTATCATCACTGCGGCAAATGCAAATCCCGCTTTTTCATGATAAATGACTGCTACCAGACAAGGAAGCGCAAGAAAAACCGACGCAAATTCCAATACACGAAATAATATATATCTTATAATTGAAAAATTCATATCAAAGACCGTGCCTTTCACTTCAGAATATCGCTGATATCATTCAAGCCGGTAATGGTAGTTACCACGATTACCGTATCGCCCGCCTGTATAATGCTCTGACCACCCGGAATGCTGATTGCTCCCTTATGGTTAATCGAGCCAATGAGAATTTTAGGCTTAATCGGCAAGTCCTGAAGCGGTATTCCCACAACAGGAGAATCCTCTTTTACTCTGAACTCCATAGCCTCTACTTTATTATCATTCATCTTGTACAGAGACTCTATATTGCTGCCTATGGAATTGTCCATAGCACGCACATATTGGATAATATTCTCAGCTGTCAGATATTTGGGATAGATAATGCTTCCGATATCCAGGCTGTCTATAATCTCATCATAAGAAATACGATGTACAAGCGTAATCAGTTTCGCATCTGTAAGACTCTTCACAAATAGTGAAAGCATGATATTCTCTTCATCAATGTTCGTCAGGGCAACAAACGCCTCCATCTGCATCAGACCTTCCTGCATCAGCAGATCTTTGTCCGTACCGTTTCCGTTAATAATGGTCGCCTTGGGAAGCAGTTCGCTAAGCTCATCACACCGCTCCTTATCAATCTCGATAATCTTAATCTGGATGCCCATGGCGATAAGCTGTCTTGCAAGATAATACGCCATTTCTCCTCCGCCAATAATCATGACATTCTTGGCTCTTGTAACGGCTACGCCCAGCTTCTTGAAAAATGCCAATGTTTTCTGGGTAGTTCCCAAAATAGATATCTCGTCCTTTTCACGTATGATAAAATCGCCGCTCGGAATATAGGTATCTTCTCCACGTTCAACCGTGCATATAAGAACGTCCGCCTTTAGCTTTCCTGAAATATTTTTCAGTGACTGGTCACAAAGTACGGAATCCTCTTTCACACGGAATTTAACCATTTCCACCCTTCCCTTAGCAAAGGCGTCAATCGTAATAGCCGACGGGAATTTCAGCAGCCTCGCCATTTCAGATGCCGCCGCAAACTCCGGATTAATAATCATGGACAAGCCCAATTCTTCTTTGATATAGTTGATTTCCATATTATAGATAGGATTGCTGACTCTGGCAATCGTATGACATCCGCCGGCCTTTTTTGCAATCAGGCAGCAAAGAAGGTTCAGTTCGTCAGAACCCGTGACCGCTATCAAGAGATGCGCATGCTCTACATCCGCCTCCTTCTGCACCGCGAAACTTGCGCCGTTTCCTACTACACCCATGGCATCATAATTATTGATTAAATTCTGTAATCTCTGGTTTTCTATATCAATGATTGTAATATTGTGGCCCTCTGAGCTCAGCTGTTCAGTAAGAGCCGCTCCCACGTTTCCGCAGCCAACTATGATAATCCGCATCTGCTTGTACCTTTCCTTCAAATATATATTTTATAGCTTAATAGTGACTCCGCTTTTGTTATTATATTCCTTATTTATTCAATAAGCAACTTAAGAAAAATTAATATTTTCCCGGGTAATCCGTTCCTGTTTCGGACTGCATCAACTGTACATATTTCTCCGGCTGCTTTTCCATCTTAAGCATCGTGTCGAACGCCATGAGCAGCATTTTATCCCCGTTCTGCTTCATATCATAATGCCCTCTGTCCATCTGTGCCTTGAAATGATCCATCTGCCAGACCATGATGTCCACTACCGTATAGCCTTCCACCTTATGTTGACATAAAAAATTACGGTTTTCCATATAATATACAAATTCCCGATATACCTCTTCAGAAGCCTCCATAGCATTCCAGAACTGTTCAAGAAATTCTTCATTCTCGCCTGCGTAATAACATAATGATTCGGCCCATTGTCTGGCTGCTTCTCTTTCATTCATAATAAATCACGCTCCTTATATTTACATTTATTAGGATTCGGGTGTCAAAAGGTGCATTTTATGAACTGAGATGGCAGATTGAACAAAATGTTCCCTTGCACCTGACTTCGGAATATGGATTTTCTAAATATTCCGATGACTCTGTGAAGATGGACGCAACCGCCCGCCATTCGCCATCCGGGCTCACTGCGGGCTTTTCGGGGCGTCTCTGCTCCGCAATGAGCCCCGTTTTTGTTTATCTTGAATAAGTTCGTCCTCATAGATAACAGTTC
Source organism: Lachnospiraceae bacterium (assembly GCA_014804495.1). Taxonomy (GTDB): domain Bacteria; phylum Bacillota; class Clostridia; order Lachnospirales; family Lachnospiraceae; genus UBA3282. The sequence continues at coordinate 3,688 of JAAUZS010000135.1, forward strand.
CCCCTGTTCTTTTTTATCGTTATCCTCCATATATATAGAATAACAGCTCGTATATGGTGAATTATATTGCAAATCATACAGGCATTAAACGATTTTATCTGGGGAATTCCCCTTCTGATCATACTCTTGGGAACACATACATATTTTACATTGAAACTGCATTTTCCACAACACAGAATTATATATGCAATCAAGCTCTCGCTCGGCATGGAAGATTCCGGGGACAATAATCTGTCGCCATTTTCAGCCCTTGCCACTACGCTTGCCGCCACACTCGGAACAGGTAATATCATCGGGGTCTCCACCGCTGTTGCTCTCGGCGGTCCCGGCGCCATCTTCTGGTGCTGGATTACCGGAATCCTTGGTATGGCTACCGCCTATAGTGAATGCTACTTAAGCGTCTTGTTCCGTACAAGAAGACAGGACGGTTCTTTCGTCGGCGGTCCCATGTATGTACTGCACAACGGTTTACATAATAGAAAGTTAGGGGCATTCTATGCTCTCTGTACGCTTGCCGCTGCCTTTGGCGCCGGCTGCACTACACAGTCAAACTCTGCCTCACAGACGGCAACCGCGTCTTTCCATATATCCCCGCATCTGGTTGGAATCCTGCTTGCAGCTATAACGGGAATCGTTATAATAGGCGGAGTAAAAACAATCGGAAACCTCTGTGAACGTGTGGTTCCCGCAATCAGCTTCGTGTACTTATTCGGCTGTTTCTTACTGCTTATCCTGTATCATAAACAGCTTCCAAACGCCTGCCTGTGGATTATTAAAGATGCGTTTTCTTTCTCTTCCATAATGGGAGGCTTCGCAGGCTCCACACTACAGCTTGCCCTGCGCTACGGCATAGCCCGTGGACTTTTTACCAACGAAGCCGGAATCGGGACCTCGGCAATCGCAGCGGCAGCCTCGGGCGTAAACGACCCGAAACATCAGGCGTATGTATCCATGACCGCTGTATTTTGGGACACCGTAGTCATGTGTCTGGTTACCGGCCTGGTAATCGTATCCAATATGCTGTATGACCCCGCTTCCATTCAAAATGTGCCCTCCACAGGACTGACCTCGGCAGCCTTTGCTCATCTGCCGTATGTGGGCGACGCTTTCTTATCAATCTCTCTGATTGCCTTCGCCGTTACCACCCTGATCGGTTGGTCTTATTTTGGTGAAAAAGCAACAGAATACCTTTTTGGAAGTAAAGGTATTCCGTGTTATAAGCTGCTTTATATTCTTATGATATATGTCGGCGCCATCATTCCCATGAATCTGGTCTGGGAGTGTACCGACTTAATCAATGGTCTTATGGTTATTCCTAATATTCTGGCGCTATACCTCTTACGCCGCCACATCAAGGCATAATAACGGTACAATTAGCATCAAATTAACAGAGCAATTTATAGAACGCTCAGCAGAATAACAACGACATATTAGTTCTATGCTCTATTAATCCGCAGGCAGCATAACAATAAAACAATAGGAAAGATTGCAGCGAAAATAAGCCCTTTTTGTAAGTTCTCACCAAACGCCTCCGAAATGATGCCTACCAAAGTCGGTCCGCCTGCGCAGCCAATATCCCCTGCCAGTGCCAGAAACGCAAACATTGCGGTTCCGCCGGTTTTCATGGATTTGGCCGCAAAGCTGAATGTTCCCGGCCACATAATCCCTACGGACAGTCCGCATAGTGCACAGCCCGCCAGTGCGAGAACAGGACTTCCCGAAAACGCAGCAAGTAAATAACTGATGATGCAGAGTATGCAGCTAAGTTTCATAAACTGCTGAAGCGAAACCTTCTCACTGTTTTTTCCATAAAAAGCTCTTGCGCTTCCCATAAAAACTGCAAACAGACAGGGGCCAGCCAAATCCCCCATCGTCTTGCTGATTCCAAGAGCCGACTCTGCAAATGCCGAAGCCCACTGACTCATTGCCAGCTCTGCCGCACCACTGCATACCATCATGGCAAAAAACAGCCAGAACAGCCTGCTTTTTATCAGCTCTCCTATCTTCATGCTTTCGCCTTCTTCTACAAGCACATTAACAGGTACTTTCAGGAAATAGAATATGTTAAAAAATGGCACAAGCGCCCATATGCAGGCAAGTATACGCCAATACTTAATTCCCGCCAGTGTAAAGAACAAAGTAGAAAGCAGCACAACTCCCACCTGTCCCCAACAATAAAAAGAGTGAAGCAGACTCATGGCAGCATCCTTTTTATCAGTCGGACAGGCTTCTACAATAGGACTGACAATAACCTCAAGCAGCCCTCCGCCCACTGCATAAAAACAGACAGAAACCAGAATGCCGACATATGCAGACGGAAATATATATGGGAAAAATCCAAGTCCCATCAATCCTGCTGCCGCCATAATATGCGCTATCAATGCCGCACTCCTGTAGCCGATTTTGTCTACGAACTTCGCCGACGCCAGATCCACCAACAGTTGAATCCCAAAATTTACAGTAATCAGGTACGTTATTTTATCTAATGAAATATCAAACACACCCTGAAATGTTAAAAACAAAAGCGGTATGAAATTATTCACTATCGCCTGTACAATGTAACCTATGTAACAGGCATATATAGTATGGTTATATCCTAAATATTTTTTCTCCTGCATATCCACTCTAGCACTCATGCACCTTTCTCAAACTACTCATCATGCGATATCCGCAAATCCGTAAACACCGCCGTCTGTTCTGCGTCATCTACCGCATAAAGTCCAATCATAACTCCTGTAAAACCGCTGGCAACTTCTGAGGAAAGATATCTCGTATCGGCATATCCAAGCTCTGTATTCCCGACGTCATTTTCCACAATATAAAAACGATATCCAAGCGCATCCGCCGTGATTTTAATTCCAGCATGATTACCCTGCATCTGAACCGACTGCATTTCTTTGCTGACACAGCCGATAGTATATCGCAATACGACACGACTGTCATTATTTAAATATATATCATAGTGATGCCGTTCGTCCATGAACAGGGTTATGCCGGCCTCCTTACAGCGGCTCTCAATCCGGCACTGTATTTCCATCTGAAACTCGCTCTGACGAACTGCGGCAAAAGAAGGATAACCAAGCCCGAATATATCGTCGGCTGACGCCTTGATTTTCAGATAATCCTGCCCGAATTCATACTGCCTGGCACGATACTCCCGCAGGAATACCCAGTCTGTTTTAAGTGATAAATCAGCAAAAGTCTTACAGAATGTCAGGGTTTGTTGAGTGCCCGGAATATCGGGAAGCTCGTATTCTAACGCCGCCGTACCGTTTCCCATGTAAAACCAGCCATCCTTCCATTCCACCGGAACAAGGCAGGTCTCTCTGCCCAGATGGTGAAATGGCTGCCATCTGTCTATCTGACGGAATGCCAGGTGTATGAACCACCAATTTCCATTCTTATCCTCTATAACATCGCCGTGTCCCGTACCCTGAAGCTGATAACCGCCCAGATTACGGTTGGTCAGAACAGGATTTCCCGGACAGGGCTCAAACGGTCCCCATATGTATTCACTTCTGGCATAATTCACCATATGCCCGTATTCGGTACCGCCTTCCGCATCCAGAATATAATAATATTTTCCGAACTTATAAAGATGCGGCGCTTCTATGTATCTTCCGCCGCTTCCATACCACAGCGGTCTGGTCTCGCTGAGCTTACGGCCTGTTTCTATGTCAATTTCGCACATCCTGATACAATTAGCACCCTGCTCATCTTCTCCATTACTGATAAAAAAGCTCCTGTCACCCTCAAAATATAAGGATGGGTCAATACCGCCCTGCTCCACATATACAGGCTCTGACCATTCTCCGTAAATATCATCCGTATAAACATAGAAATTCCCGCCAAAACTAACATTTGTCGTTACCATATAAAATCTTCCGTTATTATATCGAATCGTAGGCGCATAAATACCGCCCGTCGTTCCTGCACCATTTAATTCAAGCTGGCTCGTTCCGGTAAGGCAATGCCCTATCTGCTTCCAATTCACCATATCTTCACTCTCAAATAACGGAACTCCGGGAAAATACTGAAAAGTACTGCATACCATATAGTACTTATCTCCTGCACGGCATACGCTCGGGTCAGGGTACATTCCTCTTACAATCGGGTTTTTATATTTCATATGATTCCTCCTGAATTTATTTGATACTTCTATAATAAATCTGCTAAGATATATCCGCTAATAGTAATGGCAGCATCCGCAAAATATTTTATCAGAAACTGCCGGACGCCACAAGAGATAATTGCCTGTCATATATTTATCTAATATAAATGCTCATTACGGCAAAAATATTAGATGAAGTAGTTGCATAAATTTTCTATGATGGGTATAATATATATCATAAAAGCGACAATAACGGCAAAAATATTAGATGGAGGTCGATATGGAAATAAAAAGAGATGTATACCTTGACCGACTCATTGTTAGAAAACACAACGGATTTATTAAGGTAATTACCGGAATCCGGAGAAGCGGGAAGTCATATTTATTGAATACTCTGTTTTATAATTATCTGATTGCCGAAAACATTGCATCGGATCATATCATTAAATTTGCGTTTGATTCTGCTGAAGATTTAATAAAGATAGGAGAAAATCCAATTGTCCTTGATAATGAGAAGAAAGATCGCAAGGTGGATCCTTCTAAATTTATCAATTGGTTAATGCCACAGATAAGCGGAGAAGGAATGCATTATCTGCTGCTTGATGAGGTTCAGAAACTTGGTGCATTTGAATCCGTGCTGAACGGATTTCTTCGAAAGAATAACATTGATGTTTATGTTACAGGTAGTAATTCCAAGTTTTTATCCAAAGACATTTTGACCGAATTTGAGGGAAGAGGTGATGAAGTTCACATACTTCCGTTGTCTTTCTCTGAATATTATGCTTTCAGACAGGGTGAAAAAAGCGAAGTATATGATGACTATTCGGTTTACGGCGGACTTCCTGCAGTGGCTCTTATGTCCACGGAAGAGCAAAAAACAAATTATCTGATTTCTCAAATGAAAAATCTATATCTGAGAGATATTATCAACAGATACTCTGTACATGACGAGACAGCACTTGGAGAGGTAATGGATGTAATCGCTTCCGGTATCTCAACACTTACTAATCCAAGAAAAATAGCAAATACAATGAATTCTGTACACGGAACGACTACCTGTGATGCAACGATAGACAGATATATCGAATATGCGGAAGAAGCATTTATGCTTACTCGTGTGAAAAGATATAATATTAAAGGAAGAAAATACATCGGCACGCCTTATAAAATATATTTTGAAGATGTGGGACTTCGCAATGCAAGGCTCTCTTTCAGACAGATCGACGGAACCCATATCATGGAAAACATTATATATAATGAACTTCGATACAGAGGTTATCAGGTAGACGTGGGAACTGTTGAATCGAGGGAAAAAGCTGCCGACGGAAAAGAAATCCGCGTGCAGAGGGAAATTGATTTTATAGCTTCATTGGGAAGTAAAAAATATTATATCCAGTCTGCGTATGCAATTCCTGATCAGGAAAAGTATAAGCAGGAAACCATGTCATTTGAGCGTATAATGGATTCCTTCAAGAAAATAATCATTGTCGAAAAGAGCATGAAACCGCGTTATGATGATAACGGTTATTTGATGATGGGTGTGAAGGAATTTTTACTGGATGCAAACAGCCTGCTTATCTGATTAAGTAGTTTCGAAGAAATTCCCTATTTTCAGTAATTGCTCTTATTAGTATAAGCTCAATTGTAATCCGAGATTCCCGTTTTATAAGCGAGTTTCACATTGTGGAAGCCACCCTCTTTTCCACTTTTCTCCTCACAATAATAAAGCACACCACATGCGCTAAAAACGTAATCAGCCAGCTCGCCGGATACGTCAGATATAAAGATGTCACGTTATGGAATGGTTCTGTACGGAAAAACGTGAAAATCCATATAAGCCGCAATCCGCAGGCGCCAATTAACGATACAATCATCGGCATAACGGAATATCCCAGGCCTCTGAGCGATCCCACCATAACATCCATCATACCGCATAGCGCATATGTACTACAGATCACCCGCATTCTTTTCATTCCGGCATCCATGACTACCTTACTCGTTGTATACATATGAAGCAGCGGATATCCGAAAAATACGGCAAGATTTCCAAGCACTATCCCCACTACAAGCACACATACCTGCGACGTATATAGAATTTTATTTATCCTTTCATACTTAGCCGCTCCGACATTCTGCCCCGTAAATGAAATCGTCGCCTGATGGAAAGCGTTCATCGCAACATAAACAAAACCTTCTATATTAGCTGCGGCAGAGTTACCCGAAACTACTATCGGTCCAAAAGAATTAACCGATGACTGAATTATTACATTGGAAAAAGAAAAAAGGATTCCCTGAAAACTGGCAGGCAGACCTATACGCAGAATCCTCATGAATTTATCCTGATATATATGCAGCTTAGATAACTCCACCCGGATTTCTCCTGCCTGTTCGCTGATCATGCATCTGACTATCAAAAAAGCCGAAATACATTGGGAAATAACCGTTGCAGCGGCAACGCCCGCCACATCCATCCTGAATACAATGACAAACAGCAGATTCAAGATCACGTTAATAACCCCGGCTGCCGTCAGATAGTATAGCGGTCTTCTCGTATCTCCCGTTGCCCTCATGATGGCGCTTCCGAAGTTATACAGCATCATTGCAGGCATCCCCAAAAAATAGATTCTCAAATAAAGCGTCGATAAAGGGAGCAATTCTTCAGGCGAATCCATCCAGATCAAAATCTGTTTTGCACCTACAAGACCAATTATTGTAAGCAGAATGCCGCTGCATACACTAAGCATCATCGCAGTATGTACGGTCTCAGTCAGGTCCTTGCGCTGTTTAGCTCCAAAGTAACGTGCAACCAGTACATTCGCACCGACAGACAAGCCCATGAAAAAATTGGTCAAAAGATTGATGAGCGATGATGTAGAACCCACCGCGCCTAAAGAATTATCACCTGCAAATCTGCCGACTACAATAATATCAGCCGCATTAAATAATAACTGAAGAATACTGGAAAACATAAGGGGCAATGTGAATAAAAGAATTTTACTTAGTATCGGTCCACTGCACATATCCATTTCATATTTTGCATTCCCTGATTTTACTGACATTTATTTTCTCTTCTTTCTACTACAATATATTTAAAATTAAATCCGCGTTACATACAGAATTTCATTTAAATTCCATTTCATATCCACGCCCTGCGCAGACTTTCCTTCCATCGGTCCTCCTGTGCCTGATACTGCTCATTCAGCCAATCCGCTGCCTGCTCCACTCCCTGCGTACTAAGCGGCACATCAACCGACTGTTTTTCTTCTTCCGGCGTCTTATTAATTCCATACGGTTCAGGCCAGATTGTTACNCTGATNNNGTCTTCGTCTTCAACCTTTACCTTTTTTAACATATAACGCATCCCGTCCATACTGCCGGAATACTCTTCTTTCTTAATATAATTTAATGGGTGGAATGTTTCTTTATCAATCATAGCGCTATTACTCCTATTTTCTGCATATCTAATCATATTTCACAATTTCNGTATTGTCAATTCATTTATCGTAGCAGGACTTATTGCAGTTCACGAACTTAGACAAAATAAATAAAAACGACTCTCACCGCAAGCGAAATCGAGCCGTTTTTATTTATTTTGCCTAAGTTCCGGTTAATACTTAANATGAAATAAATTTTATACAATACATTTTGATTATGAGACATTATTCATTATACAAATTACATAAATCAAATGTACTTTATGACATATTTATAGTAAATTTATCCATGTATTTATTGACATATGCCACCAAAAATTGTAAACTATTGTTACATAAATATTACATTTACCCATAAATTGCTCGCATATTGAATCATTCACAATTATTCACATAGAAAGGTCGTAATTTTTATTATGGCACACAGGGATACTTTAACAGGATTGGACAGATATGAAGATTTTTTGGCAAAATTGGANAAAGAGATTGCCAAAATAGGTGAAAGACGTATNGCCATTGTTTATACCGATATCAAACATTTCAAGTATATCAATGACACATACGGCTATCAGCGCGGCGATATGCTGTTAAAGGAGTTCGTTCACCTGACGACTACAAACAACTCATTTTTACTGTGTGCAGCAAGAGTTTATTCCGATAATATCGTAACGGCCTCAGTATTAAGGAATGAAACNTCCGACAACGATTTCAGGGAATTAATACATCAGACAAATCTTGACCTTGAAAATAAGCTTCAAAGAAAATATCTGGATGCAAAGCTGAAATTATGCACCGGTATTGCTGTCATTTCCAATTGTGATGAAGATATAGATGCGGCGACAGCCGTATCTAACGCCAATCTGGCAAGGAAAATAGCAAAAGCTCTGGATCAGGAATGCTGTGTATTGTTCAAACATACNATGCTGGACAGTATCAAGAAAGAAGTTGAGATTACCTCCAGCTTGTCTGAGGCAATCGAAGACGGTGAACTCAAGGTATATTATCAGCCCAAAGTCGAAACCGATACATTAAATGTCATTGGCGCNGAAGCATTGATCCGTTGGCAGAAACCGGACGGACGTTTCATCTTTCCCGATGAATTCATACCGTTGATTGAGCGCAGCGGTCAGATAGTCGAATTGGATAATTTTGTATACCGTGAGGTCTTCAGGTTTATCAACCAACGGATACGTGAAAACAAGCCTGTAGTACCAATCTCCGTCAATGTATCCAGAGTCCATATGCAGAAAATGGAAATTCTGCCGTATATAAAATCTCTCTATGACGAATATAAGATTCCCCCTGAAATGGTGGAATTTGAACTTACAGAAAGTATCTATATTGAAAATACCGATAAAGCCCTTAAATTAGTTGAAGGTTTCCATGCCATGGGCGCAAGGGTATCGATGGATGATTTTGGTTCAGGCTACTCTTCTTTAAACCTTTTAAGCAGNCTTCCAATCGATATAATCAAGCTGGACAGGGTTTTCTTAAAAGACGAAGACGCGGAAGAACACCTGAANGAAAACGACAAAATCATCATTTCCTGCGTTATAGATATGGCNANAAGGCTTCGNATCACTTCTCTNTGNGAAGGNGTNGANACTNTGGAACAGAGCAANTATCTNTCCGANATNGGCTGTGAGATNCAGCAGGGATACTATTTCTCCAAACCGATTTCTCAGGACGAGTTCGANACATTCTTAGACAAGCGATTGATTAAACATGACTTGGTAATGAGTTAGATTCCGACCATGCTTGGCAAACAAAATGTTTAAGGTCATTATTGATGATATCATAATATCCAATAATGACCTTCATTATTTACAGTTACTATTTGCTTGCTGATATTTCTTTTAGTGCTTTCAANGTCNCNTTCAAATTATTCTTATGCCANCTGTTAACGCAAGTCCAATCTTCCATACTATACATNCCCGACATNCTNAGAAGGCTTAACTCCGCNTGCTGCGCCNACANTGANATNACCTCATCNTCAAGCCGTATATCAATGCGGTAGTTCAATCCTGTTTCCGNCACTTCCACNCNGCGGATAGNGGAATANGGNAATTCCAGAATTCCTTCCNTNTTAANAACNGCNTCCTTCTTTACATCCGCCCAGTAGGTTGAAAACGGAATCAANACAATAGATTCTTTNCAGAAAGAAAGTGCATAAAANTTAAAAGACTGGAATATAGAGCTAAGAAGNTTTGCTATCCTGTCGCTTAAATTCTCCGGNGCATAGGATACNACTATCATCTTACCTTCCTCNGGCTCAAANCCCATTTTTTCTAAAACNTGATTCATTCTTTTTGTNTTTGCCATAATGGTCACGCTCCTTTGTTTTATGTTGAACNCATTATAGCAACNCTTNTTTCCTATAANACATTTCTTTCGCAAACTGTTCATTTGGCTTCGCGAACTGCATTGTACTCCGATTTTGCCTTACGGGACAAAGGGCATTTCTCCCCTGTGTCCAGCTCCACGAGCTGCTCTTTCAGACGTACTACCCTTATATGCTCTCGATTTACCAGAAATCCCCTGTGACACCGCCAGAATCCATCTCCGAGCTGTTCTCCGAAGTGGTCAAGACTGCTGTTAAATTCCAGCAACTCATTCACCATATGCAGACGCAGTGTATGTTTGTATCCTAACGCNTCAAAATATAAAATATCNTTAANCGGAATATGCCGNACCGTATCAAANAATTTCAGTGTGCAATATNTTCCCTGNCCGGAAGGNTCATCANGCAGACGCTCCTGTATGCTGACAAGACANTCGCGCACCCGCACGGACATCGCNCTGTAATCTCCTTTTACAATATAATCCAGNGCNTCCAGCCTCANACGGAATGTCTCGAACGCCANATCTCCATGCGCCGTGATNAANACGATAAATCCTCTGGGNTCATAGCGTCTCAGTTCNTGNGCCAATGNNAGACCGCTNATNTGTCCCGGAAAATCAATATCCAGAAAATAGATTGCCGGTANTGTATCCTTNCTCTGNAATTCCAACAGCTTCGCAGGAGCATCAACCACTCTTACCGGNCCCATATCNCCATCCAGAATCATNATCTGGTCTGAAATGATNTTCTTAAGGCNCTCACTGATTACCTGCTCGTCGTCACAAATATATACCGGAATCATTGCCATCACTCCTTTTTANNCCGCCGGNACACGCAGTTCCTGTATGAAAAATCCANCTTTCAGATAAGTCCTCGTAACGCATCCGGGATACCGGGATATTATATTGCGATAACTGGAAAGACCGGTACCGTGACCGCTGCCCTTAGTAGTATAACCTTTCTCAGACATCGCATTTAAATTNGGCTTTAACTCGTAATTATTTGCAACCGCTATGTAAAGTTCTTTTTCTTCCTGTAGCATGACAAGTCGAATTTGTCCATCCTTTCCGGGAACGGCCTCCATGGCGTTATCAATGAGAATTCCCAGCCCCCGCAGAATATCCGCTGTCTCCATAATTTGTTTCTCCTGTACCGGATAGAGCACCTCCAGCACACTCTGAATATGTTTCTGACGCATCGCTGCCAGCTTCGCGGTAAGCAGACTCCTGACGGGATAGAGCCGTATATTATTCAGACAATCCATCTGCTTAATTTCATTTCCCAGCTTTTCATCGAAATAACTGCTCGTCTTTCTCATGAATTCCTGTATACCATCCAAATCGCCTTCCTGCGCCTGTAAGGTCAATCCTGAAAAAAGATTTGTCGCATCGTGTCTGAACGCGCGGATTTCCTGTTGAAGCTCCTCAAGCAATTCCATATGCGCCTGCTGCTGTGATATCGTCTCTTCCTGCATATGTATCTTTTCCTGCCCGGCGGTATACATTGCCATAAACTGTACCCACAATAAGACCACCGTTATCAGTGAGAAGAAGAAAACAGCATATAATGCGTTTGGCTCGGCGTTCGGATAGAAAAAGTCAATTATCTCCCAGACAAACATCAGAAAGAAGCTTACCGCCATAAACAGCACAGTTCTCAATCTACTTGAAAAAAGTGATGCAAAATAGCGGTAAAACCCACTCTTACGCAAAACATATGCTACCACAAATGCAATGAAAAACGCCCACAATTTAGGTAAAACTATAGTAATAAATGTATAGAAATGCTTTCTGTCAAATAAGGGACTGTAAGTCGATGCCGCCTGCNCCACCACATTATCAGCCGTATAAATAATGAAATGGCTCAGCATCGANGCCGTCNTCCCCTGCACAAAGGGAATATCATAACATTTCCAGATTACCACTCCCAACGCTGCCGCTTCTATCGTATAACATACGACATAATGCATCACTTGATATAAATCAGCGAAAATCGTTTCCTCACCAAACAGCCAGAATGATATATAAAAGCTTAACAGATAAGACACTCCGGAGCAAACCGCATAAACCAGAAAAGGACGAACTCTTACCTTCTTTCCGACAATTCCGACGCTCAGCCAGAACATGGCAAGACCCATCAGAATATAAACGAAAACGACGACGGACAATCGAAATGCAAGCGACATAGTTTCAGCTCCTTTTACTGCTATTTATTGCTCATCCTCCAATTAATGCATCTCTGTAAATATTCTACATACTCGGGATTCTTACACATACCCTTTCCTTCTATATCAGATAATTTAGCTACATCCTGCCCGTTACATTTTGTTACCTTCATAACGATATTTAAAGGTTCAACATCCGTATCATTAGAAATATATGTACCTATTCCAAATGCAACTTTTGCTCTTCCCTGGAAATAACGGAAAATCTTGTCTGCCTTTTCAAAGTTCAGACTATCACTGAAAAGCAAAGTTTTGGTTTGTGGATCTATTCCTAAGTCTTCATAATGCTTTATTATCTTATCTCCCCATACATATGGGTCACCGCTGTCATGCCTTACGCCGCTGAACAGCGTAGCATATGTAAGATTGAAATCGCTTAAAAAGCAGTCTGTGGTGATAGTATCCGTTAAAGCGGTTCCATTGAGAATGCCGTACTCCTTCACCCACGACTCCATAGCATACCAATTAGAATATGCCGGATTATGCTTATGATTACCCTGTCCTACACACATGATGTATTCGTGCGCCTGAGTACCGGTTGGCTTCAATCCGTTTTTCATTGCAAGATATACATTTGAAGTCCCTACAAAAGTAGAACTGCTGTACTTGGCTATAGCCAGTCTCTTTACTGCCATTTCCTGCGCTTCTGCCGAAAGCCGGCGTCTGAGACCAAACTCACTGAAAGAAGAAAGGTGATACTTGCTTTGATGAATCTCCAGCCACCCAACCTTCTCTTCAAGTTTTTCATTAAATACTTTGATCAGATGACTATAGTCATAAGCCATTCTGAAGTAAACCTCATTAACTATGGCTAACACCGGGATCTCATACATACTGGTATTAAGCCATGTTCCTTTGGTCTCAATCGCTAATCCGCATTCTGCATCAGTCGTTATAGTGAAATCATCAAAACGCGGCTGCCACAGACGCAGAAAGTCTATGTAACTACCTTTGATCCAGAGGATATTATCCAGATACTGAAGTTCATCCTCAGTAAATCTAAGATTACAATATGCTTTAATCTGCTCCTTAATCTCTTCTACCATCTCGTCAGTAAAAAACACATCTTTATTACGACACTTAAAAGACCAGGTTGTTTTATAATCCGAGAACTGGTGAAATATTACCTGTCCCATAGAAAATTTATACATATCCGTTTCAAGTAAACTTGTAATAATTTGTTTTAGCTTCATGCTGTATTCACCTGCTTTTCCTTTTTATTAAGTATATCGACAACTCCTTGCACTGTCAATAATTGTATCAAACAACATCACTGACTACGCCTGCATTTAAAAAATCATCTTAAAAAAATTAATTGCTTTACATGTTACATATATTCCACATGAATATATAATTATAGCACATATAATAATACCAATTATAATTACCATAACTTGGTGCCTCCTGTCTATGCACTCCTTTTACCTTTTTTTGATATGTATTTTTCAAAATCCTTTTTCATATGAAAATAGTTCTTTTTCTGATCTGCAAAATACATACTATTTTTCTTTGCATATTCAGCCATCCACACATCCAAATCCTTATCTTCTTTATATGAATACACTATCATTGCTAATAACGACGGTCTGTTTTCTTCATTTCGTAATTTAGAATCTAATCTGACTGTGTTATCTAGCAAATCATTTAATGACTCGATATAAAAATCTAAGTCTTCAAGTATATCTTCTACATTCATGTCAAGATTTTCTGCAACAAACGACTCTATACTACTTATTGAATTTGTTTTATTAATATTTAAAAATTCCAACATCATTTTTTCAAGCAAGTCCAGCTTATCGGCAATAACCTGTTTATCTTTGGTACTTGCTTCTTTATCAATTTCATCAAACAGCAATCCTTTTTCATTTCTCTTAATAAATCTCAAATTCTTATCAAGTTCTCTGAGAAATTCTGCAAATTTAATATCTTCAATTTCCAGCTTTGTAAATCTGTCAAAAAGCGTAAGGAACACAAATGAATCTTTTTTATTGAATATATCCTTAATATCATCTGTTACAATATTCTCAAGCCTATGTAAATTATCTGCAAACCTCTCAAACTCTTCTTCGGTTGCATTATCATTAAGATATTTGCAAGCTGTTTTTGCCTGTGTTTTCCAATTATCAAAATGATTCATACACATCATTGACTCAACAACTATCCTTTCAGTCACGCCTTTTATTTTGTCTTTCTCTGAATAGCTGTTACATTCTATAAAAAATTTACTGTCTAAAATCTTACGGATTCTACCTGCAAACTTATCAATATATGTAAAAGCCTTCTGATCAGTGTTCATAGCCACATGATTATTATATCTCTTTATATATCTGGATATTATAAGACTGTCACACGACTCATGAATAACTGTCTCAATCTGATACTCGTCAAACTTTTCTCTTAATTCTTCCGGAAGTTTCTCATAGGTCTTATTCTTAATATCAAATACGGCGTCTTCATATGTAACATTCCCATTTACATCTGCGACCTTTTTCTTATATGGAATCAGCGAGTTTTCTATAGATGAAGTAATCTTATGATTTCCATATCTA
>JAAUZS010000136.1 GCA_014804495.1 Lachnospiraceae bacterium
AAATACATTTAACTGGACTAACTCCACGCCTGTTATATTGAAAGCATATTGTAAAGCCAATTGCAGCATTTCTTTACCACAGCCTTTTCCCCGCATTTGACTGTCAACTATAACAAATCTAAGAAATCCCGTATTATCTTCAACATTGGCTGAATAGCAGAAGAAACCTATTATCTTTCCATCGCTTTCTGTTGCCACATATGCACTGTCTGTCCAATCCATCGCACTTTTTTCTAATAAACTATGAAGATTTTCCTTTGTGATTGGATATGGAATAAGGTTGGCGCTCCACATAGCATGGATTTTTTCATTATCAACCCATTTTGCTAAATACTCATAATCTTTGCTCTCTATGTATGGTCTTATTCTCATGTGCTTCTCCCTCTATCATGCTTAATTTTTGTTATAAATGTTATCCGACCGACTCAAGCTGCAAGTCAAGATTCCGATAACTGCTCGTATTAACTTCGTATTCTACGGTTCCCGTAACTGCTTCGTCTCCATAAGGTGTGCCGTCCCAGTAAACCTCCAAAAGCAGTGTATCGTCTGACAACCACTTCAGGGGACGTACCGCCGTAATTCCGTTTTCATAGATATCGGGAAAATCCTGTGTAAGTGCACAAATTGACCCAATATTCGGTGCATCCAGTTCCTGCCATGAAGCGACATAAACCACCCTGCACTCCGTCCATTTGCGTCCGGAGGCCTGAATTACCAGATAATTCCCATCCTCTGACCAGAAAAACTCAGGCTCCATATAGGCTGTATCCGACCAGACAATCTCACCGTTTGACATATCACGCACCTGCACTGCCTCCGGATAAGTCCAACCACCAACCGATTCCTCTCCTGTCGTCTCTGCACGATAGTTCCCGTCAGACTAATCGGCATATGTATATATTTCCGATTCGTTCTGTGGTGTTTCCGCATCTGTCGCATATGATATCCCAATCCATGCAACTGCCGCCGTCAGGCACAGAACGATTCCTGCTTCAACTAATCTTCGCTTCATTGTATTTCTTTCTCCTTTTCAATTTGTTTAATGTCATTGCGAAACTCTATTTCAGATTTCGATTCCTAAATCGTATGCCTCAAGAAGATTTCCTATGGCAGTAACTCCGTCAGGAACTTCTTTATATGACCTATTCAACCATATAGCATTTATGCCTAATGCACTTGCACCCTTTACATCGCCGCTAAGAGAATCTCCAATATGAACTACTTCATTACCTTTTAACCCTGCCGACTGAAGCGCCAACTGAAATAACTCTTTCCTGGGTTTATATGATTTTGCATCTTCACTTGTAAATACACCGGCCGGTTTGAGTTCGTGATAATCCAATGCGCTTATTATATCGTCTGTATCAATATTGGAAACAATATATATCGGTACATGGCATGATTCAAAAAATTCTTTTGATTCATCGAAAATTGGCGGTTTTACCCAATGTGCAAACATCATCTCGCTTAACTCCGCGGGATTTGCAGTTGATTTAAATTCGCTTAATGTTTTTACCAAAGATTTGTATTCCAACTCTCTCTGTGTCTCAAATGCTTCCCCATAAGCGTTCATATACATTGTTTGAAATTCATTCCACCAAAAAGCCCCTATTTTATTTCCATCATCAACATGACCCGATTCCATTATAATTTTTGTGATTTTTTTAATGATTTCTCCATCTTCATGTACTACTGTACCGTAAAAATCTAAAAAAACAGCCTTTACCATTTGCAAGTCCTCCGCCTAATCCTTAAGTTGTTGTGTCGTTTTCTATGAATTCAGCCGATTCCATTCAATAATAAGTTTATCATATATTTCATTCAAACGACTGATTATCATATCATTCACGTCAATCCTTTTATCTCCAAATTGCATACCCCGTTCACCCATAAAATCCACACAGAAAAGCAAAGAATAATATATAAATGCTTTCTTTTCTACCTGATTTACATTCATTTCTTCTAATAGAAACTCTACATAATCTGTGTCATAGTCCATATTAAGCAATGCAACATTCGTTAACGCTGCATATGTTAATTTATCCCCAACCCCTATCCAATCTAAATCAATAACACCCGATATTCTTCCGTTTTCTATTAATAAATTTTTTGTACTTATATCGTCCAGATATGCTATGGGCTTAACTTTATTAAAATAATCCTGAAGAGCTTCACTCATTTTCCATATCTGCTCAACCTTATTTATATCAAAATAGCCATTCATCGCAATTCTTTCTTTTGCCCGTTCCAGCATATCGACTATAAATGTATTCCAAGTCCAATCCGCTTCTATATCTTCTAATTCAATAGTGGCAACTTTTGTTTGAATGCGAACAACTTCCCTGGCAATTATACGTTTTTCATCATTACTCAGCGTGGGATATACAATTCCTAAATCTTCACCAGCCATATATGATAATATTATATAATTGTAATTCTGATATTTCCCATATGCAATTATTTCAGGAACGGGAATATTTACTTTATTCAACTTTTTTAACCAGTATATCGTATCTATATAAGCATTATCTTCCTCGCTGCATCGAATCACATATTTATCCATATCGCCTGAAATAATATATACATAGTTTCCATGCCCGACTCTACAGCGTTCTATTTTACATATTTTCATAGAAACGTTCTTTTCAAATATTTCTAATGCTTTTTTCTCGTCCATACTTATTCTTCCTGCTTAATCAGATGTGTCATTACAAACTGCATCATCGGACCGATTGCCACCACACAGATAAGCGTACCGATACCGATTACGCCGCCGCAGATAAATCCCAGCAACAGATACATGGCATCCACGCATGTTCTGACGAGTCCATAAGGCTTATTTATCTTCTTCACTATGGCAAGATAAAGTGCATCGTTCGGCGCAACGCCAAGCCTCGCTGACTTTAATATGGGAAATCCAAAGGACACCACGACGCATGCCGCCGCAAATTCCAATGCCATCACAGGAACGGAAGGATTTTGAGGCAGAACTTTTGCCAAAAGCATAGTCATACCGTTTAATATAAGACCAGCAAACGCAACAGACAGCACCATACCTATCCGAAATTGTGAACGGTCAAGCCAGAATACAATCCCCAAAAGCACAAGCGTCAGAAGACAATTACCTGCTCCCACACTGATATGCAGTACCTTAGAAAGTCCCTGCATAAATACAGTAAAAGAGTCAGAACCTATTCCCACCGCAAGAAACGTAGCAACCGCAAGCTGTATCATTGCCAGCCCTACAAAAAATTTAACCAGTCTCACTGCCATAATATAACCTTCCGTTCCTTCTCCCATTCCTACTGCTTTTTACTAAGCTTCTTAACACATATAACAATTACAGCAGCAGTAGCAATAAGAAATTCCGAAAAAATCACTGATGGATTCCAAATTTCAAAATAATAATGTCCGATAAAATAAACCGCAAAAAATATGAGATATACTGCAACCGAATACATTACACACTCAAAGTTTCTTTGCTTTTTTTGCTCCCGAAGAAGCATCATCTGCTGTTGTTTTTCCAACATTTCAGTTTTTACTGATAAATCATCTATCTCTGATGACTTTAACAGATAATCGGTCGTAACATTAAAAACTGTGCTTAATGCCACTATCTTTTCCAAATCCGGCGTAGCCTGCCCGCTTTCCCATTTTGAAACAGACTGCCTTGAAACATCAAGTTTCTCGGCAAGCTGCTCTTGCGTCATGTCGTTAGCCTTTCGTAACGTTAATAGTTTTTCTGAAAAATCCATAATATTCTTTCCTCCTGTTTTTGATACCTGAACAATACCAAAAACCACGGTTACATTCCATATAGCTTTTTATACATTTAAGCAACCGGTGGTAGAAATACATAATCAATTCATAGAATTCTACGTCTCCAAATCTATACAACTATTATAATATCACAATCAGGTTGATTTCACTATCGCATTTCCACTAAAATTTTTTCTGAATTATATATCGTTAAAATTGATTCACTTTTCATTTGACATTATGTCTAATAGAGCGCTCATGCTTTCGTTGTTAAAGGAGTATCTCCTCACAGCCAAATCCCAGCCATGAATCAATACTCCTTTTTTCTAATTAAATCCAAACAATATCATAAGTTATTTTAAAGTCACACGCCTTCGGAAGACTTCCACCAGCCTCCCATGATACTACCGCCTCTGACCATGGATTCAAAAGCTTTTTACCGCACTCAATATACTTCTATTTCCTTAATATTAAATTCGTTCCCCTGCAATAGCCATGTATCCGGGCTCTTGCAGTAGGGACAAATTTTTCCGTGTTCCACAGTCGGGTATGTTTTCTCACACCCTTCACAGTACGTGATGGCAGGCAGAGTTTCCACAATAANNTCCGCTCNGAGAAAATAACTCNCGTTTTTTTATCGCCCATTTCCAACAGTTNTGCAAATANGATTCAATGACCGTAGATACTTCACCAAGTTCCAATACNACTTTAGATATGGCTTCCGCCTCATTTTCCGAAGCTACTTTTTCCAATGTGTCCATGATNTGGAATACTACGCCTAGTTCGTGCATAATCAACCTCAATCCTTTTTCTTTGCAAATTTAACCTTNATGGACTGTTTGACCATATTGGGAAGAACATATTTTAACTTATCTTCCGATTTTACCATTTCGGAGCAGCCCGGAAGTTCTCTGTGGAGTGAAATAGCATCAAATACNCATTTGGTCGTACAAANNCCGCATCCGATACATTTATTCGGATCNACCACAGANGCNCCACAGGAAAGNCAACGCGAAGTTTCCGCCTTNACCTGTTCTTCCGTTAAAGTATGGGACATGTCACGGAANGAACGAAGCTGCGCTTCNTCNGCNTTCTCCGGTCTTTGTCTGTCCGTATTATCGTAGTTTGCGATGAAGATATCTTCTTTATCAAGCTCTATGAAATCTCTTCTGTTTCTTCCTATAGTCAGCGTACAATGCTCATGCACGAATCTNTGCAGGGAAATAGCGCCTTCNCGTCCTGCCGCAATCGCATCTATTGCAAACTTCGGTCCGGTGTAAACGTCNCCGCCCACGAAAATATCCGGCTCNGCCGTCTGNTATGTCAGNTTATCGGCNATCGCGCCNCCATTCGGACGAAGTTCAACCTTTGTTCCTTTCAAAAGATCGCCCCAANTGATTCCCTGACCGACACTGAAAATGACATTCGCACAGGAAACCGTCATGGTGNCGTTTTCGTCATAAAGCGGTGCAAACCTNTGATTCTCATCATATACACGAGTGCACTTCTTAAATATAACACCCGTTACTTTTCCATTTTCCGTCAGTATTTCTTTCGGACCCCAACCATTATTAATTGAAATCTTCTCTTCCGACGCTTCCAGAATTTCCTCTCTGCTTGCNGGCATTTCATCCCTGCTCTCTAAGCAGAACATCGAAACCTTGCCCTGNCCGCAGCGNCCTGCAGTTCTTGCAGCATCAATAGCTACGTTACCGCCGCCGATTACGACTACATCTCCGCCCAGTGCAAACGNTTCCTTACTTCCTGCNTCACGCAAGAACTCTACTGCNGTATAAGCGCCTTCNGCATCCTCGCCNGGAATACCGGGNTTNCTNCCGCTCTGNCAGCCGATTGCGATATAGAATCCTTTGTATCCTTCCTTACGAAGCTGNTCAATGGTGATATCTTTACCNACTTCAACGCCATANTTGATTTCAACGCCCATGGCAGTGATTACATCTACCTCNGCCTGAATCAAATCTTTTTCCAATTTGTAGGAAGGTACACCATAAGTNAGCATACCGCCCGGTTTTTCATTCTTTTCAAAAATCGTCGGNTTATAGCCTTTATCCGCCAGATAATAAGCGCAGGAAAGACCNGCCGGTCCNGCGCCGATGATTGCTATTTTTTCATCAAAATGCCCTCTTAATGAAGGAACCGTAGGCTTCGGAATGTANCGTGTCTCAGCATTCAAATCCTGTTCCGCTACAAAACGCTTAACCGCATCAATTGCTACTGCCTCATCTATTGTAGCACGCGTACAAGCATCCTCACACCGTCTGTTGCAGATTCGTCCGCAAATCGCCGGCAGCGGATTGTCCTTTTTAATAAGCGCCAGCGCATCCTGATAACGACCTTCCTTGGCAAGCTGCAAGTAACCCTGTATGGCAATATGTGCAGGACATGCCGTTTTACAAGGCGCCGTACCGGTATCGTAACAGTTAATCCTGTTGACATCCCGGTAATTATGCGTCCACATATGCTCTCCCCACTTTTGTTCCTGTGGAAGAGGCATCTTAGGATAAGTCACCTCACTGCCATCCTTTTTACAAAGTTTCTGACCCAATTTCACCGCACCGGCAGGACATGCTTCCACACATTTTCCGCAGGCTACGCATTTTGCCTTATCTACTTTGGCTATGTACGCGGAACGTGACATATTCGGTGTGTTGAAAAGCTGCGAAGTACGAAGGGCATAACAAACATTCACATTACAGTTACAGATAGCAAAAATCTTGTTGGCGCCATCAATATTGGTGATCTGATGTACAAACCCGTTATCTTCCGCCTGCTTAAAAATGGCAAGCGCTTCTTCTCTTGTGATATAGCGTCCATCCTTCTGTGTTTCTACTACATAATCCGCCATATCGCCTACAGCAACGCACCAGCCTTCCGGATCGTCCCCGCACCCCTCATCATGCGTNAGTCTGGAACGACGNCAGGAACANGGACTTGCCGCATATTTTCCTTCATATTTGGTCAGCCAGTAAGAAATATGCTCCAAATCAATGGACTCACTTTCCATTTCGATCGCTTTTTCTACCGGAATGACATGCATACCGATTCCGTTTCCGCCTTCCCCTACAAACGGTGTGACATGCTCTAAAGGCAGTCTGGACATATGNTCAAAAAACAGNCTNACCTCNGGNTTCTTGGCTATAACNGAACTGTTCATATTGAAAAATTCNCCCGAGCCCGGCACGAACATAGGCAGTACATACTGCTTTTCATGAGCAGGATTTTCCCAGTTNTATTCCAATATNCCCTTTATTGACATCTCCTGAAGCTTCGGNTCCAGTTCTTCTTCCGGAATGCCGGTCAGTTTAACTATTTCCGGCAGGGTTTTCGGNTTTCTTACTCCCATTTTTAAGGCTATCTCTGCTTCCTCATCGGTAACCACCCCGGCAAGTCCCCAATACTCCGGATCATCCTGCGTNATCTTTTTTATCCCCAGCTTCTGCGGAATCCTGTCTGTTATCATCTTACCNAGCTTAACAATGTTCTCCCTGACAGGTTCATNGTGNTCCGCCTTATGTTCAGGATAAACATAATCAGGATATAGTTCTTTGTCTAACGTTTTTCCCATATTTTCCTCCCTCTGTTTGTATATTCTATTTATATTATGTATCTTTCCAGTTTACTACTTCATCTGACAGCCATTTCGCCCACTCTTCTATTCCTTCTCCGGTCTTNGCNCAGATNGGNATGATCTTNGCNTTNGGATTGCGCATGTGGATATATTCCNTGCANTTNTCCATATCAAAGTCAAAGTATGGCANGACATCNATTTTATTGATAAGCACCACATCGCAGATAGAAAACATCAGNGGATANTTTAACGGTTTATCGTCACCTTCCGGTACAGATAGGATCATGGCATTTTTAGAAGCTCCCGTNTCAAATTCCGCCGGACAGACCAGATTTCCTACGTTTTCCAAAATAGCCAGTTCCACGTCNTTCGTGTCTANTCCTTCAAGCCCCTGTCTNGTCATCTCTGCATCCAAATGACACATTCCGCCNGTATGAAGCTGGATAACCTTTGCTCCCGAGAGGNCAATTGTCTTAGCATCCACATCAGAGTCAATATCCGCTTCCATAACNCCGATCTTTATTTTCCCCTTCAGTGCATCAATGGTACGCATCAGTGTCGTTGTCTTACCGGAACCGGGGGAAGACATCANATTTAAGAGAAACACTCCTTTCCCTTTAAGTTCCTGACGCAGCTTATCCGCCTGCATATCATTGTCNGCAAAAACACTCTGCTTGATTTCTAAAACTCTCACTTCTTTCATGGCATTCTCCTGTCAAATCAACATTTTTTGCGGTTTTATACTCTCTTAAATTATTGTAACATGACCGAGTAAATTGTCAATTCCCTCTAGNTTTTCAATACACTGGCTTTATCTGACCATTGATGGTACAATATTCATAAAAAATGAAGCNTNTGACTGGAGGNGAATTCNTTTTATGAAATATATCCGAGATAACTACTCAGTACAGTTGATTTAAACTGTTAGCAGATTGTGCTGAGGATAAGATAAACTTGCTGACAGTCACAACTGTACTGATTCTATGGAAATATTAACATTAGAAAAGGAGTACAGTTATGCGCTATATGAAAGAAATCTTAAAAAATAACAGAAATTGGGTTATTGTATATCTGGTAATAGGATTATTCAATGCATTTATGTCGAATTATAAGGCGGACTGTTTTCAAAAGATTGTAGATGNATTGACAGATAGGACAATAATGGTTTACGGAATCCTGTTTTATGGTGTTGTTCTTATNGTTAATTATGTAATGAACTATTTAGATGAATACCCGTCATCAAAACTTGAAAATGAGATTTATCTGGATTTCAAATTACTTGCATTACAGAAAATAGGCAGAATGGACTATTCTGAATACCAAAAGTTGGGAACAGGTAAATTAGTGCAGCANATTGAAAATGGCGCTAATGCAGGAAAAGGTGTTCTTTATGACTTTTGGTTCTGTGTTGTCAGGAGTTTGATTCCGACAATCCTGTTCAGTTTATATTTTATTTGGAAAATAGACAGAAATATAACTTATTTTCTCATGGCAGGATATATCATANTATTTATAGTAACTAACATATTGCTTAAGGGATTATACCGTATAAAGGAAAAAATATTAACCAATGAAGAGGAACTAAACCATTTTCTCGTGCGCGGTTTCATGGAAATGCCGGTTTTTCGCATGAAAAATCAATTTTCAAACGAGGTAAAAAAAGCAGCAAAAGCCAAGCGGATCATAGTATCGTCAAAAGTAAAAATGACCATGATACATGAAGCATTTTTCACTATTTTTGCATTGTTAGTCGCCTTCCTTGATATCGGGATTCTGGCCTATGCATGGAAAAACAGTCATTTGTCCGTTGGTTCTGTAGTAGCATTAATCACATTAATTGATAATGCATATACCCCAATTGCAATATTTAATGTCATTTATGTTCAGTACAAGTTGAACAAAACGGCGTGGCTGCGATTTACGGAGCTGTTAGACTTAAAAGAGGATATGCAGCTTAAGGAAGGTATTGCTTTTGATACACTCTTAAATAAAATTTGGGTTGAAAACTTGACATTTTGCTATGAAAAATCGTCGCCGGACAGGGTAATTTCCTATAAGAATGAAAAAATATCCGGTGAAAAATTTTCTGACGAAAATAGAAAAGTGCTTAATTCTGTCAGCCTGACTATCAGAAAGGGCGAAAAAATAGCGTTTGTCGGTGAATCAGGTTCCGGAAAATCGACATTGGCAAAAATATTAATCGGATTACTCAAGTACGATGAAGGTGATATCCTATTTGACAATAAACCGTTAAAAAGTTTCTCATTGGAATCGTTGTATGAAAAAGTATCCTATTTATCGCAGGATGCACCCGTATTTGATGGCACAATCAGAGAAAACCTGGTATTTGACAAAGAAATTTCGGATACGGATATTCATGAGTGCCTTAAAGCCGCGCAGCTGCTGCCAATGCTTTCATCATTGGATAACGGGGTGGATACAAGGATCGGTGAAAAGGGAGCCTGCTTATCCGGTGGAGAAAAACAGCGGCTGGCATTAGCCAGACTGTGGTTTGATGATTCCGAGATAGTTGTTTTGGATGAAGCAACATCGGCATTGGATAATGTAACGGAAAGCATCGTCATGAAAAATGTCTTAGAACAGGTGCATAATGCCACAGTAATCGCCATTGCCCATCGCTTATCTTCAATCGTCGAATTTGACCGAATCATAGTATTCAGGAACGGAAAAATCGTCGGTAATGGAACTTTTGAGGAATTACTGGTAAATAACAGCTATTTTATGGAATTGTACAAAAAAGAACAGGAGAAATAGATTTTTCCCCTGTTTTACCTTCATAGTCACAGAGGGTAAAACAGGGGAAAATTATTTGAATTAATTATTTTTTCCGGGTATAAATCGTCCTTGTATATTTGATGTCATCACCACCGGTTTCACCGACTGTCATATCGAAATCGTTTTTATCAAACTCAGGAAAGAACACATCTCCGTCTTCTACTTCCATATCAATTTCAGTGATAAACATTTTGTCCACCATAGGCATCGCTTCCTTAAACATGCCATAACCTCCGGACACATAAACATCAGCATCTCCTGCTGCTTCAATTGCTTCCTTCAGCGATTTTACCGTTAACAGGTTTTCTCCTGTGTAATCAGCGCTGCCGGAAACGACTATATTCATTCTGTTTGGAAGAGGATGCCCGATTTCTTCATAAGATTTCCGTCCCATAATAACGACATTCCCGGTTGTGAGTTCCTTAAACTGCTTCTGTTCTCCTTTGATTTTCCATGGAATCTGACCATTCTTCCCGATAACATTATTCTTAGAACGAGCGACAATTAATCCTATCATCTTTTTTATTCCAATCCTTTCGTAAATACAATCCTTATTTTTCTAATCTGCTTTATTATATCATAAGCTCTGGCAGTCAAGCCTGAGCTTATTTTACCATAATAATTTCTTTCATTTCAATACGCTGGCTTTATCCTGATATAAATGTTACAATATTAAAAAAAGGAGGCTTTACTATGCAAGAAGTTTATGATTTTTTAAAAATCTGTGGTACTTATTATCTGGCAACAACAGAAGGCGAACAACCAAGAGTCCGCCCTTTCGGCACTATCGATTTGTTTGAGGAAAAGCTTTATATCCAGACAGGTAAATCCAAGGAAGTATCTAAGCAGATCTCCAAAAATCCCAAGGTTGAAATATGCGCTTTTGCAGATGGAAAATGGCTGCGTATTGCGTGCTCTCTTGTAAGAGATGACCGCGTAGAGGCAAAAGAACATATGCTTGATGCCTATCCGAATTTAAAAGGAATGTATTCCGCTACGGATGATAATACGGAAGTTCTGTATATGAAAGATGCTGTCGCTACTTTCTCTTCTTTTACGGAACCGCCTAAAACCGTTCAGTTTTGATGGAGTTTTTATGAAAATTGCGAGGAAATTTAAAAAATGGCATTATACTTTAGGCCTATTATTACTCTTAATTTTCTATATTGCCGGCAATGCCGCAAGTATCTGCATTTATTCAACCAAAGATGAAACTCAAAATGCTGATACCGCAATAATTTTAGGCGCGGCTGCTACAGACGAAGGCGTATCTCCGGTATTCAGGGAACGAATAAATCACGGAATTTGGTTATATCAAAACGGCTACGTCCAAAAACTGATTATCACCGGCGGATATGGAGACGGAAACCTCTACTCTGATTCCTATATCGGAAAGCAATACGCCATCGGGCAGGGAATTCCGGATGAAGCCATTTTACTTGAAGAAGCTTCTACCATTACAGAAGAAAATCTGGAAAACGCAATGGAAGTTATGAAGAATAACGGATATGATACTGCTTTAATTGTCAGCGACCCTTTGCACATGAAAAGAGCAATGCTGATGGCACAGGACAAAGGTCTGAAAGCATATACCTCTCCAACCCACACTTCAATGTATAAAAGCATTTATGAAAAGGCTAAATTCACGGCAAGAGAGGTATTCTTTTATATAGGATATAAATTTTCCTCACTTTTCTCTTTTTCTGATTAAAAAATGTATCTGCAGAAATTGTAGATTCCGCTGCTGATTGCCGGGTCGCTGTGATCGGAGCCGGGGATTTCCCACCACACATGCTCTACCCCATTTTTCTCAAAAATATCATGGTAGCTCTTAGGGAATTGTCCCACCGTGCCGTCTTTGTCACCGCAGCAGGCCATCAGAAGGATTGGTTTCTCGTCGTTAAACACTAGCTCTTCCTCGGTAAACTGTCCCTCGTGCTCCATCGCCCAGTCTTTTCCCGGCACCAGACCGGGTGCCGGAGCGATGGCACCCACATACCCGAACAAATCCGGACGCTGCAATCCGATTGCCAGCGACTCTCTTCCGCCCATGGAAAATCCTGCAATCGCTGTGTTCTCCTTGCCTTCGGCTATGGAGTAGTTATCCTTTATAAAAGGCATCAGGTCCGTCACCAGATCATTGATGAAATTATCATAAGCCGCCACATTTTCCTTGTCAATGGCAGTACATTTATCCTGAGTTTTGCTGGCATACATATAGGGATAGACAACAATCATATCTTTGGCTTTTCCCTTAGTCATCATATTCTGGATTGTAATGCTGTTATTGTTCATATCGTTCTGAGTTCCAAAAATGCCATGCAGCAGATACAAAATCGGATACTTTTTATCCTCCGAGTACCCCTCCGGCAGCACGATATTCACCGGTTTATCCTTTTCACAGGTCGTAGAGTAATATGTAGTCTTAATCACATCACTGTACCTGACGTCGGTATTTCTCTTAGTATACTCCTCAGGGCAAAAAATCTCTATTTTGCAGTTATGCATAGCCTTATTCTCCATAATCCATATAATTAATGACATTATTATACACTATATAAAGCTTAAAACCAATGTAAATGTTTCAACTATGATGCATAGATGATGCAAAAATGATGCAAGTCTGTTTTATAATGATTCCATATTAACACCAAATTCTATAATGACCTAATATGGACGAAGAGGAAAAGGATGTTAAAAGTTAGATGAGAAAAAGTATAATTAAAATCACAGGCGTTATATTATTACTATTCTTTTCGTGTTTGACCACATGGAAAATGTTTGGAAAACAAGAAACTATAAAAGTGCATTACGGACGAGGCGAGGAGTTCCTCTATTGGACAGACGGCCTGCTGCCTGCAACACAGGATCAGGATTATGCTTATGCCTTTGTATGGGTGAATGATAGTAACGCCGAATTTATCTGGAGATTTTATGATAATGAAAAGTCGCTTACAGAAGATTTTATAGAGGAAAAAGAGGATATTCATCAAAAAGAAAAGGACGCTGTGCTGTGGTATTTTGTCAAACTGCGTCTGGATGAGGATATCCACGGAACTGATATTTATGAATATCTGGAAAAGAACCTGCCGGAAGAGGGGTATGAATACTATGCCAGAACTATGGATGATGGAAGCGCATATTATATCCCACAAACGATGCCGAATACGTTGACCATTATTGTAGAATCTGGTGATTCTCTTTGGAAACTGTCGGAAAAATATTATTTTGACGGAAGCCGGTGGCAGGAAATCTATGAGTATAACCAAGAAACGATTGGAGAAGATCCGTCGTTGATTTTACCGAAAACGGTACTGGTAATACCCTGGTGCTACTATTAATCTATTTTATTAATTTACTTTTATTCATCCGCCAAAGTAAAAATGCTGATATTAATATAAATATCAAACAAATATGCGGTGTTATCATCAAACGAGAAATGGCTTCATTAGACGAAATTATATAAACTGCCGTGTTAGCTGCCGCATGGAATAAAAAAGCATGGAGAAATCTGCCATACCGCTCATAAGTATAAGCAATCANAATCCCCATTATAAACCCGTAAGTCCCCTGCACAATATTTCCATGATAAAGCCCGAAAAGCAANGCAGATAAAAAAACGGCCGCGATAATTGAGCNGTTTTTTCTTATCCTATTATAAATGATGCCGCGGAACACTACTTCCTCCGCAAGCGGCGAAATAATACCGTATAAAATAAGACCTGTAACCAGACTTACGCCATACTGAAGTTCTGCAACACGGCTATAAGTTTCTGAATTTTCCGTCAAATGCAGCCAGATAAACAAAATATTAATTGCAACAGAACTTGTGATAGCAAGTGTTATTGTAATTANGGCAGATTTATATATTGAAATACCTTTTTTATTCTTTATACTTTTTGTATTGTTTNTATTTTTTNTNTTTTTTNTATCTTTTGCATTTTTTATATCATTTGCATTTTTTATANCTTTTGCATCATTTGTATTACCTTCATGTATGTCCTGTTTATTNCGTACATTTATTTCTCTTTTGAAGCTCGAAATTAACGGCAGGATTCCCGCCAACATAGATATACTGCCAAGAATTGCTCTAACTGTTTTTTCATGCCCGAAGATATANNTATCCAATTGCAAAATCTCAATGACTACTGTAGTCAATATGATGTATGAAAATAGATAGGTAATATAATAAATAACAAGTGGTGCTAATATTTCACCGGCAATCCTAAGCAAATTAATATATTTATTATTTAATTTATTAGATTTATTTTTTATATCCATAAACAAAATCCCATACTGCTTAACCCACAAGCAGTTTCTCCAGTTCCTGTACGGTATCCACAATATAGTCTGCACCTGCCTGCTCCAATTCACCCGGAGCCGGATAGCCATAGGAAACACCTATAGAAGCAATCCCAAAGGCTTTGGCGGCATTAATGTCAAATTTCCTATCACCTATCATGACAAACATGTCACAATCAGATTCTTCCACTGCACATTGTTTCAGCTGCCTCAACGCTTCTTCTACCACTTCCTCCTTTTTGTTACGGGTTCCATCCATTTCACTGCCTACTACTACATCAAAATACTGCTCTATATTAAAGTATTGTAAAATACGTTTCACATACATCGTAGTTTTGCTCGAAGCAATAGCCAGCAGCTTTCCTTCCCGTTTCAAATGAGCAAGCATCTCTTCCATGCCTGGATATATTTCATTTTCATATAAGCCTACGTCACTGAACCTCTCCCTATAATATGCCACCGCCTCGGCTGTCTTCTGCTCATCAAAACCATAAAACTCCTTAAAACTATCCTGCAGCGGCGGCCCGATAAAAGGATCAAACTTATCCAGNTCCGGCTCTTCGATTCCTAATTTATGCAAAGCATATTGTAAGCACCTTGCAATNCCNAGCTTCGGGTCTGTCAGAGTGCCATCCAAATCAAACAAAAGATATTGAAACTTTCCGGTTGCTGTTTTCATCTATGTACTTTCCCCTTTCGCATGTTATTGCAANANATGTGTTATCNATANACNTATTTTCCACTTTTTCAGGCANTATCACTAATATTATATAACCANATANANGAGGAAAGTCAATANANTAAATANAAAGTCANTCATTNAATANNNTTCATNNNTTTANANNNANCANTCAGTCNAGCATAATNTCTTTAACTGACAACTTNTCCATCTGTTTCGTATAAGCAAACATAATCGTCTCATACAAAANCAGAAATACAGCCAAAGTAATCAGCATAACGGGTACATCAAAACTATAATCAGGCANNCCTTCTACGTCCTTAAACACTATCGATACCATGATTTTTAATAATGCATATTGGTATATGGTTCCTAATACAAATCCTAAATATGCCCAGGGGCGATATCCGTTCAACACAGCCTTTTGACATTCTTTTGCACTGTAACCAAATACTTTCATCATAGTAATGGTTTTTCTGTTTGCCTTGATAACAGAGGTAGTAGCAATAAACAAAGTTACTACCGCAAGTACTATTCCGATTGATATCATCATAACTGCCATCATCCTNCTTGACAGTTCATCCATACTACTTGACATTTGCACCATTGCCGCGAAACAGAACACAGCAAATNTNATNAAAAATATAAGGGATTTTCTCTGTCTTACATTGCTTTTTTCAAGCTCACGCAAAAAGGACATATCCGTATNCNTTTTGGCAGTCACGACTTTTCTGACTGATTGTTCCCTAATCAGCCATAATGCCGGCACTCTCAATTTTANGAAACTGTATCCGACTGCCAGTAGCGAAAAGAAAACCGTTGGAATTATAACNAGCGAAATACATAATTCAGGATGAAAAGATATCGTAATATCCGGTAAATATCCGTCTTTATTATTCAATTCATACAATTTAGGCATCAATAAATGCGCTCCCAGATATCCAAATCCGGTTCCNGCAAATACCGGCAGTCCAAACACCCAAAAGTTTTTCGCTACGGAAAATCTTGTATATCCTAATGCTTTCATAATTCCAAGCTGCTTCTGATGTNTATCAATATAATGCCCGATATAAAAGCATATAAGCACAACCGTNGTCAACAGCAGACANCCTCCGCTCACCGCGCTGACTACCTTNGAAGTGCTGCACTGGGCGTCATAAAATATTTTTGAAATATCATTTGTTATTAAATCCTCCACCGTAACTAAATCCAAATAGNAATTTAAAAACATTGCGCATACGATTACGGCACAAAAGCTGACAATCAGAATGCCAATCATTTTGAAAATATCTTTAATACTTACAATCATAAGCTGCCTCCTACCATGCAATCTCATACGCAGATTTTGGATTTTCATTATGATACTGCTCTACAATCCTGCCGCTGTTCATGGAAATAACAGTATTAGCCATTTCAGCAATATTTTGGTTGTGCGTCACCATTACCATAGTGAACCTCAGCTCTTTTTGCAGCTTACAAATCAGTTCCAAAACTGCTCTTCCGGTAGACTCATCAAGCGCGCCTGTAGGTTCATCTAAATATAAAACTTTGGGCTGTTTAGCCAATGCTCTNGCGATAGACACACGCTGCTGTTCACCGCCGCTTAATTCATGAGGGTACTTTTTCATCTTATCTGCAAGACCTACTGCTTCAATCAATTTCCTATAGTCCGTATTTTTTNCCAAATCNGCACCCATCTTTACGTTTTTATCTATATTCAGATTTGGTAAAAGAAAATACTGTTGAAAAACATATCCGATGACATCTTTTCTGAAAAGAGTGATTTCATTATCTTTCATTTCACAGATATTTTTGTCGTTATAATATACATTCCCCATATCNGCAGGCTCCAAACCGGAAATTATATTTAAAAGCGTAGATTTACCGGAGCCTGAGGCTCCAAGTATCACTAAAAAATCTCCATCTTCAATATCCAGNGNAATGCCTTTCAGCACCTCGTTTTTGCTTTCGCCGGCTCCGTAATATTTATGTAGGTTTTCAATCTTTATCATTTTTAATCCTGCCTTTCTCAACTGTCAATAANCCTATGAATATTTCTGTCAATCTTTCCTCTATCTGTTCCATTGTATAGCTGCACAGACCTGTAGCAAACATGGCTGCAATACCATGCGTATATGTCCATAAATGCTGATAAATNTTTTCGGCAGCTTCTTTCTCCAGATTATANGTCNCTTGTACCGACTGAAGTATTTTGTCATAATTATCCTCTATAACAGGCAAAATCATGGATACGTTTTTTGAGCCCGGNACNATCATCATAAACAGNAGNTGGAACAGCTTAGGCTGNTCAATCGCAAAACGAATATATGCAATTCCCACTCCTTTAAACGCCGGTTTATACTTTAGTCCTTCTTCCACATATTGACTATACAATTCTTTTGATTTNAGAATTACCAAATCCCTGACCTCATCCATATTNTCAAAAACGGTAAATATAGGTCTGGCGGAGCTTCCCAATCGTTTTCCCAGNTCCCTCGCCGTAACTGCATCAATTCCGTTTTCTTTCGTAATACATAATGCCATATCCAGAATTTCTTCTCTGGTAAATTTCGCTTTAGGCGGCATATGNNCTCCTTTCTGCAACACTTGTTTTAAATTGCATGTTTTATTATACTTTCATATATTATCTTTGTCAAGCCATATAATATAAACTTGACAATCCTATCGCAAAGCATTATAGTTATTATCAGATTTCAGAAAGCTCTATCTGCTGGCTTTCTGTTGTCACAACTAAATAAA
>JAAUZS010000137.1 GCA_014804495.1 Lachnospiraceae bacterium
CCACAGCGGTTAATCGAAAAACGGATTCTCTTATGTGTCCCGGTTTCCATATTTCCAATATAACGCCAGCGCATGCCGTCGTAGTTTTCCCTGATTTCCGGAAGCGGCAGTTCGCAGTAATGATGCAGCATATACTCAAAAGCCATACTGCTGTAGAGATAAAACAAGTCAGATTCTTTTTTCTCCGCTTTGTAGAAATCAATTTTTCCGGCTTCTGCCGCAAGGGATTTTAAGGCAGCAATCATTTTGTCCTTAATAGGCATAATTGCATTTTCAGTGTTTTCTTCACAGTATATACCGTATTTGTCGGACCAGATAATGAAATCAGTCTGATACTTTCCTTTTACCTTCTCTATGACAGCCGCTCGTTTAGCCAGATTCTCCAGACGTTCCTCCACATAATAAGCGGGGACGCCGCAGAGCTTTGCGAGCTCTTCCGTGGATTTAGCTCCGTCGTAACAATAGTATAGTATGTTTTGTGACAGGGCATCATCAATAAATGCCGTAGGGAAGGGGATTCTGACTCCGTCAAAATTGCCGCTTCCATAAATATCAAGGTTTAGTTTTACAGGTCTCAATGCACTTTCTTCCATTTTAATACACTCCTTTTTCAGTTTTCGTCTGGCTTCGGACAGCCGCCATGTGACGGTGCCTTCGGGAATTTCCAGACGCTCGGCGATTGTTTTTGTAGAAAGGTTGTCGTAGTAGAAAAGTATGATGATGTCACGGTACATAGCGGAAAGCATGGAAATGCTTTTGCGAAGATGTCCATAGAGTTCCTCCAGTTCTTCGTTTTCCTGTTCCAAGCCGCCGGAGTCGCTGATATCATCCGGCATATCATAGGAATATATCGCGCGTTGTTTTCCCTGTTTGCGCCGGAAAGATTTTGTAACATTGCCGGCAATGCCCCAGAGCCAGGGCTCAAAACTGCTCTCTTCGCGCAGTCTGGGAAGCCCTTTTACCGCAGTGAACAGAATTTCCTGAGAAAGATCGGCCGCCTCTTCTTCTGTAAATGTCCTCTTCACGGCGTAGGCGTACACTTTGTCTATATAGCTCTCGATTACCGTGACATTCATACAGTTTTCGCTCTCCTTTCTTGTGAGTAAAAGCTTTTCACATTAATAAAGTGCTTTAAAATGATGTTTCATTGGGTGGATTTCTACAAAATTTTAAAAATATTATAAAAGTCAGGCCTTTCAGCCTGACTTTTATAGTATCATATCCGTTTATCATATCTCTTATTTAACCAACGCATAAGTCTCCCTTGCAATCGCAAGTTCTTCGTTAGTCGGAATCACAAGTACTTTAGTTGTTGATTCCGGTGTGGTAATGACTAAATCCTCACCGCGTTTTTCGTTCTGAGTCTGGTCAAGCGTGATGCCGAGATATCCGAGGCGGCTGCATATCATGTTCCTGATGAATGAACTGTTTTCGCCAAGTCCTGCCGTGAAGCATATTGCATCAACTCCGTTCATGGCAGCGGCATAAGCGCCGATATACTTGGTTACGCGATAAGCGAAGGTCTCCATGGTACGGATTCCTGCGTCGTCACCCTTCTCATAAGCTGCCTGCAAATCTCTGAAATCAGATGAGAGATTGCTTGACAATCCGAGAACGCCGGACTTTTTATTCAGAATAGTCATGACATCATCAATTGATTTACCTTCCTTGTGAGCGATAAATTCCATGATAGCAGGGTCGATATCACCGGAACGTGTTCCCATGATTAAGCCCTCTAATGGAGTCAGTCCCATAGAAGTATCGATACACTTTCCGTTCTTGACAGCCGATACGCTGGCGCCGTTTCCGAGATGGCATACAATCAGCTTCAAATCTTCATATTTCTGTCCAAGTACCTCGGCAGCCTTCTTAGATACATAGGAATGGCTTGTGCCGTGGAAACCGTATCTTCTTATCTTGTATTTCTCGTAATATTCATAAGGAATACCATACAGGTAAGCTTCCTTAGGCATGGTCTGATGGAATGCCGTGTCGAAAACGCCTACCATCGGAGTACCGGGCATCAGCTCCTGACATGCTGCTATACCAATCAGGTTAGCAGGATTATGTAAAGGAGCAAGTTCGTTGCAGTCGGTAATTGCTTTAATAACTTCGTCAGTAATTACGGTAGAGGATGCGAACTTCTCACCGCCATGTACGATACGGTGTCCTACCGCTCCGATTTCGGATAAATCTTTTACGACACCGGTTTCTTTATCACTCAGAGCATTCAGTACCAGCCTGATTGCCTGCGTATGGTCTTCCATAGGTGTTATGGTCGTAACCTTGTCTTTTCCGGTCGGTTGATAGACAAGCTGGCTGCCCTCAATGCCGATACGCTCACACAGACCTTTTGCGATTAATTCTTCCGTCACTGCGTCAATTAACTGAAATTTCAGCGAAGAACTGCCGCAGTTAATAACTAAAATTTTCATAACTATATGCCTCCTGAATTATTTTTACGAAAGTTGAGCTTGTACTGCTGTCAATGCCACAACGCCGACGATATCTTCCCATGAACAACCGCGGGACAAATCGTTGACCGGTTTAGCGATACCCTGAAGTATTGGACCATAGGCTTCGGCTTTTGCCAATCTTTGAACCAGTTTATATCCGATATTGCCGCAGTCCAGATTAGGGAAAATCAAAACATTTGCTTTACCGGCAACTTCGCTGCCCGGAGATTTGGTTTTCGCTACCTGGGGAACCAGTGCGGCGTCTGCCTGTAATTCACCGTCCAAGCATAAGTGCGGATACTGCTCATGTGCGATTCTGGTAGCTTCCGTTACTTTATCAACCAATGCATGTTTTGCGCTGCCTTTGGTAGAGTGCGACAGCATAGCGATAATCGGTTTAGCGCCTACAAGGCTCTTGAAACTCTTAGCGGAAGAGTCGGCAATAGCAGCCAGTTCCTCAGCCGTAGGGTCCTGATTCAGACCGCAGTCAGCAAAAAGGAATGTGCCCCCTTCTCCAAATTCGCAATCCGGAACATCCATAATGAAAAAGCCGGATACCAATTTTATGCCGGGAGCGGTTTTGAGAATCTGCAGCGCCGGACGTAAGGTATCTGCGGTTGCATGGTTTGCGCCTGCTACCATACCGTCTGCATCATTTGCCTTTACCATGATAACGCCGAAGGTCAGGTAGTCTTTTAAAAGAGTTTCTCTTGCCAGTTCAGGGGTCATTCCCTTATTTTTTCTTGTTTCGTACAACAAGTTTACATAATCGTCCAATTTGTCGCATTTCTCAGGGTCTACAATCTTAACCCCGTCCAATTCCACTTCCAGCCAGCTTGCACCGTCCAGGATTTTTTCTTCATTGCCAATCATGATAATGTCCGCAATTTTTTCCTTTATGATATGAGCGGCTGCAATCAATGTCCTCTTATCTGTAGTCTCCGGCAATACAATAGTCTTTCTGTCGCTTCTTGCCTTTTCCTTCATAATGTCGATATATGCCATATTCCCTTCTCCTTTCGCTTTAAGCCTGATTTCTGCCATATACAGAAGGCCTAAGCTTGTTTTTATTCTAAATAAAATTATACAAAAACTAATCATTATATACAAGATGATTTTGATAATTGATGGAAAAAATGTTAATATTCTACAAAAAATTATGGAAAATATACAATTTGAAATATATGAATTATATGATAGTTTTTTCTTCCAATATTTGTTATAATATAAATACAGTTTAATATTTAATCTTATGTAGAAGTGGCTTTCATTGTAGATACTTCTATCAAACCAAATGAATTGGAGGGACAAAACATGGGTGTATACGCAATTTCCGGCGCTTCGAGCGGAATCGGCGCCAAGGCAAAAGAACTATTATTACAACGTGGACATGAGGTAATCAATATCGACTTAAAAGATGGAGATATCTGTGTCAATCTTGCAACTGAGGAGGGCAGGCAGGCTGCAGTAGATGAGCTGCATAAAAGGTGTCCTGATGGGCTGGACGGCATTATCTGTAACGCCGGTGTATCAGGTGCCTGCGGTAATCTTAAGTTAATCATATCGCTTAATTATTTCGGCACTGTAGCCCTTGCAAAAGGTGCATTTGACCTTTTGGAGAAAAAGCACGGAAGCTGCGTGGTAACTGCGTCCAACACGATTTCACAGGGAGCGGGCCGCATGGATATCGCAGATTTGCTGAATAATATCGGTGACGAAGGAAGAGTGCTTAATCTTGTGTCACAAATGGATTCTTCCAATCTTTCCGTAGGAAACAGTATGTACGTTTCTACAAAATATGCCCTGTCAAGATGGGTAAGACGAATATCGGCTTCGTGGGCTGCTAACGGCGTACGTATTAATGCCATTGCACCCGGTAACGTAAAAACAGCGATGACGGCAGGAATGGGCACCTCAGCTAAAATGGCGTTAAATGCTCTCCCNGTTCCGACTAAATACGGTCAGGAATGTCTGATGGAGCCGGAAGAAATNGCAGAAGTTATGGTATTTCTGGTATCTGATGCGTCAAGGGGCGTAAACGGCAATGTAATGTTCGTTGACGGCGGTACAGATGCNCTGCTTAATTCAGAAAAGGTATATTAGAAACTGTTTACTATTCTTATAGACAAGCCGTTTTGCGGCAGATTGGGAGGTATATAATGAGACCTATTGAGAAATATGTAGAAGTTATGCAAAATAAAGACTATGCCGGACTGGCTGATATCTTTACNAAAGACGGTATTNTGTGCGATTACTGCACCAATTCTTCATCACAGAAGGAGTATCATATATATGGAAAGGAAGCAATCAATATGTTCTTNAGGAACAAATTCGGNTTCCGTCAGTACTCTATAGCTGATGCAGAAGTGGTAAACGATACTCAGGCAGAATTTGTAGCTAATTTCGGCGGATATAATATCATGGCAATCGCTACGGTTCGTGAAGTAAGCGAAGACGGTCTTATCCGCAACCTTACAGTAAGACCTAAATAAAAAAGTATATTCCCGACATATCTGTACATACTACTTTTATATGATAGGAAATTGCGTCGCGGCGTAAATCATTCTCTGAATCGTCGCTGCCAAGCAGTAATTTCTTTTATGAAAGTTATCGTAAAAAAGGAGAGTTTGCAGATGTTAGGGAAACAAAGCGTTCAGTTTGATAATCCGGTTTATATAATCAGCAGCGGTTCAATNGTNGGAAGCAAAGAAGGACAGGGACCTATGGGAAAACTGTTCGATAAGGTAGGGCAGGATGATATGTTCGGCGCCAATACATGGGAAGAGGCAGAGAGCAGCCTGCAAAAGGAAGCGCTGCANATTATGCTGGACAAAGCAAACTTAAAAAAAGAAGATTTACAGCTTATTTTTGCTGGNGATTTGCTTGGACAGTCAATCGCCAGCAGTTTTGGTCTGGCGTCTTTTAATACGCCGCATGTCGGTCTGTATGGCGCGTGNTCGACCAGCGGTCTTTCGATTGCGGTAGGAAGTCTTGCNGTGTCAGGTGGTTTNGTGGACANGGCGGCATGTGTTACTTCAAGTCATTTTGCCAGCGCGGAGAANGAGTTCCGTTANCCNCTNGGTTACGGGAACCAGAGACCGCTTTCATCAAGCTGGACCGTTACAGGNAGTGCGGCTTTNCTGCTTTCTTCCAAGAAAGAGGGAAAAGTGCGTGCNAAGGTAGCCGGGGCGACATTTGGCAGAATCATGGATTANGGCATCAAAGATTCAATGAATATGGGAGCGTGCATGGCTCCTGCAGCAGCCGATACAGTCAAACGGAATCTGGAGGACTTCGGAAGAAAGCCGGATGACTATGACAAGATTATCACAGGCGATTTGGGTTCGGTAGGTCAGAAGCTTNTGTTTGAGCTGCTTGAGGAGAATGGGATAGATATCCGTNAACAGCATATGGACTGNGGTATTGANATATTTGACAGCGAGAAGCAGAATACCAATGCAGGCGGTTCCGGATGCGGCTGCGCTGCGGTCACTTTATCAGCNTATATNNTNAAAAAAATAGAAGAAGGCGTTTGGAAAAGAGTGCTTTTCCTGCCTACAGGTGCTCTTCTTAGCAAGACGAGCTTCAATGAAGGCCAGACCATTCCGGGNATTGCGCATGGGGTGGTGCTGGAACAATAATNTAAAGGAATCAGGAAATGCTAATGATAAGAGATATGATACAATCAGATACNGAACAGGTGCTTGAAATGATGCGGGTATTTTATGCTTCTCCGGCAGTTTTAAGCAATGGTTCNGACGAAATTTTCAGAAATGATATAGCAGGCTGTGTAGGGGATTGCCCGTATTTAGAGGGATATATCTTTGAAGACGATGCGAAGATTTTAGGATATGCGATGGCTGCNAAAAGCTTTTCCACGGAATTAGGCAAACCATGCATCTGGATTGAAGACCTGTATATCAAGCCTGAATTTCGNGGCATGGGAATCGGAAAGNAATTNATAGAATACATTGAGCAAAAATATCCGGAATGCGCAATGTGTCTTGAAGCAGAGGAAGAGAATCAAAATGCAATCAGTTTATATAAAAAATGNGGATTCGAGGNNTGGCCNTATNTGGAGATGAAAAAGAGNTAAAGGATTAAGCTGTATATTGCATAAATCTGTCATTCATCAAAAACTCAGCTGTAACAGAAAATATAGTTCAAGATGCAGAAAGACTGGTACGAATGGATTAGTTACTCGTACCAGTCGATGTATTTCAAAGTGACAGTCTTTTTTTGGTATTGCTTACGGTTTTTATATAAAGAACCAACAGCTTCCAACATCCACGCCCGATNAGATACAGCACCNCGCCAAAGATAATGCAGGCGGCAAAAACAATAAACGGATTGTCAATTCCGGCTATGCCGATGTGGTCGGCATAAGGAATGCCTAAATTCAGCAATGCATCAATCAATTTTATTATTCCTGCAATCGGAGTAATTATTGCGCAAAGAATAAATGCAGGTGCGCAGATAGCAAGTGTAGGAATTACAAACAATCCTGAAAAACCTGTAATACTATAATAAGCACATATTGCAAGAATTCTGGTAAGGCTGAAAGAATTGTCATTGGTAATAAGGTCTCCAAGATAGGCTTTCGCCAATTCTTTAGGATTACCCAATCTTTCAATAATTTCTTCTGTGGTTTTTCCGTTGCCCTGCAGCTCAAGTATTTCACTTTTAATCTCTTTTACAATATCAATTCGCTCAGAAACCGGCAGGGGCTTCAGATATTTCTCAATCTTTTCCAGATAGTCGTTAAGATTTTTTTCCATGGTCTTATTCTCCTTTGATTTCGTTTATTGCTTTTAGCAGATTATCCCATTCCACAGACATTATGGAAAGGTATTCAAGTCCCTTGTCCGTAATGGAATAATATTTCCGCGGCGGAAGGCCTTCGGCGCTTTCCTGCCATGAAGATGAAATATAATCTTCTTTTAACAACCGCCTTAGCAGCGGATAAATTGTATTCTCTTTTGCAGACAGAATAGGATAATTTTCTAAAGTGCTGATAATTTCATATCCGTAGGACTGNNGCTGCTTAATCATCAAAAGAATACAGAATTCAAGTGTTCCACGTTTGATTTGTGATTTCCAATCATCAATATTCATATACTGTACCTCCNGTATGTATATCGTACAACACAGTANATCATATGTCAATAGTATATCGGGAAGAATTTTTAAAAAGNTTTTGCACAATAGAATGTANGCCGTATCTGATGTTCAGAAATATTGTGCAGGTAAGGATTATACGTTCAAGCAGTATGCTTTCTGTTAATACTTTCTGTTTATGAAGCAGCTTGCCTATCCGGCGGAAAAGTGTTATTCTTAAATCGAACTTTTAATGTTTATTTGGGTGATAAAATTATGGTTTATTATGAAGATGAGAAGATACTGATTCGTGATATGGTGCAGAGTGATGCACAGATTATCACAGATGAGGAAATAGCCCAAGGCTGGGATCAGACTATAGATAAATATGAAATGAGACTGGAGCATCAGGCAGCTGGTAAGAGTATTGCATTAGTCGCAGAGTATAAAGGAAATGTAGCAGGATATATCAATGTATATCCCAATTCCGAGTGGGGCTCTTTTGCTAATCAGGGATATCCTGAAATTGTGGATTTCGGCGTACTAGAAAAGTATCGAAAAAACGGTATCGGAAGTAAGCTGATGGACGTTGCGGAGCAAATAGCTTTGAAATATTCGGAGATAGTTTATCTCGGTGTCGGTCTGCATAGCGGATACGGAAGCGCACAGAGAATGTATGTGAAGCGCGGATACATCCCTGATGGAAGTGGTGTATGGTATCGTGATAAAGTTTGCCCGCAATATGAGGATTGCTGTAATGATGACGATTTAGTTTTGTATTTGTCGAAAGTATTACGTTAAGGTTTTGTTCAATCGGGATTTACGGAGGAAGTTAATGATAATCGAAGGAAACCAAAAAGAGATAGATGCCATGAAAGAATTCCATAAAGGAAACAGGCAAAGAGGGCTTGAACTACAGGAAGAATTTGTAGCTGAGTTCAGGGAAGAATATAAAGATAAAGACCATTGTTCCTGTAAAAAGGCGTGTAGATATCATGGTAATTGTAAAGAGTGTGTTGCAATACATAGAGCTCATCAGGAACATGTTCCGAATTGCATGCGCCCGATAATAAATGCAAAAATTAAATCATTATCTGAATTAACAGAACATACAATAGCAAATGAAATAGAGGCGCCTCATGAAGTTTTGCGAAAAGAGTTTCATTAAGTGTTATTTGTCGAAAAGTATGGGGCGCCAAATAGTATATAAGTATAGCGGTAAAAAGAATATGGAAAAAGATAAGGAGCTGTAAAGGCTCCTTATCTTTTTTGGACGCTTTAATATTTTTAGTAAATAAACCACTAAAGGCATTATACTTTTACATTAAATAATTAATGTTTAACATTAAATAATAATTGATATTCATATTTGCATATGATATAATTAACGCAAGCTCAGCAGCTTGCGAAAACACAAGCATTGCTAGTGTTACAAGAATTACTTCGTAATTCTTATTGGTTTGATATAGAAACAAAGGTGGGACGCTATGGACATATTGGAAAATAAGCTGATTATTATAAAAAAGCGTTGTAATGCACTTGGGAAATTTCTGAGCATATTATTTTGGGTGTATTTAATATTGTCACTCATGGCATTGATATATTGTGGTGTACGTGCACTGGTTACTCCTGAATCATCATTTATTGTAGAACAGTATGGAAGCGATGCAAAGGTTGGCTTTAACATTGGTGGCAAAGGATTATATTTATTAGTAACAAATACCAGTTTTCACATGGGTGAATATTCATGTAAAGTATTGTTCGGTATAGTTTGGTTAATAACTTTAGGGTATCAGGCATTGTCGGCGGCAATACTATGGTGCATGGCTTCAATTTTTCATCATATTAAGTTGGATGAGAGTCCCTTTACTCTGTTCTGCAGTCATTTGGTTCGTGACATTGGTTTACTTCTTCTATGTGTTTTTGTTTATAAGAATGTCGTTGAGGCAGCCATACTTTTTATTTTTGGACCGTCCACCGCTCGCTCACAATTGATTTGCAAGTTGGAATTAGCATTAATTGGCGGAATTGTGCTATGTTTAGGCTATATATTTGAATATGGTCTTGTTTTACAGCAACAGTCCGATGAAACATTATAGGGGATAAGAAGATGGCAATTATTTTACGTTTAGACAGAGTTATGGCCGACCGGAAAATATCACTTAACGAATTGGCAGAACGGGTGGGAATATCAAATGTAAACCTTTCAAAAATAAAAACAGGAAAAATAAGTGCCGTACGTTTCTCTACTCTTAATGCCATTTGTGATGTTTTAGATTGCCAGCCTGGAGATATTCTGGAATTTCAGAGGGATATACCAACCAGTCAAAACTAATATTCCAAATTGCGTCAAGCACACGCTGGATTAGTTCATCATCTTTTTTTAGGTGATTGACGTGTGTTTTTTTTCAATGTATGATTGTATCAGATAAAAAATCCGTTATAAAGGAACAAATAGGAGCAAGCTTGTGGAAAAGAAGGAGAGCTGATTATGCAGGCAATTATGGAAACACTGTTTGATATTGTGTATTTAACTCTTGTTATTACCGTTGGAATCAGAATGATAATAAAGGGACACAAAGAAAAGCAATACTTTCTGTTTGGAGTGATGGCATTCATTCTAGGAACCGGCGACGCATTCCACCTTCTTCCCCGCGCCTATGCACTATGCACGACCGGCTTAGAAAACTTCACTGCGGCGCTTGGCGTTGGAAAGCTGGTTACTTCAATCACTATGACGGTGTTCTATGTGCTGTTATATTATATATGGCGCATTCGTTACAAGGTACAGGGCGGAAAGGGCTTGAGTTCCTGTATCTGCCTGCTGGCTGCTTCCAGAATTGTTCTTTGTCTGTTCCCACAAAATGAATGGACATCGGCAGATGCACCGTTGTCATGGGGGATATACAGAAATATTCCGTTTGTATTGCTTGGGGCGCTTATAATTGTTCTCTTTTACAAAAAGGCGCATGAAACAAACGATAAGGCATTCTGGTTTATGTGGCTGGCGATTGTGTTAAGCTTCGGATTTTATATTCCGGTAGTGCTTTTTGCGGATGCAGTCCCTATGATTGGTATGCTTATGATACCAAAGACCTGCGCTTATGTGTGGGCGGTTCTGACCGGATATTATGATATGAAAAGAAATCTTCTGCAGATGGAGAAATAAGGGCAGTAGAGATTGAAAAAAACATGGAGGAAAATATGAAATATAGACCTGACCGATATGGTAATCAGATTTCGCAGCTAGGTTATGGCTGCATGAGATTCAGCAAAAAAGGAAATTCCATTGACTATGAAAAAGCGGAGAAGGAAGTCCTTCTGGCCATTGAAAAGGGTGTCAATTATTTTGATACCGCTTATATTTATCCCGGCAGTGAGGAGTGTCTCGGCCGGATACTGGATGAAAACAAATGCCGTGACAAGATTTATATTGCCACGAAACTTCCGCAGTATATAATACGTTCTGCTGCGGCAATTGATAAAACTTTTAATGAGGAGCTTTCCCGTCTACGCACAGACCATATTGACTATTACCTGATGCATATGTTTACAGATTATGCGGAATGGGAACATCTGAAAGAACTGGGTATTGAGGACTGGATAAAGCGGAAAAAAGAAGAAGGAAGTATACATAACATCGGTTTTTCGTACCACGGTGATACGGAAATGTTCCTGAAAATTCTGGATGCTTATGACTGGGATTTCTGTCAGATACAGTATAACTATCTGGATGAGCATACCCAGGCCGGAAAGAAAGGGCTTCAGGCAGCGGCAGGTAAAGGCATTCCGGTCATTATTATGGAACCTCTCCGCGGCGGTAAGCTGGTCAACTTACCGGATAAAGCGAAAGAGATACTTGCGTCTGACAGCAATGGCTATACACCCGCAGAACTG
Source organism: Lachnospiraceae bacterium (assembly GCA_014804495.1). Classification (GTDB taxonomy): domain Bacteria; phylum Bacillota; class Clostridia; order Lachnospirales; family Lachnospiraceae; genus UBA3282. The sequence goes on from JAAUZS010000137.1 coordinate 11,451, forward strand.
GGGCTGCGCTGGCTTTGGAACCAGCCGGAAGTCAGTTGTGTGCTTTCCGGCATGAATTCTGAGGATATGGTGAATGAGAACATCCGCATTGCATCAGAAGCCGAGCCGAGACATTTGACAGAAGAAGATATGGAGATTGTCGAGCAGATTAAGCAGGTCATCCGTGAACGGGAAAAGGTAGGCTGTACGGGATGCAGATACTGTATGCCATGTCCTAAAGGAGTGGATATTCCGGGCAATTTCTATTATTACAATCTGATGTATATGGAGAAAAAGACCTCAGCCCGCGTTGAGTTTGCCCAGAACATGGGGCTGCGTAAGGAACCCGGTTTTGCATCACAGTGCATTGAATGTGGCAAATGCGAGCAACACTGCCCGCAGCATATAAACATCCGTGAAAAACTAAAGGAAGCCGACCGCAATTTAAGGCCCCTGCCCTATAAGCTCGGCATTAATGCGGCACGCAAATTCATAATTAAATAAATAATATGGTGATATTAATATAAAAAAGAGCATTCAGGAATCCTGGATGCTCTTTTGTGCATATTTTACTCAACTAATGGTTGATTTTTTCAAAAACGACTCTCTAAAGCGATTATTGCGGCTGCATAAGCGGAATGATATATTTGAAATATGATAAAAATGAATTTGGAAAGGCTGTATGACGTATGCTGAACAAAGAAGAAATAGGTAAAAGAATTGCTTTTTTTAGAAAAGAAAAAGGTATTACCCAAAAGGAACTTGCTGATTTTTTGCATATTTCATATCAGGCTGTATCGAAATGGGAGTTAGGAAAAAGTCTACCTACGGTTGATATAATGTATGAGATTTCCAGTCTGTTAAATGTGACGGTTGATGAGCTGCTAAATGAAAATGAATGGAAAAACAGGAGTATTTTATATCGGGCTTCAGGGCTGGATACTGGAAGGTTACATGCATTAAAACATGAAATAATGAAACTTAACTCAAAGGACAAGAGTATATTGTCCGCAGATTATGCTGATATCTGTATGTTTCAAATAGATACCTCACAAATGAAAGACCCGGTATATTCATGTGTTACCTGTGTGCCGGGCTCTAAGGAAAAATTAGCAAAAGACTATAGATATAATCAGGAAATTTGCGCGGATGCAGCGGCAAGTGCCATAAACCACACGTTACAGCATGGCATTAAGCCGGTGATTTTAAAGTCAATGGTAATCTGTGGAAATTATAATCAGGAACAGCTATATCTTATGGCTAAGGCCTTTCGGGAAATCTGTGATAAAAATAATGTATCATTTACCGGAATGGAGATTGCTGCACAGCCGGTCAATCTTACCTCAGAAGATTATGGTGTAAGCGCTACGGTGGTAGGAGTACAGGATAAGGATAAATTGCTGACAGGGAGTCTTTTGGAAAAAGGGGATGTATTGATTGGCATTAAGACAGAGGGCATAGATGGAACGAACTATCCTTTTGTTAAGATAATGTTGGATAAAAACCCCGGACTCTATCATGCCAAAATTGATGAAAAAAGATTTTTTCTTGAGGAGCTTATGAAAGCAAACTCAGCATTTGCCAGAGAAATAACGGCATTACAGGAAAAAGGATATTTACGGGACGCTTTTCGTATTAGTAATAGCCTGATGAATAAGAAAATATGGCGTGACATACCGCAAGGATTAGGTGTGTGCATTGATTTGTCTGCGCTTCCTGTCATGCCCCTGCATAAATTCCTCTTTGAACAGGGAATGATTGGGGAAAATGTGTTTGCACATCATTTTAATATGGGAGTAGGCATGGTAGTGGCTGTGTCGGAAAAAGACTGTAAAGAAGCATTAGAGGTTATTGGGCAGTTTTCGGAGTGCTGGCGCATCGGACAGGTGGAAACTGATGATGGGCACAAAGGAGAGAAAGTATGGAGTAAAGGGAGGATATCATGGCAGTAATCTTAAAATATGTCGGTAAACACATAAAATTAATACTTCTTGCCCTGTTAGCGGCAGCGTTATGCGCCGGCTGCGGTGTTGCCGGTTCCGAGCTTTTAAAGTATGTGATTGACGGATTGGAGGCAGGAACATTAACAAACATAGGTCATATTACTTTTATGTGTATCTGTATACTGATAGCCGGAGCCGGTTCGGCTTGGATTACAAGGTATGCATCCGGAGGTATGGCAACTAAGATACTTAGGCAGATCAAAAATGATGCGGTAACTCATATCACCGGAGTGACAGCAGAATTTATGGCGAAAAACCGCTCAGGTGATATTCTGTCCAGACTGACAGATGATGTGAACCGGATAAGTGGTTTTGTACAGGATGATTTGATTCTTGTTATTATGAATCCTTTTTTAATTGTTTTTTATTTTATATATCTGCTGCATCTGAATTTGCCGCTGTTTCTGCTTTCCATAGTGCCTACAATAATATGTCTGCCATTTGGCGCCTCACTGACTACAAAGTTCAAGTCCGGCTCAAAGGCATATATGCAGTATTCAGCTGATGTTATCAGTACGTCAGCAGACATAATAGGAGGCATGGAGGTAGTTAAAAGCTATTCTCTTCAGGATACTCTTTTAGAGGATTATCGTAAAAACGTACAAAAAATGACAGACATGGCAATCTCTAATGATAAGAATCAGTATAAGGGACGTGCGTTTTGGATTCTTTCCGGTACGTTTTCTTCCATACTCTGCCTTGTAGCGGGAGGGTGGTTTTGTATACAGGAAAGACTGACAATAGGCGGTCTGGTGGCATTTTTTGCTCTTTTGCCAAAGATGGTGGAAATCATTAATGACATGGCGTATAGGGCTTTTAACAGTAAGGTGGCATTGGCGGCGATAGAAAGGGTGTTTGAAATATTGAATACGCCGGTTGAACCGACGGGGAGCGAGGTATCCGGAATAGAGGATGCTCCTGCAATAGAATTTAGGGAGGTGTCGTTTTCTTATGAGGAAGGGGTTCCGGTGCTGAATGGTATCAGCTTTAAAGTTCCCAGAGGTAAGACAGTAGCAGTGGTGGGGGCAAGCGGAGGCGGAAAAAGCACATTGCTTCGTCTTTTATGTGGATTTTACAGGCCGCAGCAGGGAAGTATTCTGATTGAAGGGGTCAAACTTGAGGATTGGAATCTGGAAGCTCTGCGCTCACGTCTTTCCTATGTATCGCAGCATAGCTATTTGTTTCCGGTTTCTGTGGGAGAAAATATTGCCATGGGTAAGACGGAGGCGTGTGAAGATGAGATTCGCATGGCTGCCGAGGCAGCGTATGCCTCCGGTTTTATAAGCGAACTTCCGGAAAAGTACGATACTTTGGCGGGTGAACGGGGCTCGCGCCTTTCAGGAGGGCAGGTACAGCGTATTTCCATAGCGCGGGCAATTTTAAAAGATGCTCCTATGCTGCTTTTAGACGAGGCAACATCAGCGCTTGACATACAGTCGGAGGCAGCTGTGCAAAAAGCGCTCGACAGGCTGGCAGAAGGACGTACAACGCTCGTGGTTGCACACCGGTTGTCTACCATAAAAAATGCAGACCATATTGTGGTTATAGAGCATGGGGTTGTGGCTGAGAGTGGGACACATGAAGAATTGATGGAACGAGGCAGGGTTTATCCAAAGCTTTATTCTATGTATGCTGCAGAGGGTGAGATAGTGTGAAAGGCATGGTTATTGATATGAATCAAGGTAAAATAACAGCTGCAGGGCTGAAAAAATATCTGTCATTATTTGAAAAATCCGGTGTATACTGGTTTTGCACGTTACTGATTCCCATTACCGAAGTATTTGTAAGCTCAACGAACGCATTGTTTTATCAAAAGATTATTAATGCGGTAATGGCTTCTGATATGGCTTTATTTAAAGCGGCTTTATGGCTGTCGGTAGTTGTGCTGGCAGCAGGTATGGCAAAATGTTTCATTACTTATACATATATGTATCACATCCGCCGGATTATGGCGAGGCTCCGTATGCGGGTCATGACACATCTTTTCCATCTTCCGATGTCATATTTTGAGGGGCATCATACGGCGGATTCCATACAAAAACTCTGTTTCAACGTAGAGGATATAAAAACTTCCCTTGCGAACAGGCATTCGCAATTTATAAGACCTATAATAGTGGGTGTATCAGCAATCGTAATTATATTGCTGTTAGACCCGGTGATAGGGTTTATGGTACTTGCATTAAGCATAATATCGGTGAGAATCAATATGGTTCTTTCCAAACCGCTTCGCAGCATGGCGGTCAGGATACAGAAAGTTCTTGCAGCATGTACGGAAAGCCTGACAGATATATTGGCAGGGATTGACATCATTAAGATGTTTCCGGGAGCGGAGGTTATGGTAACAAGGTATTCTGATGCCAATGCAGATGTGGAAACTCAGACAATGAAGCGGTTTCGCAGGATGTCCGATGTACAGGCGGTAGAATGGGTGTTTGGATTCTTGAGCAATATTGTTATTTTGCTTATTGGCGTATTTATGTCCTTTGCCGGTTTGGTGGATTTCGGTACGGTGGTAGCAATTCTCAGTTTACAGGATATGGTATCGTTCTTCCTCAGAAACATCGGCAGCGCATGGGGAAGCCTGATAGATTCCTTTGTTCTTGCAGACAGGGTGTTTGAGATTTTGGACCAGCCTGTTGTGCCTGAACGATATCGTAAGGACGATATAGAGATGAATATTTCTTCATTAAAGGAAGATTACGGTATCGTAATGAATAATGTTGTATTTTCCTATAATGAGTCAGAAAAAGTGCTAAACGGTGTGAATATTACGGTTGATAGAGGAAAAACTGCTGCGCTTGTAGGAGAGAGCGGCGCCGGTAAGAGTACGATAGTTAAACTTCTGTTAGGTTTTTATCCGGCGGACGGAGGCACTATCAGTATACTTGGTAAACAGCTGTCCGATTATACGTTGGATGAACTGCGAAAAAATATAGCTTATGTTCCGCAAGATGCTTATCTCTTTACAACAAGTATAAAAGAAAATATACGATATGGCAGACTGGATGCGAGTGATGATGAAATTATTGAGGCTGCCAAGAATGCCTATGCTCACGAATTCATTATGGCATTTCCCAATGGATATGAAACGATGGTTGGAGAGCGCGGCGAAAGCCTTTCAGGCGGCCAGCGTCAGCGAATTGCAATAGCCCGTGCATTTATCAGGAATGCGCCGATATTTCTTCTGGATGAAGCGACTTCTGCTTTGGATTCGGAGAGCGAGCAGCTTGTTCAAAAAGGAATTGAAACGCTCATGGGAGAACGTACAACGCTTGTAGTGGCTCATAGACCTTCGACTATTGAAAAGGCGGATATGATATATGTTGTAGGAAGTGGAAAAGCGCATCAGTCATAAACTAAAACCACAATTTCCTGTTATAACAATCACCTTGAGATTGGCTGCTGATAAGAGTACAATGTAAGTATGATAAGATTTTTTCATGTGTTAAAAGGAGAGTAAACATGGAATATGCGGCAATCAGACATTTTGCAGATAAAAAGTATTGTTATGCAGTGGAGAAGGGATGTTTTTTGTTCCGGCTTGAGACCAAAAAAGGGGATGTGGTAAAAGTCATCCTTCATGGTCAGGAAAAGTATCTGCCGATTAAATTTTTGGACACCAGGCAGGAGCGGCAGATGGAGATTGCGTATTCTGATAATCATATTGATTACTATGAGGTAATCATGGACATTGATGCGGTATGTTTCAGATATTTTTTTGAGATAGAAGATGCATCGGGAAAAGTGACTTATTACGGAAATCACAATTTTTATAATGATATTATCACGGATATTGACAAGATGTTTGACTGCCCGCAGAATCTCAGGGAGGAGGAAATCTTTGAGCTGCCCGATTGGGCGAAAAATAAGGTGGTATATCAGATTTTTCCGTCCCGTTTTGCCACAGATAAAGATATCCCGGAAGAAATCTGGTATCAGGCTCCGATTGACCATAAAGCTGATTTAAAGGGCTCTCTTAAGGGGATAATTGACCATTTGCATTACATAAAGGAGTTAGGTGCGGATATTCTCTATATGACGCCGATTTTCAGTTCCAATTCCAGTCACAAATATAATATAGATGATTATTACAGCATTGATCCGTCTTTTGGAACCAAAGAAGATTTAAAGGAACTGGTCAGCAAGGCGCATGAATTGGGGATGTATGTTATTCTGGACGGCGTGTTTAACCACACTGCAGTGGACTTCTTTGCTTTTAAAGATATCAGAGAAAAGGAAGAAAAATCCAAATATCTGAACTGGTATTATATTGAGGATTTTCCGCTCGTGATGGAATGGGGAAAAAAGCCTAATTATAAGACATTCAGTTATGCAGCGTTTATGCCGAAGCTGAATTTGCAGAATAAAGAGACCGCAGATTATGTCATTGATGTAGCTAAATATTGGATAAAGGAATGTGATATTGACGGCTGGCGTTTAGATGTGGCGGACGAGATACATCACGCTTTCTGGAAGAGATTCAGAAGAGAGATAAAGTCGGTAAAGATAGATGCTTTGATCGTTGGCGAAATCTGGCATTTTGCCGGTGACTTTTTGGAAGGCGACGAGTGGGACAGCATTATGAATTACCAGTTTTATCATGCAGTGCAGGATTTCATTGTTGCTGGAAATTTAAGTGTGAGTTCATTTGTGGGACGGCTCAATTTTATGAAGGGAAATCTGAATAAGGCTTTGGAGGGATACCTATGGAATTTTATAGACAGCCATGATACGGCGAGGTTTTCACATAGTGTCGGTAATAATATAGAAAAGCAGAAACTGGCAGCGGCGCTGCAGATCCTGCTTCCCGGTATGCCGATGATTTATTACGGTGATGAGGTAGCATTGGACGGAGGTCCTGACCCTGATTGCAGACGGGGGATGCTGTGGGAGGAAGAAAGGCAGAATAAGGAGATTTTTCGCTACTATCAGACGCTTATCCGAATCAGGCATGAGTATGCGGTATTGACATCAGGCGATATTGTAAAACAATACGAAGATGATACGGAAGGACTTATTTATATGGAAAGGCATTTGGGGAACCAGCACATAGCAGTAATTTTTCATATGCAGCAGGGGAAGGTTGAACTGCCGGATTTGGAAGGCAGAAGAAATCTTGTGAGCGGTCAAAGTTTTTCAGGCTGCTTAGGTGACTATGAGGTGGCAGTGCTTATATGATGAAATATTTTCTCTGTTTTTCCAAATCCATTCTCTTTTGGCGGAGTATACAATAATCAAACCCCAATAATCAAGGAGTATAGGATATGCAGTATAAATTCAAAGATTATCAGAAATCAGAGATACTAACCAATCATCTCAATATGGGTGGTGAAAATCCAAATGGGGAAAAAATTGATGTTACAAGCCTGTATTTTATGCGCAATGAAAAACCGTGGATTGGCGTAATGGGTGAATATCATTTTGTTCGTGACAGCCGGGATAATTGGTATCGTGAACTTTGCAAAATGAAAGCGGGAGGTATTACTGTAGTCGCAACCTATCTGTTTTGGATATATCATGAGGAAACGGAGGGTGAGTTTGATTTTACGGGCGACAGGGATGTGCACCAATTCGCTTTAGATGCACAGCGGGCGGGGCTTGATGTTGTAATCCGTATCGGACCCTGGGCGCATGGCGAGTGCCGAAACGGAGGACTTCCGGATTGGCTTATGCATAAGCCGTATAAGCTGCGCGATAACAACAGTGAATATATGGAAAAAGCGCATATATGGTACGAAAAAATTTATGAGCAGGTAAAAGATTTATTCTATAAGGATGGCGGAAATATTATAGGCATTCAGTTTGAAAATGAACTTGCGGATAATGCAGAGCATTTGCTGGCGTTAAAGAAACTTGCACTGAACATAGGCTTCCAAGCACCAATATATACAGTAACAGGTTGGAACAGTGCATATGGCGCAAAAATTCCTGTAGATGATGTTGTTCCCGTGTTCGGAGCATATCCCGAAGCGCCATGGGCAGGAAGTACGGAGCAACTTCCCTTATCGATACATTATGTATTCAATAAAAGAAGAAATGACACAGCAATCGGAGAAGACCTTATCGACAATGTCGATGAGGATGGCTGGCGGCTGCCCTATGAGAGATATCCATTCGCAACCTGTGAATTAGGCGGAGGCATACAGGTGACTCATCACAGGCGTCCGATTATAAGCGGTATGGATATTTACGCACTTTCGCTTGTTAAGCTTGGTTCAGGGAATAATTTTGTTGGATATTATATGTATAAGGGCGGCACAAACAAAATTGGCAGGATGTCCACACTCAATGAGTCAAAGGCAACAGGCTATCCAAACGACTACCCCATACTATCTTATGATTTTCAGGCTCCGATTTCAGAATATGGGGAAATACGGGAGCAATATAGATTAACAAATATGCTTCATATGTTTGTTAATGATTTTGGCGATATTCTTGCACCGATGGAAGCAGTAGAACCAAAAACGAATATTGCTGCAAATGATTTATCATCACTAAGATACTGCATGCGTACGGATGGAAACAGCGGATTTGTATTCGTAAACAATTATCAACGGTTAGCGAAAAAGGAAGACATACATAACGCACTGATTGACACGGGCAGCGTGCAGTTTCCTCCTATAGATATTTGCGGTGATGTAAGCTTTATTCTGCCTTTTAATATGGATTTGTCAGGTAATCTGCTCGAATATGCGACGGCACAGCCATTATGTCGTATAGTCGATACATTTTTCTTTGCAGAGATCAAAGGAATAGACGCGGAATATAAGTTTGCTGACGGCGGTATCTTTCACCAGAAAGCTGACAGCGTACTTAAAATAAATGGAATACAAATTGTAACGCTTTCATGGAACAGAGCGAAATATGCCCGTAAAATTTCCGATACGCTTTATATCGGCGATAATTGCGACATTTACAATTATGACGGTAACATATGCGCGGTGCAGGACGGTGATTTTGCATATGATGTGTGGAATGGTTCAGACTTTGAACATAATACGGTGCATCGGGAATTTGAACAGGCTGCTATATTATTTGAATCTACGCATGAGCCATTTGTTCCCCCGTATGCTGATGAATTGAATCTCGGCGGTGAGAGAAAAAGGACATGGAAAAAAATTACCGTCTCCAATCATTCAGGATTTATTGAAATACAGGATAAATATGATGTGGCACAAATTTATGCTGACGGTGAAATTATTGCTGATAATTTTTATTATGGCAAGCCATGGCGTATTCCGGCAAAGCTGCTCTATGGCAAAATATGTTATTTGGTTATGTCAAAGATGAGGGACGATTTTTATAGAGAGTTTTAAAGTTTATTAAATTCATAGTGGAACGTGTTTAGGCTAGAATCCCTTCTATTCTATTCATTTCATCCTCTGTAAATTCAAGATTCTCCAAAGTTTTCACATTCTCTACGATCTGCCCGGCACGGCTTGCCCCGATGATCACGGATGTCAGTTTTCCTTTTTTCAATGCCCATGCAAGCGCCATCTGCGGCAATGCCTGTCCTCTTTTTTCTGCAAATTTGCCTAACCGGACTAATTTTTCAATCACCTCGTCTGTGAGCGCTTTCTCATCTAAGAAAACACTCTTTCCTGCCATACGGGAATCTGCCGGTACTCCGGCATTATATTTTCCTGTCAGAAGTCCCTGCGCCAACGGACAGAATGCGATAGCCCCCATATCGGCCTCTTCAATCACAGGTATTAATTTCTCATTATCTCTTTGCAGCATGGAATAACGGTGCTGATGAATCAGGCACGGGACTCCCATTTCGCGCAGAATCTTAGACGCTTCCGCCAGCTTTTCCGGACTGTAGTTGGACAGTCCGACATAAAGCGCCTTACCGGAACGCACAATTCCTGCAAGGGCGTCCATGGTTTCCCAGAGCGGGGTTTCCGGATCCATTCTGTGATGATAGAAAATATCCACATAGTCCACCCCTATGCGCTTTAAACTCTGGTCCAGAGACGCTACCAGATATTTTTTTGATCCCCAGTCACCGTAAGGACCCTCCCACATTTTGTATCCGGCTTTGGTGGAAATGATAAGCTCATCCCTGTATGCGTTAAGATCTGATTTCAGAATCTTTCCAAAGTTACTCTCCGCGCTTCCGGGCGCCGGTCCGTAATTATTTGCCAAATCAAAATGGGTAATCCCCAGATCAAAACTGGTCAGAAGCATTTCCCGTATGTTTTCAGGATTGCTGCCATCCCCAAAATTATGCCACAGCCCTAGGGAAATAGCGGGTAATTTTAATCCTGTTTTCCCACATCTGTTGTAAACCATTTTCCCATATCTATTTTCGTCTGCCTGATACATTTTTTTCCTCTTTTCTTTTCATAACTTCCACCTTTGATAATACTTCAAGTATACTTGAAGTATATTTGAAGTCAAGTACTGATTTTACTTTTTTCATGCACAATTTATTCAGCGGGCGCTTGTTTGATTACGGTTAAAGTGGAATAAAGGAACCGGTTGCACTCAATAGAACCGATATGTTATTATTTAGTAAGTAATACGGCTTCAACTCATGTTTTGAAATAACGGGTTTGGCAATTACTTGCATATTATAAATATTTATGGGAGATAAGACATGGCAATCATCCTGAACAGAAATACCGACATCGAAGGTGCGCTTACGTTGGCGGTACGCAGGGCTGTGGCGGTTCTGCGGCGCGATATGGATAAGGTTTTTNAAGAAAGCAGTCAGCCGGGCGCGGCAATCCGATTGNNTAAGGCAGACATGGAANGAGAGCAGTTTGCCTTAAAAGTCGTGGATGGCTGTCTGGAAATTCAGGCGGGTGATGAGCGTGGATTTANTTATGGCGTTTATGAGGTCAGCCGCAGTTTTCTTGGCGTTACGGATTTTTGGTTTTGGAATGACCAGAAGTTTGNNCCTGTGGAGAAGGCAGAAATTCAGGATGACTATTNTTTTTATTCTAAACCATGCGCAGTAAAATACAGAGGGTGGTTTATCAATGATGAAGTGCTGCTGCATACATGGAANGTGGAAAGAAAAAAGGATTTGCCGTGGGAAATGGCGTTTGAGACGCTNTTGCGTTTAAGAGGAAATATGGTTATNCCCGGAACAGACNGCAATTCTGAGAAATATCGCAGTCTGGCTTCGGAAATGGGGCTTTTGATTACACATCATCATGCGGAGCCGCTGGGAGCTGAAATGTTTGCCCGCGCCTATCCGGACTTAAATCCTTCATATGCGGAATATCCTGAAAAATTNCGGGCGTTATGGAAAGACGCTCTGAAGGCNCAGGAAGGCATGGAAGTTATTTGGAATTTGGGATTTCGAGGACAGGGTGATTGTCCTTTTTGGGAAAATGATAAACAATATGAGACAGACGAAGCAAGGGGAGAGCTGCTTAGCAGTTTAATCCGCATACAATATGATTTGGTAAAGGAGGCGGATAGCGGTGCAGTCTGCTGTACTAATTTGTATGGAGAAATGATGGAACTGTACCAAAAAGGCTGTCTGCATTTTCCGGATGATGTGATAAAAATATGGGCTGACAACGGCTATGGAAAGATGGTTTCCAGACGGCAGAACAATCACAATCCGCGGATACCGGCATTGCCNGAACTTAGAAATAAAGAACATAACGGCATCTATTATCATGTGTCTTTTTACGATTTGCAGGCGGCAAACCATGTGACGATGCTTCCCAATTCACCATACTTTGTGNCGGCGGAGTTAGATGAGGTCTTAAGAAGAAACGGCGGCGATTTTTGGATTATCAACTGTTCCAATATTAAACCCCATGTTTATTTTCTGGATTTNATTGCAGCTATGTGGCAGGACGGAAGCGTGGATGTGGACAGCCATCGCAAGTCATATGTGGAATGTTACTATGGAAAGGAAAANGCAAAGGGTGTGAAAAGCTGTNTTGCANAGTATGCNGATTATGCAGTGCAGTACGGAGAATATGCTGACGAGCANGCGGGAGAACAGTTTGTCAATCATGTGCCGCGTATGTTTATTTCACAACTGATGAAGNANAGGGACAAACGGTGCGACGNTATGCTGTGGGCGACAGACGAAAAGAGCCTTANGGAACAGGTGGAATGGTATGCGGCGATATGCGCTAAAGGAGTTTCGGGATATGAAAAATATCTGAAAGAGTGTGAAAACAGCCATAGCGAAATGAANGGGGAAGGAAAAGTCTTATTTGAAGATTCCCTGCTTTTGCAGGTCAGACTTTTGTATCATTGCTACAAGGGAGCCTTTTTGGTTTCACAAAGCATTTTAGCTTCGTTGAAAGAGGAATACCGGAAAGCCTTCTACCTGGCAGGAAAGGCGCGCANAGAATATTTAGCGGCGGATAACGCCATGAGAAGNCGGGAACATGGAAAATGGCGTGGCTTTTATGCAAATGAGTGCCTGACGGATGTAAAGCAGACGGCATGGGTGCTGGAAGGANTTATGAGTTTTATTAGGAATCTGGATGACGGTCCGCATTTTTATAAATGGCAGAGAGAATTTCTGTATCCCGAAGAGGACAGGCGGGTATCACTGATTTTAAATATGGATAATCACTTAAGGGACCTGGAATTGTTTGAATTGATGGAGGAAAAATGGGATTCCTGAATCTAATGGCATAACGCAGAGGAGAATATGATGAGGATTGCAGTTTGTGACGATAATGAGGCACAGCGTTTGTTAATGAAAAAATATACTGAGGAGTGGGCGCGTGATAAGAAGCTGCCATTAGAGATAAACTTATTTAATGATGGAGAAAGTTTTTGGTTCGCATGGGAAGACGATAAGAGATATGACCTGTTAATTTTCGATATTGAGATGAGACGGCTCAGCGGTATTGAACTTGCTAATAATATCCGAAAACAAGACGAGGAGGTTCCGATTTTGTTTGTTACGGGATATGACAGCTATATGGCACAGGGGTTTGAGGTAGCAGCGCTGCATTATTTGTTAAAACCGCTGCAAAAGGAAAAACTTTTCGCGGTGTTGGACAAGTTCAATAAAAACAGAATGAAAAATGAGAAAGAGATAAAGCTGTTATTCCGCTCGGAACATGGACCGCTTTCTTTGCCTGTATCTAAAATATGGTATATTGAGGCGAGGGCGCATCAATGTATTTTGTATACGGAAGATGAGCCGCATATTTTATATGTTGCGATTGGAGAAATGGCTTCATATCTGTGCAGCAGACCTGAATTTGTGCGCTGCCACCGCTCTTATATTGTGAATATGCAGCATATTTCCGCGATTGTGAAACAGGAACTGATACTGGATGATAAGCGTAGGATTCCTGTGAGCAGAAGCGCAGAAAAAGAAGTCAATCGGACTTTTATTGAGTGGTATAAAGGATGACGGGAAATGATTTGGCAGATTATAGTAGTAGNGTTAATATTTTTTGTTATTAATTTAATACTGTGGATTTTTGCNCTGCCCGGATANGTGAGCCGTAGAATATCGCGCTTTCAGAATGAACTGGTGGACCGGCACTATGATGAGGTGGAGACTATGTACCGCAGAATGNGGGGATGGCGGCATGATTACCACAATCATATACAGACGNTGTCAGCGTATCTGAACATGGAGCAATACGATAAGGCAGCCGAATATCTGGAACTTTTGTCGGAAGACTTAACCAAAGTGGATACAGTGCTGCGGACCGGAAATATNAAAGTAGATGCGATTTTGAACAGTAAGCTGNCATTGATAAAGGAGAGAAACATTGCGGTGGACGCCACTGCCGTCGTACCGGAAGAAATAGCAATTTCAGATATCGACCTCTCGGTATTGATTGGCAATCTTATGGACAATGCGATGGAGGCNTGTGAAAAGCTGCCGGAGAAGGAGCGCTTTATCCGCGTATATATAGATGTGATAAAGAAGCAGTTGTATATTTCCGTTACAAATTCTATGGACGGCATGCCGAAGCGGAAGGGCAGCCGTTTTTTATCCGATAANCAGGGAAATCACGGATTCGGACTTCTTAGGATTGACGATATCGTAAGAAAACATGGCGGATATATGAACAGGCAGTCGGAAAGCGGAGTGTTCGCCACAGAGGTAATGCTGCCGCTTTTAAAGGAATGAATTGACAGGGCGTTTATTAGCAGATGCTGATAGATGCCTTTATTGTTATGACGGGCNCGNGAATANAAAAGAAAACCATTGGTGTAAAATAGAATGCAATTCGTGCAAAAANTAATTATTTTGCAAATAATATATTAAACTAAACATAGTAAATAATGCCTGTGTTCAAACTCACAGGGCCGGGGCGCAGATAGAAAGGGGACAATATAATGTTATACCAATCCAGAGTCTTTGCTGATAAAACAAGGCGTAAATATGGTTTAGTCAGTAATGTTATCTATAATATGAAAGCCACAAAGGAGTGGGATAAAAAACTGTTTTGGTCGCAGCTTTTGATGTTTATTCCTAATGTGGGTGCGTCATTGCTTGGAACTTATCTGCCTTCAAGACTGGTATCCATGTTGTCGGCGCAGGCCGGGATAGCGGCAATGATGTTAGANCTTGTATTAATCTGCGGNGGGCTTTGGATATTCAGGACGGCTGCGGAGACAATGCTCGAATACTGTGATTTTATGGGGCATAATATCGGTACATGCTATGCGAAGAAATTTGTCCATAAGATTACGGATGTGGATTATGACCATCTGGAGGATAAAGAATTTCAGAAAGTGTCAGGGAATGCGTGGCGCGTGGTGCGTTTAGGACAGGGCGTGTCAAGGGCAGTCGTAGCGGTGCCGTCGTTTCTGTCGGACATCACAGGTGTTATTATTTATGGTTTCCTGCTTTTGCAAAAAAGCGCGCTGCTCTTATTAGTGACAGCGGGCTCNGTTGCTGCAAGCCTGAGGCTTTTGGCGATTGCAAGAAAGAAACATGCGGAGAATTATGAGAGGCTTCAGTTTTATTCCAGAAAGGAAAGCTATATTACGGCACAGGCGACAGACAGTGCGGCGGGAAAGGATATCCGGCTTTATCATTTGATGGACTGGTTTTTGAAAAAATATGACGAATCCTTGCACGAGATTGGCGGAATATATGCTACCATCCACCACTGGTATCTGTTTAGGAACGTGTTCCATGCATTTTTTCAGCTGATTATGAATGGGACGGCGTTCGGGATTTTGGCATATATGCTTGCGNGTGGTGAGATTACGGCGGCTGAGTTTGTATTTTATGTTGGGCTGGTGAGCGGTTTTTCTCTTTACTTCGAGGAAACTCTGCGTGAGGTGATGGGATATAATAACACCAGCACTTCAATCAGTTATCTCAGGGAGTTTCTTGAGACAGAGGATGNATGGAATCGTGGCGCNGGCATTGGTGAGGAAAAAATGGAACAATTTCGTAAGAATCCGGTCAAACTGGAATTACGCAATGTATCCTATACCTATCCGGGCAGCAGTAAGCCTGCCCTAAAAAATATTAATGTGGTGATTAAACCCGGTGAGAAGATAGCGTTAATCGGATTAAACGGCGCCGGAAAGACCACGCTTGTTAAGTTGNTGTGCGGTTTTTATCATCCTNCGAAAGGCGAAATTCTTTTGAATGATATTCCTATCGAGCAGTTTAACAGGGATGAATATTACAGTCTGGTATCTGTGCTGTTTCAGGATTCTACGATGATGGCGCTGTCGTTAGATGAGAACCTGACAGGGCAGGATANGGGGGATATCGACAGGGAACGGTTAGAGCAGGCCATGAAGCTGTCGAACTTTGAGCCNGTGTATCAAAAACTTCNGGATAAGGGAGCAACGCCGCTTGTCAGGGAAATAAACCAAAATGCNACAGATTTTTCCGGAGGGGAAAAGCAGAAGTTTCTCTTTGCGAGGACGCTGTATCAGAACACNCCGTTAGTAATTCTGGATGAGCCGACCGCCGCGCTTGACCCGATTGCAGAGAATGAGCTTTATCTGAACTATGGGAAATCAATGGAGAATAAAACAAGNATCTATATTTCCCATCGATTGTCCAGTACCAGATTTTGCGATCGTATATTGTTATTGGAGCACGGAGAGATTGTCGAGGAGGGNACGCATGACGGGCTTCTGNCGGGTAATACGCGCTATGCGGAGCTGTTTGAGATACAGAGCCAGTATTACAAAGAGGAAAGCGANCGGAAGCGNAAGAGCGCGATAATGGACGACATATATCAGTCAGAGCCGGATGCGAAGAGAAGAGGTGTGTTCGATGAGTAGAAAAGACTGGAAAAAAATATTTACCATGATGGAAAATCTTGCAAAGAGCCATAAGGATGTATTNATCAGTATGGTAGGACTGTCAATCTGCAGCGCAGCCCGTCCTTTTATATCGGTTATACTTATGGGAAGGTTGGTTGATGCCGCATATGCGGGCATGGAACTTAAAGAGATTCTGCGCTATGTGGTNATCGGCGTGGCAGGAATTTTTATTATGCATGCAATNGAGGCACTTACGTTGATGTATTTCAACAGAAAGTTGGAGTACATGCAGGAGATACAGGCACAGCCCTTAAATAAGAAAAGCATGGAGATGGATTATGAGTACCTTGAAGATCCAGAGGTTCATGAAATGCGTCAGAGGATTGAGCGGCTTGGCGACTGGAGCCTCATGGCAAGAGTGTTAAGCAATATGAATAAAATACTGACTTCGGCATTTACGGTACTGATAGCCGTGCTCTTGGTTGTTCCCATGTTTATAAGCAGCAGCCACAGGATATCGGAAGGTTTTGTCGGTTCCTGGATGATGTCGGTACTGCTTTTGGCGGCGGTAATCATGCTTGCGTTGGTTGAGTTTAAGCTTGGCAGGCATTTCAACGGAAAGCAGGCGGATATTCGTAAAGAGATGGCAGGCTATGAGGCAAAATATAAGTATTATCTCGATATCCTGTCAGGGAGTGAGAGGCAAAAAGATTTGCGTATCTGTAAGCAACAGCGATTGTATGACCGGGAATTTGAGAAAATTGCGTCAGGTGAGAAAAAAGTTATGGACAAAATGGCGCAATTTGTAGCGCTGAATGTGTTTTCACAGCAGTCTGTCTCTGTGTTGACCGGATTTTTAGTTTATACATTTGTGGGAATTCTTGCCTATGTGGGAATGATAAGCGTGGGCGGAGCCGTTACTTATGCGGCGAGTATTTTGAGGTTTACCGAGGCAATGGGCAGGATGGTATATGTACTGAGCTGGCTTGGCGGGCATGCTGTGTTTGCCGGGGATTATATTAAGTATATGGCGCTTCCGCAGAGAAAACATGCAGGCTGCATTCCGATGGAGAAGCGCCGGGACAATCGTTTTTTGGTGGAGTTTGAGCATGTGTCCTTCAAGTATCCTGGCAGCGATGTTTATGTGATAAAAGACTTGAACCTTAAGTTTGAGATTGGGGAGAAAATGGCGGTTGTAGGCAGGAATGGTTCGGGGAAGACGACGTTTATTAAGCTTCTTTGCCGTCTGTATGATGTGACGGAAGGCTGTATCAAGGTGAATGGCATTGATATACGCAAGTATGATTATGCAGAATACAGTAATTTGTTTGCAGTAGTATTTCAGGATTTTCAAGTGTTTGCATTTCCGCTNGGAGAGAATGTGGCAGCNGGCTTAGAGACAGATAAAGAACGTGCGGCTGACGCATTGGAAAGAGCGGGCATTGGAGAACGCTGCCGTTCGNTGCCTGATGGATTAGATACATGCATCGGAAATGATTTNGAGGAGAACGGCGTGACATTTTCCGGCGGCGAGAANCAGAAGATAGCGATTGCACGTGCTATTTATAAAGACGCTCCGTTTGTCATTATGGACGAACCGACCGCCGCGCTCGATCCGGAGTCCGAGTGCGAGGTGTATGCAGGTTTTGATAAGATGGTAGGAAAAAAGACTTCAATCTATATTTCCCANCGCCTTGCTTCCTGCCGCTTCTGNCAGGATATNCTTGTATTNGATAAAGGAAAAGTGGTACAGCGCGGCAGGCATGAAGAACTCGAAGGGCAGGAAGGNCTGTATAAAGAGATGTGGGAAGCNCAGGCGCAATATTACGCATAAAATAACANAGGTTATTTTTCNGGATACATCCAACCGGAATAGTCCATAATTGTCATTTTTTTCTGCTCCGCCGCAGCAAGAAGGGTTTCGTTGCGGTATGCCCTCGGCGTTGTCTGCATTGACGTCATAAAGTGTCTGTTAAAGCTTGATACGGAACGGAAGCCTACCATCTCGGAAATGTCGAGAATCGAATGCTCCGTACTGCGCAGCAGATTGCATGCCTGAGTGATGCGTATATTATTNAGAAAGTCAAGGGGGCTTGTTCCTNTGATCGAATGGAAAATCCGNCTAAAATGCGTGGGGCTTAAGCANCAGATATCGGCAAGATAATCCATATCGAATTGTTCGGAATAATGATCTTCGATGTAATCAAGCACCGGAGAGAGNACCATTGCATTTTCAGGCGGCATGTTGGTCAGGGTGGTTTCCAAGCCGCTTTCACTCTGGATACGGTCTAATTTGATGCAAAGTGACAATAAAAGCCCCATAGCGCTTGCCTGATACTGCGGATGCTGATTTTCTATCTCATGTATTGACGTCATGGTAAGGTCATAGATGCCGGGGTATTCTTCACGGCTTAAAATGTGCTTATATTCCTTGTATGCGCTGAGCGATAAGTCGAAACCGCGGATTTGCGGCATTAAATTCTTAAACAGCTCCTGNGGATTTAAAAAAATNTAAGACCAATGGCTCTGTGTGTTCGGGGTACTGTATGTAGTATGTGGGATATTCCTNGGAATGCANGTGATNTCTCCTTCTTTGAAAAAAAGACGTTCTTTCCCGTTAAATTCCATATATCCGCTCTCAGAGTGGCACACGCCGATTTCCAGACAGTTGTGGAAATGCAGGCGGTTGCTGGGAATATCTGAAATCTTCCAATGGTCGCCTGACAAGAGCAGCACCGGAAAATCGGAAGGCAGATAGTAGCTGCGGTATTCGGCAATATTTTTGGNGGGGGGGGCTTTTTTNGGCATNATTATTACCTCCATTTATTAAGATAGATTTTATAACCATATAAATTAAAAATAACCGGACATTGCAAATTTACCCATATAAATTTGTCCATAAAATCGGGATAAAATTAGTCAAAACGTATAATAGAAAAAGTAAAATAAAATAAAAACTATGCATTTTAGCAATTTNTGTTTATNNNAAGTNTAACATAAATGGTTGAAAATGCATAGTTTTTATTTTTGCNTGCTTAGAAATAAATACTTAAATATATGAAAATAAGATTACAAGTATAAAATCTGAATTTGATTGGAGGGGTACAATGGATAAGCCAAAAAAACGCGGCAAAGATGTTGTCGTGAATACAAGTTGGAAAAATGCTTTAAAAAGAGACTGGCAGCTATATCTGATGTTGTTGGTTCCGGTTGCTTTGGTCGTGATATTTAGTTATGCGGCGTATCCGGGACTGCGGATGGCGTTCATGGACTACAAGCCGATGAAGGGATTCTCGGGCAGCGAATGGGTAGGTATGGACGTGTTCCGGAAGATATTTAAGGATAATGATTTTATCAGGGCGCTGAAAAACTCCATCGCGTTTAACCTATTGGATCTGCTGGTAGGTTTCCCGATGCCGATTATTCTGGCGCTGATGTTAAACGAACTGAGGTTTATGAAATTTAAGAAAGTAACGCAGACAATCCTTTATCTGCCGCACTTCCTTTCATGGGCAATTATCGGTTCGGTTGCATATACAATGTTCCGTCCGTCCACCGGTCTTGTTAATATCGTACTTACAAATATCGGAGCTATTTCAGAGGGAATACCATTCCTGAACGAGAAATGGCACTGGGCGGCTACATATCTGCTGGTAGGCGTATGGCAGGGCATGGGCTGGGGAACTATCCTATACCTTGCAGCCATTACAAGCATTAACGGAGAACTTTANGAGGCATGTATCATTGACGGCGCTAACAAGTGGCAGAAGATGTGGCACGTTACGCTTCCGGGCATCCGNAGCACTATCGTTACGCTGCTCATTATGAATCTGGGGCGTGTCATGGGAAGCAACCTGGAACGTCTGACAGCTTTTGATAATACTCAGGTNAAGGCTTTCCAATACCAGCTTGCCGTCTACATATATGAAAAAGGTATGGGCGCCGGCAAATATTCGGAAGGTACAGCCGTAGGTCTGTTCCAGTCGTTAGTTGGCGTAGNGCTGGTCTTGTTGGCTGATAAAGTTGCCAAGTCGCTTGGTGAGGACGGCTTGTTATAGGGGGTGGAAAATATGGCAAAGAAAAATATGGAAGCAACGGCTTCTGACGGAAGTCGGGCAATAAGTAAATTTCATATCAGTGATGTGATTATTATCGCTGTGCTGGTCATCTTGTGCGCTACCTGCGTACTGCCGTTCTGGCATTTGTTGGTAAAATCCATCTCAGGCGATATGCCGGTCATGATGAAGGAAGTTATGTTCTGGCCGAAGGANCTTACATTTAGTGCATACACCAAGGTTTTCTCGGATAGAGCCATGGTGCGCTCNATGGGTTACAGCGTGGTTGTAACGCTGATTTTTACGGCGCTTGGTATGGTTGCCTGCACCTGCGCGGCGTATCCGCTTTCTAAGAAGAGACTGAAAGGGAAAAGGTTTTTCACATTTGTGCTGATGGTGCCCATGTACTTTACGGCAGGAATGATTCCGTCCTTTATACTGATGTATAACCTGCACCTGATCGACAATATGTGGGTGCTGATCCTGCCCTTGATTTACTCGCCTTATAATATGCTGGTCATGAAGACTTATCTCCAGAGCAGCATTCCGGATTCCCTTGAGGAATCGGCGTTCCTGGACGGGGCTACGAACTTCCAGATATTGATGAAAATCGTACTTCCNTTAAGTAAGCCTATTATNGCTACATTATCCCTGTTCTACGCGGTNGGNCGCTGGAATGCATACGCGGATCATATGTACTATATCAGATCTGACAGCAAGCGTATGATTCAGTATAAACTGGCTCTGTTAGTGCAGGGTGCAGAGGCGTCTATCTCTACTTCACTTGGGGATACGGGCGGCGCTACCAACGTTACGACACCGGAGGTGCTGCAGGCAGCCTGCATTATGTTCGTGTCAGTTCCTATCATCATTATTTATCCTTTCTTACAGAAGTATTTTGTAAANGGCGTAATGGTGGGCGCTGTAAAAGGATGATAGTTTCCCGGATAACCGGGTATCTATAAAATATAAATCTAATTTATAAAGGAGGATTAAATTTATGAAGAAGAAAAATCTTCAGAAAGTACTTGCNCTGGTACTTGCAAGTGTTATGGCTGTAGGCTCTCTGACTGCCTGCGGTAACAGCGGCGACACAGGCAGCAATGCAGACACATCAGGTACAACAGGCACAACAACGGATAGCAGCAATTCTTCCGGAAGCAGCACGGATACTACATCTACGGATACTTCGGGTTCTGGAACGGATACGACTGCTGTTGCAGGCATTGACGGTTTTGTTCCTTTTGAGAACACCGTAACCTTGAATATTCCTGTTTATCAGCGTNCAACGCCNAATGGCGCTGCNGATGCGGGCAGCAACTACTGGACCGCATGGATCCAGCAGGAGTTCGGTGATAAGTATAACATCGAAGTNAATTTCAAAGATTGGGTTATTCCGCGTGGTGAGGAAAACGCTATGTATGCACAGTGGGCGTCTGTACAGNATCTCCCGACGATATGTTTCGAGTATGACTATCCCGACCTGACATTATATCAGAGTGAAGGTTATCTTCAGGAATATGATATTGACTGGTTCAAGCAGATTGCGCCTACTTATTGGGCNGCAATGGAAGAGAACGGTTTGGATGAGTTTACCAAGATTAATGGCGAAAACGTCCTGCTGATTGGTACAAGACCTTATGGACAGACCAATTATCAGTTTGTAACCTTCTATCGNAAGGACTGGGTAGAGGCAGCGGGTTACGATACTTATCCTACNGATCCTGCAGACTTACTGGATTTGTATGCTAAGATTGACGAGCTGGGTCTGTGCAATGGTGATTATCTCTTNGGCGGAACCAAAATTGAGGGTAACGGNGTAGATCAGAACTATGCTTACAGAACNTATCCNCAGGATAAGGAACTCTGGGCNACNACNGGNGANTATGATGTTCCNGCANTGCCTACCGAGGCGCAGAAG
The DNA here is from genome assembly GCA_014804495.1 of Lachnospiraceae bacterium. Lineage (GTDB taxonomy): Bacteria > Bacillota > Clostridia > Lachnospirales > Lachnospiraceae > UBA3282. The sequence continues at coordinate 33,605 of JAAUZS010000137.1, forward strand.
GCTTTCTTGAAGTGGAACAATCAGTTGTNTAATCTGGGTTATATCGACAAAGAGTACAATACAAAGACTATTGANTATCAAATCAGTGANTTNGTAAGCGGAAAGTGCTTCACATATGCTTGCTACTCAACTAATAATATTCAGGCGCTGGATCAGTTCTATGAGGCAAATCCGGACGGTAAACTTGGCATCGTTGTAAATCCGGGTCCTGTGACTTATTCAGACGGTTCATGTTCAGGCTTCCGCCCGAACAGCATCTTCGGACAGTACATCGGCTTCTCTGCTACGGCAACTGAAGATGAAATGAAGGCGTTTGCTATGTATCTTGAGTGGATGAGCCAGCCGGATGTTCTTTTTACATTACAGTGGGGCGAGGAAGGTGTAAACTTCAACTATGATGAGAATGGCACCCCTAAGGCTATTCCTGTAGAAGAACAGCCTGCTGATAAGGTTATGAGCCATAACAACAATGTAGATATGTGGTGTCTGGTTACCGCTACCGCTTCTCAGGGCAGTGTTGACAAGGATATTCAGGCAATTACGCCTCTCGGCTATCCTGATTCAGACCAGTTATTTGCAGATATCAAGGCTAACTACGAAGGACAGTTGGCTTGCTATGAGGCAGGCATGGCTTCGCCTGACTGCTCATTTACCGTATCTATTGCGGCAAATGATGAGTACAAGGCTACTTTGTATACTAAGTATGCAGAGCTGCGCGATATGATTGTTATGGGTTCCGAGGAGGACTTTGAAGCTAACTATGAAGCTGCATGTCAGGAATACTTGGATGCGGGTTATCAGGCAATCATAGATGAGAAGAAAGCTGCTTTTGACGCAGGCAATTATGTAGAGCAGGCAGCACACTTCTTTAAGTAAGATGAATTAAACGATATTTTATGGTAGTTTGATTCAGCGGGGGCTGCGGGAAATGGTATAACAGCCCTCGCTATTCTTAGTTAATAGACGATTTTTGCCGATGGAGTTTGATTTTATCAGCATATGGGTTTAAGGAATATCCGTCTCTTGATAAAATTAAATTGCATTTCGTGAAGACAGATATACAATTCGTGATAGAAACTGTTATAAATTTAATATTATGATAAAATAAAAATGCAAGGAGGACACTGCTATGTTGAAACTGGAATACGACAAACAGGAGATTCTGGAGGTGATTGACAAAATTGTAAGGCGAACGATGCAAATGGATCTGACGTGGGATTGGCCATGCGGGGTGGCGTACTTTGGGATTGCCGATGCTTATGAAAAGACGAAGAACGAAGAATATTTGAAGTTATTGAAGGAAAGGGTAGACGAACTGATTGATTTAGGACTTCCAAAGGCGTGGACGGTCAACGCCTGCGCGATGGGACATTGTTTGATTACACTGTATAAGGCAAGCGGTGAACAAAAGTATTGGGATATCGTAATGAGCAAGATTGAGTACATAAGAAAAGACGCTCTTAGATTTGGCGACAATGTTTTGCAGCATACGGTTTCAGCGAACAATGATTTCCCGGAGCAATGCTGGGCGGATACGCTTTTTATGGCAGCCTTTTTNCTGCTGAGGGTCGGCGTAGAGCTTGAAGACGAGGAGATTATTGAGGATGCGCTGAACCAGTATTATTGGCACATCAAATATCTGCAGGATCCAAATTCCGGTCTGTATTACCACGGCTACAACAATATTACAAAGGATCATATGTCGGGATTTTACTGGGGACGTGCTAACGCATGGGCGGCGTTTACTATGTCGCAGGTCAGTGACATACTTCCCAAATGCTACCTCTATCCGAAGTATATGGATGTGGCAGGTTCTTTGAACGAGCAGTTGTCAGCGGTCAAGCTGCTTCAGACCGAGGANGGTTTATGGAGAACAATTTTAAATGACGAGAGCTCTTATGAGGAAATCTCGGCCTCNGCGGGTATTGCAGCGGCGATGGTCACACGTGCAAATCCTTTGCATGCGAAATANATCAACAAATCAATAAAGGGCCTGCTTGCTAACGTAAGTCCGGATGGCAGGGTACTTAATGTTTCCGGAGGAACGGCGGTTATGAATGATGCGGACGGATACCGCAAGATTTCACGCGACTGGATACAGGGCTGGGGACAGGGACTTGCACTTGCGTTTTTTAGCAAGATTCTGGTATCTGACGAATTGGAAAAAGACGGAGCATTATAAAAGTGTGAAAAATAAATTTTCACACATGCTTGCATGTGTTATGCAATATTTGTGCGTGAGGGCACAAATTCGCAGGATGAGGAAGGAGAATAGTTACTAAAATGGAAAGAGGAAGTTTTACGCTGCCGGGTGAGGCGGGGTATGAGAAATTAACATTACAGCTTGCAGATAAGTGGGGAGCGGATGTGATACGCGACAGCGACGGGACAGTGCTTTCCGATGAGATTACAAAGGCAGGGTATGGTATTTATTCAACAATCTGTATTATCAGGGACCACAATGAATGGGCGAAACAGAACCTGGATAAGCTGCAGCAGACTTTTCTGATGACGAGTCCTGTGACAGCAGACAGTGGGCATCTTGAGATTGCGCTGATGGCGGACTTTTTTGAGGAGCAGTTCAAAGTAAATGACAGTGAGGAAGCTATGAAATACTGGCAGGTTTATGACAGGACTACAGACCTGACGGTAGAGACTTCAAAATGGCGCTATGATAAGGAAAANCNNAGCGTTATACTGGATGNAATTACGCCGTGGCATAATTATACGGTGAGCTTTCTGGCTTATCGTATCTGGGAAGAGATTTCCATGTACAACCATACCACGAATAATTGGGATAAAGAGCATTTGATGCAGATTGATCCGGTTTATCCTGAGACACAGGCGTATATGCTTGACTGGATGACAAACTGGTGTGAGACGCATCCCGATACTACGGTGGTGCGCTTTACTTCAATGTTCTACAATTTTGTGTGGATTTGGGGAAAAAGTGAGCGNAACAGAAGTTTGTATTCNGATTGGGCATCATATGATTTTACCGTGAGTCCGAAAATGCTTAATGATTTTGCGGCAAAATACGGTTACAGTATGACGGCGGAGGACTTTATCAATCAAGGAAAGCTGCATGTNACCCATANGCCATGCAATCAGAAGAAAATGGATTGGATTGACTTTGTAAATCGCTTTGTAATCGGCTTTGGAAAGAAGCTGATTGACATAGTACATAAATATGGTAANAAGGCGTATGTATTCTATGATGACAGCTGGGTTGGNGTTGAGCCTTACAAGCAGACTTTTAAGGAATTTGGTTTTGACGGTCTGATTAAGTGTGTTTTCTCCGGCTATGAGGCGAGACTTTGCTCAGGCGTAGANGTTGAGACGCATGAACTCAGGNTGCACCCGTATCTGTTCCCGGTGGGTCTTGGCGGTGCGCCTACTTTTATGGAAGGCGGCAATCCGACGCTGGATGCAAAGAAATACTGGAACAATGTGCGACGTGCGCTGCTGCGCTGTTCGATTGACAGAATCGGGCTTGGCGGATATCTGCATTTGGTAGAGGATTTTCCTGATTTTGTGGAATATATTGCTAAGATTTCCGATGAGTTCCGTTCTTTAAAAGAGCTGCACAGCGCAGGAAAACCGTATAACTGTAAGACAAGGGTTGCAGTGCTGCATTTTTGGGGAAGCATGCGCTCATGGTCTTTGTCGGGACATTTCCATGAGACATATATGCATGATTTGATTCATATTAACGAGGCGCTCAGCGGNCTTCCGCTGGATGTAAGCTTTATTAACTTTGAAGATGTAAAGAACGGAGCGCTGGAAAATGTAGATGTGGTAATCAATGCCGGGATTGCGGGAAGCGCATGGAGCGGCGGCGAGGCGTGGAAAGANGATACCGTGATTGAAAGTCTTACAAAGTGGGTTTATGAAGGCGGTACATTAATCGGTGTCGGCGAGCCGTCTGCGGTGGATGGATATGATAGTTATTTCAGGATGGCTCATGTGCTGGGCGTTGATAAGGATGTCGTTGACAGGGTATGCCATGGAAAATGGAAATTTGAAGTGGATGAAGCGGCGGCGGATAAGATAATGCCNAAGGGAGCATTCATTCCTGAAAGTACAAAATGTCATTTGACTGACGGAAAGGCTGTGGTACTTGCTGAGAATGACGGCAATCCGTTATTGGTCAGAAATTCTTTCGGCAAAGGAGAGGGAATTTATCTGTCCGGTTTCAGCCTGAATAACGCCAATACGAAGATGCTGCTTAACTTGATACTGGACGCAGGAAAAGAGGCAGCAGATGGGCTTTATCTGACAGANAATGCGCAGATGGAGTGTGCTTTTTATCCGCAGAGCAGGACTCTGGTTGTAATCAATAACGCCGATACAATGCAGGAGTGCNATATTAAGACAGAGTATGGCGTAGAGAGCATCAGGCTGGAAGCATTTGACGCAATAATTAAGATAATATAAGATATATATAAATCATAGAGAAAGAGGTTTGGGATTATGGTAAAAGGTTTTAAGATGAAGCTTTTTGAAGGGCAGGAGGAAGAATATGAAAGACGTCACAATCTGTTGTGGCCTGAAATGAAGGACATGATACATGAGTATGGCGGAAAAAATTATACCATTTTTTTNGACAAAGAAACGCTGACGCTTTTCGGATATATTGAGATTGAGGATGAGGAGAAGTGGGCAAAGGGCGCCGATACAGCTATTAATCGTAAGTGGTGGGATTATATGGCTGACATTATGGAAACCAATCCGGACAATAGTCCTGTTTCCATTGATTTAAAGACTGTATTCCATCTGGATTAAGAAGAATAGGGGGAGATTACATGCAGACCTACTATCTGGCGATTGATATCGGAGCTTCCAGTGGGCGCCATATCTTAGCTTTTATGAAAAACGGTAAGATGGAGCTGGAAGAAGTTTACCGTTTTGATAATAAGCAGATNCAAAAAAACGGACATGTATGCTGGGATTTGGAAAATCTGTGGAATGGCATTCTGGAAGGGTTAAAAACCTGCANCAGACTTGAAAAAATACCAAAAACCATAGGGATTGACACATGGGGTGTAGATTATGTNNTNCTTGATGAGAATAACCGGCTTTTGGGAGATGCGGTAGCATACAGAGATAACCGTACAGACGGAATGGATAAGATTGTTGATGCTCTGATACCTGAGAATGAATTGTATGGACGAACCGGAATACANAAACAGATGTTTAATACNATCTATCANCTTACGGCGCTTAAGAAGGAAGCGCCTGAGCNGCTTGATAAGGCAAAATCACTTTTAATGATTCCCGATTATTTTAATTTTCTTTTAACAGGNGAGAAGAAACAGGAATATACCAATGCAACTACAACCAATCTCGTCAATGCGAAAGATAAAGAGTGGGATTATCCGTTGATTGAGACATTGGGACTTCCCAAAGCGCTTTTTGGACCGCTTTCCATGCCGGGAACGGTAGTAGGAGAACTGCTTCCTGAAATNCAGAAACAGGTCGGGTTCGCAGCAGATGTGATTCTTCCCGCTACGCATGATACGGGTTCTGCATATCTTGCCGTGCCTGCCGGAAACGAGCAGTCNGTTTATCTTTCCAGNGGAACGTGGAGTCTTCTTGGAGTGGAAAATCAAGTTCCGATTACGACAGAGGAGTCCAGANAAGAAAACTTTACAAATGAGGGCGGAGCGTGGTATCGCTACCGTTATCTGAAAAATATCATGGGACTTTGGATGATTCAGTCTATACGCAGGGAACTTAATGGAACCGAATATGTGGCAGGGCGTGAGAGTAAGCATAAATCGGAGAAACAATGGAGCTTTGCCGATTTGGCAAAAGAAGCGGAAAAAGCAGAAGGCTTNGCTTCTACAGTAGATGTGAACCATCAAAGCTTTCTTGCTCCGGAGAGCATGATTGATGCAGTACGTGATTATTGTAAAAATATGGGGCAGCAGATACCCGAAAGTATCGGAGAACTGATGCAGTGCGTATACAGGAGTCTGGCAATCTGCTANAAAGATGCAGTCGCTAAACTTGGCAGCATCACAAATAAGACTTATACTGATATCCATGTAGTAGGCGGAGGCTGCCAGGACGGATATCTGAATAATATGATTGCCAAGACAACCGGNCTTAGAGTCTGGGCNGGACCNGTTGAGGGTACGGCAATCGGGAATTTGATTGTCCAGTTTATTGCAAACGGCGAATTTAAGGATTTGCAGAGTGCAAGAGATGTGGTCAGACAGAGCTTTGATATCAAAAAAATCTAATAGTCTTAAAGGAGGAAGTATATTATGTTAGTGAACACGAAAGCAAAGATTGGTGTATTTTCCATTGCGTTAGGNGCATACCTGCCGCAGTTTCCGTCGCTGGTGCCGGAATTTGAAGCGCAGTATAAAGCTTTTTTAAGCACATTGCCGGATACGGTAGAGATTGTGGATNGCGGAATGGTGACGACAAAGGAACAGTCTCAGGAAGCCGGAAATCTTTTTAGAGCGGCGGATGTTGACCTTGTATTTTTGCAGCTTCTTACCTATGCAACGTCTTATAATATGCTGCCTGCCGTAAAGGATTTGGATGTTCCGGTGGTNTTGGTTAATGTGCAGAAGCTNAAAGCGCTGGACTATGACCATACGGATATTGCATCATGGCTCGGAGAAGGATATGCCTGCGGCGCGGTAGGCGAGATGGTAGCGGATTTGGAACGCTTTGGGAAAAGGCATGATGTTATCACAGGNGTAGTCGAGGGCGGAGACCCTTATGTTCAGGAGCAGATAGAAGACTGGTGTCGTGCAGCGCAGGTACGCAGAAGGTTCCGTGATACCAATATTGCACAGATAGGAAGACCNTATCCGGGCATGATGGATTTATATATTGACGAGTCAAATCTTTACAGAAGAATGCACTTATATACCAAGCAGTTTGATTGGGAGAAGATGTGGGCGATTGCCGACAATATTGATGATGAAGCTGCAATCCGNGAGAANGCNCAGAACATTCTTGATACTTTTGACATTGANGGCGGCGGAAGTATAGAAGAAGTGTGGGAGATGGCGAAGTATGTNGTAGCCTTTGAGCAGTGGGTTAAGGAAGAGAAGCTTGGGTTGATTGCNTCNCATTATGACGGCTATGCNCAGGGCAAGGCAGGCGTTCTTGACAGTATGCTGATTCCCGCATTTTCAATGTTNATNAAGCAGGGAACNGCCTGNGCAGTGGAAGGCGATATGAAGGTGGCTATGGCAATGAGCATCTTAAAGACGATTTCGGGAACAGGTCAGCTTGCGGAAATGTATTCCATTGATTTTAATGACNATATAGCNATCATCGGACACAGCGGCTCCGGAGATGCGGATATTTCCGATAAAAAGCCGACGATGAAGATTGTAAAAGTATTTCACGGAAAGACCGGCGGCGGGTATTTGACGCAGTTCTACCCATATACNGGACCNGTTACNTATCTTGCNATCACTCAGGACGGCGACGGACACTTTAAGTTTGTTGTGGCAGAGGGGATTAATGAAGAGGGCAAAATTCTTTCATTCGGAGATACGAATATGAGAACGCGTTTTACCTGNGGNGCGAGGGAGTTTGTAAGCCGCTGGAGCGAATGCGGACCGACTCATCATTTTGCGGCGGCAACNGGACGGCATATTGATACNGTCTTAAAGGTTGCGAAGATTTTTGACGTGCCGGTTGAAGTTGTTACGAGATAAGGGGGGTATATATCATGAAGGTTTTAGATGCAGAATTTGTAAAAGGATTTATAAGAATGGCGACTGACGGCTGGGAACAGGGCTGGCATGAGAGAAATGGCGGAAACTTAAGTTATCGNATTAAATCGGAAGAAGTTGAATCGGTAAAAGAGGAACTNTCACCTAANGAATGGCAGCCGATTGGNACTTCGGTNCCGGAGCTTGCCGGAGAGTATTTCCTGGTTACCGGTTCAGGAAAATATATGAGAAATATCTCGATTAAACCGGAAGATACCATATGCCTGATTGAATTGGATGAGAANGGGGAGCAGTATCGGATTTGCTGGGGACTTGTAAATGGCGGCAGACCTACAAGTGAATTACCTTCNCATNTGATGAACCATGAAGTGAANAAGATAGTTACAGATGGGCGCTATAGAGTAATTTATCATGCTCATCCGGCTAATACGATTGCGCTTACNTTTGTGCTCCCATTAAATGATGAAGTNTTCACAAGGGANCTTTGGGAGATGGCAACAGAGTGNCCGGTGGTATTCCCTGACGGTATCGGCGTGGTTCCGTGGATGGTTCCGGGNGGACGTGANATNGCGGTAGCAACCAGTAAGCTTATGAAAGAGTATGATGTGGCAATCTGGGCGCATCATGGTATGTTCTGTGCGGGTGAAGACTTTGATTTGACATTCGGGCTTATGCATACGGTTGAGAAGTCGGCGGAAATTCTTGTGAAGGTNCGCTCTATGACGTCAAATAAGCANCAGACNATTACGCCGGAGAACTTTAGGGATTTGGCNGTTGACTTTAAGGTGACGCTTCCTGAGAAGTTTTTGTATGAGAAAAAATAATGGTCNTATCAGTAAACTGTTCTGACATGGAGGTTTAGAATGAAAATAGGCGTAAGGGCGCATGATTATGGAAAAATGGAAATAGAGAAGGCTGCGGAAGTATTGCATCAGGCGGGATATCAGGCGGCGCAACTGGCGTTTCCTAAAGTCTTTACAGGGATTGACAGCTATGAGGACATTACTTTAAAGCATTTAGAGCGTGTCCGTAAGGCATTTGAAAAGTGGGAAGTTGAAATTCCGGTTTTCGGCTGCTACATGGATTTGGGCAATCCTGATGAATCAATCCGTTCCTATGCCGTGAAGACCTTAAAAAAGTGTCTCGCTTACAGTAAAGAGGCAGGCGCAAATGTAGTCGGAACCGAAACTGCTTATCCGCATCTGAATACGGAAGAAAAGGCGAAATGGTATCCCTGTATGCTGGACAGCTTAAAGCGTGTGATGGAAGAGGCGGCACATCTTGACGCAAAACTTGCCATTGAACCGGTATATTGGCATCCCTTGGAAAGCCTGAAAGCAGTGACCGATGTTATTGAAAAAATCGGGGACAGCGAGCATCTCCGACTTATTTTCGACCCTTCTAATTTACTTCGTTTCCCGGTGCCTGACGACCAAAGTGCATATTGGAAGGAATGGCTGGAAAATATAGGGCAATACATAGAAGCAGTACATATTAAAGATTTTTACTATGGCGAAAACGGAGAGTATTGTCCTACGCCTTTAGGAAAAGGCATAATAGAATACGAAGCAGTTTCCAAATGGCTTCATGAAAACCGTCCCGATATGTACTTACTGCGGGAAGAAATGAATCCGGAGATTGCGGCGCTGGAAATTGCCTTTATGAAAAAATTGTAAAGATAGCATAGGGTGTAATCATGATAAAATATCAAAACCAGCCGCTTAAAATGCGGCGGATTGTTCCGAATGGCAATTATAAAGTGGATTTAAGCATAAAGGCAAAAGAAGATACAATTTATACTGTGTATTCGCAGAATAGGCGTTTTGCGGCAAAGGATGTAAAGATTGGGAAAGGTGAAGTGCAGAAAACAACATGCGTTGTGAATGTCTGTGATTATATACGACGTGATGCAGCGCATAAAGCAGACGGCGTAGAAATCGAAATTGCCTGTGATAGTGACCTGTCTGTAGAGATGTCGGTATCGCAGGCTGATGTTCCGACGCTTTATATATTAGGTGATTCTACCGTTACGGACCAGCCGTGCGAATATCCGTATGTTCCGGAAAAAACATATTGTGGGTGGGGACAGGTTTTCCCAATGCTTCTGGACAGCTGCATTGCGGTGTCAAATCATGCCGAGTCGGGAGCGACGACCGCAGAAGCCATAGATATACATTTTGGCGCAATTAAAGATAAAATCAGACCCGGCGATTATTTGATGATTGAATTTGGACATAATGACCAAAAACAACCGGAGCTTGGTGCGTTTGACGGTTATACGAAGAATCTGCGCCATCTTGTTGAATATGCAAAGATGCGTAATGTTATGCCAATTCTAAATTCATCCGTCAACCGTATTATTTTTGATGAGAACGAAAAAATTCTTAATCTTTTAGGAGATTATCAAAGCGCAGCATGGTCTGTGGCAAAAGAATTTGGTATTCCGTTCATTGATATGCTGAAAGCGACAACAGATTTTTTTGAACCACTCGGATTATATACCGCGAAAAAATATTTCAGGCATGATGGAGAGGATCAGGATTATACACATACAAATGACTTCGGCGGAGAAATTGCCGCTAAATTGTGTGCCGGATTAATCAAAAAAGCAGAAATTTCCGGACTGTCCGAACATATTATA